>DATNEH010000138.1:0-8296 GCA_035553015.1 Caulobacteraceae bacterium | reverse complement strand
AAGACGCTCGCCGACGCCGGTGCGCTCGAATACACGATCATCGTGACCGCAACCGCGTCCGAACCCGCGCCGCTCCAGTTCCTTGCTCCGTTCTCGGGTTGCGCGATGGGCGAGTGGTTCCGCGACAACGGCCTGGCCGCCGTCATCATCTACGACGACCTTTCCAAGCAGGCGGTCGCCTACCGGCAGATGTCGCTGCTGCTGCGCCGCCCGCCGGGCCGCGAGGCCTATCCGGGCGACGTCTTCTACCTGCACTCGCGGCTGCTCGAGCGCGCGGCGAAGATGAACGACGACTTCGGCGGCGGCTCGCTGACCGCGCTGCCGATCATCGAGACGCAGGCCAACGACGTCGCGGCCTACATCCCCTCCAACGTGATCTCGATCACCGACGGACAGATCTTCCTGGAGACCGACCTTTTCTACCAGGGCGTCCGGCCGGCCATGAACGTCGGCATCTCGGTGAGCCGGGTGGGCTCGTCTGCGCAGATCCGCGCCATGCGCGCCGCCACCGGCTCGCTGAAGAGCGACCTCGCCCAGTTCCGCGAGATGGCCGCCTTCGCCAAGTTCGGCTCCGACCTCGACGCGGCGACCCAGAAGCTGCTGGCCCGCGGCGCGCGCCTGACCGAGCTCCTCAAGCAGCCGCAATATGCGCCGCTGCAGGCCGAGGAGCAGGTCTGCGTGATCTACGCCGGCACCCGCGGCTACCTCGATCCGGTCGCGGTGAACGACGTCGCCCGCTTCGAATCGGAGCTGCTGGGGCGCATCCACAGCCAGCATCCCGACCTGCTGGAAGCGATCCGCACCCAGAAGACGCTGTCGCCGGAGCTGGAAGAGAAGCTGAAGGGCGTGCTCGACGCCTTCGCCGCCGCGTTCGCTTGAAGCAGGCCTGAGAGCGACTGACGCGCGATGCCCAGCCTCAAGGAAATGCGCAGTCGGATCGGAAGCGTGAAAGCCACGCAGAAGATCACGAAAGCGATGCAGATGGTGGCGGCGGCGAAGCTGCGCCGCGCGCAGGAGTCCGCCGAGAACGCCCGGCCCTACGCGGCGCGGATGGCCGCGGTGATTGCCAACCTGGCGGCGGGCGTCACCGGCCCCGGCGCGCCGCCGCTGCTGGTGGGCACGGGGTCAGACCGCAAGGAGCTGGTGGTGGTGGCGACCGCCGACCGCGGCCTCGCCGGCGGCTTCAACTCGTCGATCGTCCGCGCCGCGCGCGAGCACATCGCCGCTCGGATCGCCGAGGGCCGCGAGGTCAGCGTGCTGACCATCGGCCGCAAGGCGCGCGACCAGCTGCGCCGGCTCTACGCCGACCGCTTCGTCGCCAACATCGAGGCGGGGACCAATCCCAGCCTGGAGCGCGCGCAGGAGGTGGCGAGCCTGATCGCCGAGCGCTTCGAGGCCGGCGACGCCGACGTGGTGACGCTGTTCTTCAGCCGTTTCCGTTCGGTGGTGAGCCAGACGCCGACCGCGCGCCAGCTGATCCCGGCGCAGGTCGAGGGCGGCCCGAGCATCGACCTGAAGGGCGCCTGCTACGAATACGAGCCCGACGAGGAAACCATCCTCGCGACGCTCTTGCCGCGCAACCTCACGGTCCAGATCTTCGCCGCCATGCTGGAGAACCAGGCCGGCTTCTTCGCCGCCCAGATGGCCGCGATGGACAACGCCACCCGCAACGCCGGCGACATGATCGCCCGCCTCACCCTGCAATATAACCGTGCCCGCCAGGCCCAGGTCACCAAGGAGCTGATCGAGATCATCTCCGGGGCCGAGGCGCTTTAGACGAGAGACGACAAGACCATGGCCAGAGCCGCCGCCCAAAAAACCGCCGCCCCCGCCGAAGAGACCGCCGGCATCCTCTCCGCCGGCGTCGCCAAAGGCCGCATCACCCAGGTCATCAGCGCCGTGGTCGACGTCGAGTTCGACGGCCACCTGCCGCCGATCCTGAGCGCGCTGGAGACGGTCAACATCGACCAGAAGACCGGACTGCCGTTCCGCCTGGTGCTCGAAGTCGCCCAGCACCTCGGCGAGAACACCGTGCGTACGATCGCCATGGACACGTCAGAGGGCCTGACCCGTGGCCAGGAGGTGATCGACACCGGCGGCCCGATCACCGTGCCGGTCGGCCCGGCGACGCTCGGGCGCATCATGAACGTCATCGGCGAGCCGGTGGACGAGGCCGGCCCGATCACCACCAACACCCGCGCCCCCATCCACCGCGCAGCGCCCTCGTTCGAGGAACAAACCACCTCGGCGGAAATCCTGGTCACCGGCATCAAGGTGATCGATCTGCTCTGCCCCTACACCAAGGGCGGCAAGATCGGCCTGTTCGGCGGCGCCGGCGTCGGCAAGACCGTGACGATGCAGGAGCTGATCAACAACATCGCCAAGGCCTACGGCGGCTACTCGGTGCTGGCCGGTGTCGGCGAGCGCACGCGCGAGGGCAACGACCTCTATCACGAGATGATCGAGTCGAACGTGAACCTCGACCCGCGTGAGCACAACGGCAGCACCGAGGGGTCCAAGTGCACCCTGGTGTACGGCCAGATGAACGAGCCGCCGGGCACCCGCGCCCGCGTCGCGCTGACCGGCCTCGCCCAGGCCGAGTACTTCCGCGATGTCGAAGGCAAGGACGTGCTGCTCTTCATCGACAACATCTTCCGCTTCACGCAAGCCGGCTCGGAGATGTCGGCGCTCCTGGGCCGTATTCCCTCGGCGGTGGGCTACCAGCCGACCCTCGCCACCGACATGGGCGCGCTGCAGGAGCGCATCACCTCGACCAACAAGGGCTCGATCACCTCGGTGCAGGCGATCTTCGTGCCGGCCGACGACTTCACCGACCCGGCCCCGGCCACCGCCATGGCCCACCTCGACGCCACCACGGTGCTGGACCGCGACATCGCCGCCCTCGGCATCTTCCCGGCGGTCGATCCGCTGGGATCGACCTCGCGCATCCTCGACCCGCTCGTGGTCGGCGAGGAGCACTATCGGACCGCCCGCCGCGTCCAGGAGATCCTGCAGCAGTACAAGTCGCTGAAGGACATCATCGCCATCCTGGGCATGGATGAGCTCAGCGAGGACGACAAGCAGATCGTCGCCCGCGCCCGACGCATCACCCAGTTCCTCTCGCAGCCGCTGCACGTGGCGGTGGCGTTCAACAACATGCCGGGCATCTTCGTCTCGCTGGAAGACACCATCCGCTCGTTCAAGGCCGTCTGCGACGGCGAGTACGACCACCTGCCGGAGAGCGCCTTCCGACTGGTCGGCGGCATCGAGGACGTGGTCGCCAAGGCCGAACGCATGGCGGCGGAAGCGTAATGGCCGCCAAGCTGCACTTCTCGCTGGTCTCGCCGCAGCGCGAGCTGTTCTCGGGCGAGGTCGACCAGGTCGACGCGCCGGGCTCCGAGGGCGACTTCGGCGTGCTCTTCGGCCACGCGCCGTTCATGACCACGCTGAGGGAAGGCCGGGTGAAGGCCTACGACGGCGACGAGACGCTGGTGTTCGACGTGCGCGGCGGTTTCGCAGATGTGACCCCCGCGGGGCTCACCATTCTGGCGGAGTACGCTGCGCCGGTGATCTAAGACCATCGGGAAAGAGGACATAGTGGTTTCGGGCCATTTAGCCGCTTGGCCCAGGTGGGCTACGCTCGTTAGATAGCGCGCCTGTTTGACCGACCGCCTGGAAGCAGACCTAACAATGCGCCTTTCGCCCCTGCGCCTACCGCTCGTCAGCCTGATCACCCTGGCCGCTGCAGCCAACGCCTATGCGCAGGCGCCCGCGGCGCCGCCCGCACCCTCGGCGCCGCCGACGCCGCCCGCCGCAGCATCCCCTGCGCAGGCGCCGCCTGGCGCCGCTCCGGCAGCGCCCGTGGGCCAGGCTCCGGCCACCGCGCCCGGCGCCGAGGCTGGCGCGCCCGCGGCCGCTCCAGCGCCGCCGCCCCCGCCCGCGCCACCGACCGATCCGACCGCGATCGAGCTGCTCAGCATCCTGCAGAACGTCTGCATCCCGGCCGCCAACGGCGGCAACTTCGTGCAGCTCGTCAAGACCGCGGGCCTGCGCAAGCAGGGCGACCAGGGCTGGGCTTTGAAGACCAAGGACTTCACGCTGCTGGTCGCCAACCCGGGCTCCAACCCCGACCAGTGCCACGTCGACGTCACCCATCCGGCCGACATCGATTCGCCCGGCCGGCCGATCATCGTCGCGCTGAACGACTGGGCGACCGGCGGCGCGCAGGGCTGGTCGCTCTATCGCAACGACAAGAGCGTGCAGGGCGACATGCAGTTCACCACCCGCTCCTGGCAGCTGGATTGGAACGGCAAGCAGCAGAGCCTGGTGTTCACCACCAAGCGCAAGCCCGACGGCACCCCGCTGCACCCGAACGTCGACGAATCCGAGATGATCTACGGCGTCCAGAAGACCGGCTGACGCTTCAGCCACGCATTTCCCCGCTCAACCCGGCTTTCGCCGGGATGAGCGGAAGGTAAGGCTATTCGGCCGCCTGCCGCATTTCGGCCGCCTCGATCCAAGCCAGACAGCGGGCGGCAATATCCTCCCAGCCGGGTTCGCCGGGCAGCCAGTGGCTCATTTGCGGCATCACCTCGAACGCGCCGCCAAGCCGGCGGGCCGTCTCGCGGACCGTCGCGGCCGGATGCACGACGTCCCTGCCGCCGGCGATCGCCAGCACAGGCGCGGCGATCCTGGCGGGATCGACCATTGTCGTCATGAATGGGTCGAGCCACCAGTTCAGCGTCTCGAAGAGCGCGCGGCCGCTCTCGGGCCGCATGCGCGCGTGCAGGTCGCGGCGCTCGGCGCTCGCCAGCCGGTCGACCGCGAAGCGGCGGAAGCTCGCGTAGTCGGGCTGGATGACCTGCGCCCAATAGGGGCCGAGCGCGTAGAGGCTGACCGCGCTCACCGCCTCCTCCATCGTCGAGCCCGAGACGCCCCAAGGCGGCGACGGCGCCAGCAGGATCACGCCGGCGACCGGCGCGCGCGCCGCCGCCAGCAGCGCCACGAGGCCGCCGAGCGAGTGGCCGATCAGCACAGGCGGGGCCGGCAGCGCCGCCACGGCGCCGGCCAGCGCGCCGGCGTAGTCGCTCATCGAGACGCCCAGCGCCGCGTCGGCCGGATCGTTCGCGCCGTGCCCCGGCAGGTCGGGTGCGATCACTGGATGGCCGGCGGCGCGGAACGGCGCGGCGAACGCGTCCCACACCCAGCCGCCGCAGAAGGCGCCGTGCGTCATCAGGATCGGCGCTCGCATCACACCCCCACTTCACCGAAAGACGAGCTTGGCCGTGCGCGCGACACGCCGCAAGTCCGCTCGACCGTTCTGCTCAACGGGCGCCCGCCCGCACCTGGTCCACCAGGGGCCGAAACGTCTCGACCACCTGCCGGTAGACCTCGCGCTTGAACGCGATGACCGCCTCCAGCGCCTCCTCGAGCTCGGCCCAGCGCCAGGCGTCGAACTCCATCTCGCCGTCGTGGGCTGCGAGATCCACCTCGGCGTCCTCGCCCTCGAACTCCAGCGCGAACCACACCTGCTTCTGACCCTTCCAGCCCTTGCCGGCCTTCGAGCCCTGGTGCTCGGGCGGGAACTCGTAGCCGAGCCAGCCCGGCGTGCGGCCCAACAGCCGCACCGAGGAGACGCCGGTTTCCTCCTTCAGCTCGCGCAGCGCCGCGTCGAGCTCGTTCTCACCGATGTCGATGCCGCCCTGCGGGAACTGCCAGTTCAGCGGCGGCGGCGTGTTGGAGCGCCGGCCGAGCCACACCCGCCCATCGCGCGCGACGAGCACGATGCCGACGTTGGGCCGAAGCTGGGTGAGGTCCATGGGTCTGATCTGGCGCCGCAGCGGCCGCAGCGCCAGTGGGCGCGTGACCCCTAGCGGCGCGACATGAGCGCCGAGGCCGGCACGAGCTGCACGCCGCGGGCCGCCAGCCCCTGCGACCAGCGCTGCGCCTCGGCCAGCGTGACCGGATAGGCGAAGCCGGAGCCCATCGCCTGGCCCGAGCGCTGCGCCTGGGTCTCCAGCGCGGTCAGCTGCGCCTCGATGGTGGGGCCGTCGAGCTGGTCGTCGACGATGCGGTCGGCCGAGGCCCGGGGGATCGCGCCGCCGACGCGAGCGGCCGAGCCGTCGTCGATGAACGCCAGACCCCGCTGGCGCAGGTTGCTCTCGAATGCCCCCATCGCCGACGGCGAGGCGACGAACTTCGAGCCCAGATAGTTGGTGACGCCGAAGTAGCCGCTGGCGCGCGACAGCAGCCACTCGAGTCGCCGCGAGATCTCCTGCGGCGCTGAATCGGCCAGCAGGGTGTAGGGGCCGGGGTCGTTGTCCGGATAGTCCTTCGGCTCCATCGGCGCTTCCAGCAGCACTTCGTGGCCGGCGGCTCTCGCCATGTCGATCCAGCCCTGCAGGCCCTCCGAATAGGGCACGAACGACAGGGTGATCTCGGGCGGGAGCGCCGAGATCGCCTCGCGGGTCTCCTTGGCGTTGAGGCCGAGGCCCCCGATGATCAGCGCGACGCGCGGCTTGCCGTTGGCGCTGAACGGCCGCGCATAGGCCTGCGCCGGGGTGCGGCCATCTGCGCCGATGATCGGCAGCGGGCCGCCGGGACCCTGCGTGAAGAGGCCGGCGATCGGCGCTTGCGGCAGGCCGGCGCCCGCGGGCCCGCTGGCCAGCGCATCGCCCAATTTGGCGTCGTCGGAAATGGTGATGATCGCCGACCCGTTCGGATCCCCGGGTGTCTCGGGCGCGGCGCTGGAGAGCGTCACGCTCGTCGCCGCATAGGGCGCCTCGCCCGGCGGCTCGCTCGGCAGCACGTCGCGCCAGCCGGGCGGCGCGCTCGTATCGGCGACGTGGGCGAGCGACAGCCGCACCACCGGCGCGCCGGCCTTCGGGTTGCCGGTCATGGCGACCAGCCCGAGCGCACAGGCGATGAAGAAGCCGGCCGCGGTGACCGAGCCGATCACCGGATTGCCGAACGGCCCCAGCGCCGCCCCCGACGCCCCTCGGGGACCGGCGGACTGGCTGGCCGCCGGCGTGGGCGGACGTGGCTTGGCGAAGGGGCGAGAGGCTGGCGGCACGGCGATTCCAAGCCTCGCCGCAGTTGGTTAACGAAGGCCCAAAAAAGCCACCTTTCCTCACCCATTCGGGTGAAGGCGGCGCCAAAACGCCGCAGAGCCTCGGGCGCCTACTTGCTAGCGGGCGCCGGCGGCGCCGTCGGAGCGTGGCTGCCGGCGATCTGCGCGAGCGTCGCGGTTGGCTTGGCCATCTTCGGCGTCGCTTCGACCGAGCCGTACTTCAAGACGTCGAGCGCACGGGTCAGCTGGAAGTCGCCGGTCTTCTCGTCGAAGGCCTGCGGCGGCTCCTCGGCCGGCTCGTGCGGGCCCACGCGGGTCTTGCCCTCGTCGGCGCTGAGCGCATTGCGGAAGCTGGCCTCGGTGAAGCTGAACGCCTCGTCGGCGATCTGTTGGGCCTCCTCGCGGGTCTCGGCGACCTCGAGGTCGGGCTGGATGCCGGTCTTCTGGATCGAGCGGCCCGACGGCGTGAAGTAGCGCGCCGTGGTCAGCTTCAGCGCCCCGTCGAGGCCGCCGCGCAGCGGGATCACCGTCTGCACCGAGCCCTTTCCGAAGCTGGTGACGCCCACGATCGCCGCGCGGTGGCGATCCTGCAGGGCGCCGGAGACGATCTCCGAGGCCGAGGCGGTGCCAGAGTTGATAAGCACCACCAGCGGCAGGCCGTTCAGCACGTCGTGGCCCTTGGCGTCGTAGCGCTCGATGTCCTGCGGGTCGCGGCCGCGCTGGCTGACCACCTCGCCGCCGTTGAGGAAGAGGCCGGCGACGCCGACCGCCTGGTCGAGGAGGCCGCCGGGGTTGTTGCGCAGGTCGAGGATCAGGCCCTTCATCTGCGGGTCCTTGGCCTTCAGCGCATTGATCGCCGCCAGCGTCTCGTCGGTGGCCTTCTCGTTGAAGCCGGCCAGCCGCACGTAGCCGTAGTCGCCATCCAGCTTTGAGGTGACCGACTTCGGCTGGATGATCTCGCGCACCAGCTTGACGTCGAACGGCTGCGAGTTGGTGCGGCCGATGGTCAGCGTCACGCCCTCGCCGGGCTTGCCGCGCATCTGCTTGACCGCGTCGGAGACGGAGGCCCCCAGCACGTTCTCGCCGTCGACCGCGAGGATGTAGTCGCCCGACTTGATGCCGGCGCGCGAGGCGGGCGTGCCGTCGATCGGCGAGATCACCTTGATGGCGCCGTCGTCGCTCTGGATCTCGAGCCCGAGGCCGCCGTACTCGCCCTTGGTCTGGTCC
>DATNEH010000137.1:0-4497 GCA_035553015.1 Caulobacteraceae bacterium | reverse complement strand
GCCCGCCGGGAACGCGCTCAGCAGCCTCGATGGCAGGCGCGAATCCAGCATCACGAACACCCCGCGGTCGTCCGCCCGCCGGATCAATCGCCCGTACGCCTGCTTGAGCCGCAGCCGCGCCAGCATGTCGTCGTAGGCGTTATTGCCCGCGCCCGCTGCTTTCCACGCCGCCTTGCGGGCGCGGTGGAGGATATCGGGGCGCGGCCAGGGCACGCGGTCGAACACGATGAGCCGCAGCGAGCGGCCGGGCACGTCGACACCGTCGCGCACCGCGTCGGTGCCGAGCAGGCAGGAGTGCTCCTCGGCGCGGAAGATGTCGACCAGGGTCGCCGCGTCCATGCCGCCGACATGCTGGGCGTAGAGCGGCAGGCCCGCTTCCTCGAGCGCCGGGGCGATGCGCTGGTGCACGGCGCGCAGCCGGCCGATCGCGGTGAACAGGCCGAGCGCGCCGCCGCCGGAGGCCAGGAACAGCTCGCGATAGGCGGCCGCGACCTGGTCGGTGTCGTCGCGCGGAACGTCCTTCACGATCAGCACGCGCGTGGCGTTGGCGTAGTCGAACGGCGAGGCCATCGCGGCGCGCATCGCCGGGGCGAGGAGGTGGCGGGTGCCGGTGCGGGCCTCGGCGGCGAACCAGGAGGCGGGAGTTTCATTGGACCGCGCCACTCCAGTGGCGCTCGGGCCGATGAGCGCCACTGGAGTGGCGCGGTCCGCCGAGGAAGACGGCTCCGGATCGTCGTTGGCGGCGTTGGGGACACCCAGGGAGTCGCGCAGCGTCGCCGAGGTGATCACCGCACCATGCGCCGGCTTGATCACGCTGTTCACGAACGGCTCGGTCGGGTCGAGGTAGTGGCGGAACATGCCGACATCGTGCTCGCGGTTCTGGCTGCGCTCGATCGCGAACCAGTCGACGAAGGCGGGGTCGGCGTCGTTGTGCAGGCCGCGCAGCATCGACCGCCACGCCTCGAGCGTCATCTCGCAGCGGTTGGTGAGCGAGCGCATCACGCCCTCGATGCGGCCGCGCTGGCCGCTGTCGAGCTTGTCGGCGTCGCCTTCGAGCTTGGCCTTCAGCGCCGTCTTCAGCCGCCGCACCGGCAGCACCATCTGCTCGAACAGCGTGGCGAGCTGGTCGGCCGCCTCGATCAGGCCCGGGTTGAGCGGACGGATGTCGCATTCCAGGCCGAAGCCCTGGTCCTCACCCACGGCGCGCGCCCGCACCTGCACGCGCACCAGCGCCAGGAACTCCTCGGCCGGGCCGATCACCGTACCGTCGGCCAATCGCGTCTGCCAGTTGGGCGACGGCAGGCGGCGGCTGAGATCGAGCAGGCGGCGCAACGCGTTGTGCGCCTCCTCCTCCTCGCCCAGCAGGTCGGAGACGCGTCGCTCGAGCCCGCGGGCCCGACTCCCTCGGCGCCCCTCCGCGCCCAGGATCCAGCGCCGCAGGTCCGAGCACTCGACGCCGCTCAAATGCGCGCCGAACGCGCCATCCGCGGCGTCGAACAGGTGATGGCCCTCGTCGAACACGTAGCGGGTGGGGCGCGTGGCATCGTCGAGGCCGCCCATCGCCGCCTGCACCATCACCAGCGCATGGTTGGCGATCACGATGTCGGCGGTACGCGCACGGCGGATGGTGCGCTCGACGAAGCACTTCTTGTAATGCTCGCAGGCGGAGTAGATGCATTCGCCGCGCCGGTCGGCCAGTCTTCCGATACGACCCCGGCCCAGCAGGTCGAGCAGCCACGCCGGCAGGTCGCCGCCGATCATGTCGCCGTCGCGGCTCGCCAGCGCCCAGCGCGCGAGCAGGCCCAAGCCGACGGCGTTCTCGGGCACGAGGCCGGTGCGCATCACCGCCTCCTGGAAGTTCAGCAGGCAGAGGTAGTTCTCGCGGCCCTTGCGGATCACCACGCGGCGGCGCTTCTCGGCCGAGTCGCGATGCAGCCGGTCGAGCTCGTTGTCGATCTGGCGCTGCAGGTTGCGGGTGTAGGTCGCGATCCACACCGGCGCGCCGTTCTTCTCGGCCCACAGGCTCGCCGGCGCGACATAGCCCAGCGTCTTGCCGACGCCGGTGCCCGCCTCGACCAGCACGACCTTCGGTTTGTCCTCTTCCTCGCGCGGCGCGAACGCTTCGGACGCCGCGGAGGCGTAGTCGCTCTGCGTCGGCCGCAGCTCGGGCAGGTTCGGACCGGAGGCGACGAGCTGCGCGAGCCTGAGGCGCGCCTCACGCGGCTCGATCGGCAGCGAGCCGGGCGGCGTCGCGGGCGGCGGCTCCTCCCAGACCGGCAGGGTCTTCCAGACATCGAGGCCGGCGCCCGGCCGGGGCTTCCTGGCCGTGTGGTCGAGGCCGAGCGCCTGCAGGACCTCGCCGCTCCACGACCAGTTGCCGCGCGCCATGGCGAGCGCGGTGTCGCGCATCTCGGGCGAGGCGAGTGCCGCCATGTCCTCGAGCTCGTCGAGCAGGGCGCGGGCGACCTTCGGCAGCGCGGCTATTTCGTCCGACGGGTCAATATCCATCGCCTCGGCCAGGCCGCGCGGCGTCGGCAGGCAGAAAGTCGCCGGGCGGACGAAGGCGTAGAGTTCGAGCAGGTCGCGTGCGGGCAAGTGGTCGAGCCCCAGCCGCGCCGCCGTCGCCGGCGAGTGCACGACCAACGGAGACGCAGCCATGGCGCGCCGGGCGGCGTCGGGCCCGCTCAGGCGCTCGATCTCGCCGTCTTCGGAGAGCCACAACGCGCCTCGCGCGGTCGCGACGAGAGAGGACCACATCGCCGCCTCGATAGCATACAATCCGGTGGTAATGAGGCTGCACCGCCGTCCCCAGCGAAGCCGAGGGACCTCTTTTTCTGGCGCTACAAAAAAGGCTCCCTCCACTCCGCTTCGCTCCGGTCGGGACGACGGTGGCGGCGTGGTGACGAGGCGGGCTCTGCTTGCGACGGCCACTACCGTCGCGTACGTGCGGCCGGCGTGGGCGGCGGATCTCGATGTCGCGGTGGTCGGCGCCGGCGTGGCAGGATTTGCCGCCGCCCACACCCTGATCGGCGCGCGCAAGAACGTGGTCGTGCTGGAGGCGCGCGAGCGCACCGGCGGGCGGGTGTTCACCGATCCCGGCCTAGGCCTGCCGTTCGACCAGGGCGCGCCGACCCGTGCCGAGCCGACCGGCATGTCGCTGATGATCGACGGCAAGGAGCTCAGCCACGCGGACTACCAGCGTTTTGCCAAGACGTCCGACCAGATCGCGCATCTGATCGAGGCGCTGCACAAGGAGGCGCCGACCTTCGATCCGCGCCTGGTGGTCCATCCGAAGGACGCCCTGGAGCGGCTGGCGTTCGAGGTGCAGCTCCGGCGCACGCCGTTCCCGCCGTTCAGCCGGCTGCCGGTGGCCGAGGGCAAGGCACCGGCGCGCATCAACACGCGCGTGATCCGAATCGATTCGACCGAGCCGCTGGTGCGGCTGGTGACCCTGGGCGGCGAGGTCCAGGCAAAGGTGGTGATCGTCACCGTGCCAACCGGCGTGCTGGCGGCGGGCGGCATCTCCTTCGCGCCGCCGCTCAGGCCCGATCGCCGCGCAGCAATCGCCTCGCTGCCGATGGCGCAGGCCGACAAGGTGTGCGTGACCTTCTCGCGCCGCGTGATCGACGCGCCCGACGACACGCGGGTGATCGCCTGGACCAGGCAGCAGACGGTGACCGCGGTGCTGTTGCGGCCGGGCGGCAAGGAAGCCGCGATCCTCACCTACCGCGGCGAGGAGGCGCGGCAGCTCGAGGCCAACGGCGCGTCGGCCGCGACAGCCGGCGCGGTCACGGCACTGGCCGACCTGTTCGGCAAGGAGGTGCGGACCGGCTTCCTGCGCGGGGCCTCGACCCGCTGGGGGCTCGATCCCTATGCGCGCGGCGCGTGGGCTGACGGTCCCATGGAAGCCCGGCGCGTGCTTGCCTCGCCGCATTACGAGCGGGTGTTTTTCGCGGGCGAAGCGACGGACGGCGCCGGCGGCGTGTTCGGCGCCAGCGCCTCCGGCCTGCGCGCGGCGAAAGAGGCGCTGGCGGCGCTCAAGAGTTAAGCCGTGGCTCGCCGGCGGTTGGATTTTACCCGGGTAAAATGGGTCCCGGGGGTGGCGTGGATTCGTGGAATCGCACGAAAACCCTTATGGAATCGGCATCAGAGGTGTCCACGCCTGTCGTGGACTCCGGGTGGACGCGTGGACGAATCTAGCGGCGCGGTGTCACCGCGTGGCGGGCGGCAATCATGAGGACGCCGGCGACGACGAGCGCTGCGGCGGCGGCCCAGGACGGGCCGGCGAGACTGCCGGTGTGGTCGTACAGGTACCCGGCGAAGACAGGTCCGAGGATCTGGCCGGCGCTGAATACGGCCGTCACCAGGGCGATGCGGCTGCGCGGATCGCCGGTGCCCTCGCGCGCCGCGATCAGGCCGAGCGCGGTCAGGCCCATGAAGGTGCCGCCGACGAACACCGAGGCCGCGATCACCGTCGCCGAGGTCACCCACAGCGCC
>DATNEH010000136.1:0-10079 GCA_035553015.1 Caulobacteraceae bacterium | reverse complement strand
GAGCTTCGAAGGCGATCGGCGTGGCGTGGGCGCGGTCCGCATCGCGGTTGACCAGCATGACCGACCAGCGGCCGTCCGGCGCCTGCAGCGGATAGGCGGTCACATACGGCCGGCCGCGTGGATCGGCGAGCGTCGCGCGAGCCGCGTAGAGCCGGTGCGGCGCGTCGCCGGGCGCGCCCCAATCGCCGGTCATCATCCGCGCGGCGTAGAAGACCGGCATCGGCCAGCGCGAGCGGCCGTCGTCGTCGGCTTCCCAGAGCATCATGTTGCCGTAGCCCGCGCACGCGAACTTCTGGTTCGCCGGGGTGTCGGGCGGGTAGCCGAACATGTAGGCGGCCGCCCCGCCGCGGCTGAGGAAATCGCCGACGATATCCGCAGCCAGGAGGGCGCTCTGCGGCTCCGACATCTGCCGGCCGGAGAACGGCGAGAAGCCATACTCGCTGATCACCCAGGGGATCGAGGTCGGCACCCCCTCGGCGGCGAGCCGGGCGAGCGCGTGGTCCAGCTTTCCGGTCTCGGCGCGCAACAGCGGGCCGGGCGGCGCGCAGACATCCTCGAACGCATAGTCCTCGAAGGAGAAGAACTGCAGCTGATCCAGGGCGCCGCGCGCCGTCAGCTCGCCGACGAAGCGGCGCGCCCAGCCGTCGCCCGCCTCGGTGTCCGGCCAGAGCCCGGTCAGCGGGCCCTGCATGCTGGGGCCGCCGAGCCGGATGGCTGGATCGACCGCGCGGATCGCCCGCGCGGTCTCCAGGTAGAGGTCGGCATAGTCCTCGGGACGGATGTACTGGCCGTCCGGCTCCTCGCCGAGCTCGACGCTGCTCAGCGGCCAGCCGCGCCGCTCGATGTACCGGACCTCCGCGGCGGCGTCCTCGGGGGTGTCGTACCAGGCCCCTACCGGGACCATCATCGGCGCGCCGCCCGAGAGCCCGCTGGCGAACACGAAGCCCAGCGACGGCTGCTCGGTGGCCGGATCGCGGTCGACGGCGCGGTGCCAGGGATCGGTGGACGAGACCTGCGCGAAGGTCTGGGTGAGGCGTGAGCGACCGTGCCGGACAGCGTCGCGGAAGCGGCCGTCATCGTCCATGACGCCGACGCTCACCTCGCGCACGGCGTAGCCGAGGCGGTCGCGGATATCGGTCGAGCCGGGCGGTGCGGTCTGCGACGACTCGAGCATCAGGATACGGATGAAGTGCGATGCGACCGGACGATCGGCGAGGCGCAGCACGCGCGCGCCGGGCTCGCCGTCGATCGTGACGTCGCCGTGCGGGAACGTCCGCCAGCGGCCGGGATCGTCGACGGTCTGCTTGCCCTCGGCGAAGGTGTCGTCGCCGTCCCAGTACTGCACCAGGAAATGCCGGGCGAACGGCGCCCCCCAGAGGATTCGCGCCGCGTCGAACCGGGCCAGCTTGGCGAACGACAGCACGATCCACTGCGGCCGCGAGGCGGCAAGGCCGGTGAAGTGGCGGTCGAGGTACGGGTTGCTCTTCCAGAAGCTCGCCGGATCGCCGTCGTCGAGGCGCGAGTAGCCGAGGTTGTTGGCGTTATCGATGGTGTCGCCGCGCCGCGGCAGGCTGTAGCCCCAGGTGACCGCGCTCTGGGTGACCGGGCTGGGATCGACGCCGGCTGGATCGTCGGCGCCCGTCCAGTAGCCCTGCTGGTGGGCGGCGTCGCTCCAGGTTCCGGCCTGGCTCCAGTGCCAGACCTCGATCCCGAGCTCGGGGCGGGTGCGGTAGCTGACGCTCTTCAGCCCAGCCTCGCGCATCCGCTCGATGTTGTAGGGCGTCAGCACGCGCCTGACCTCGCCCTGACCCATCCCGTCGAGCGCCGCGCCGAGCGCCGCGTCGGGGGTGAAGGTGTTGAGCAGGCGCGTGGCGTCGACGACGACCGGGTCGAGCAGCGGCGGCTGTGGCGCCCGTTCCGGCGACGTGTGCTCGGGCGACGGGTGCTCGGGCCGCGCTTGCTTGGGCGACGGGTGCTGGGCCGCCGCCGCGCCCGCGACCAGCCCCGCCGCCACGAGGGCGACGGCCAGCGCGGCGCGGCGCGGCGTCAGCCGGCCTTCTGCGAGCCCCAGCGCCACGGCCAGGCTCGCCGGAACAGCGGCCGCAGCGCGAAGCCGCGGCGGCGGCGTGCGCCCGGCTCCAGCGTCGCGGTCGCCCGGCGCTCCAGTTTGCCCCAGCCGACCCGCCCGCCGCGCACCGCGGTGGCGATCGACTTGACCACCACGTAGTACATCAGCTGGCGGTAGCCGAAGCGCTGCACCGGCAGCCAGATCAGGTCCTTCCAGGGCGCGCGCCGCTCCAGCGCCATCCCCAGCGCGCCGGCCGACAGGTCGAGAAAGATGAAGGCGGCCCAGTAGAACACCGAGCGCAGGAAGTCGTCCGGCGACCACTCCACCGGATGGTAGTGCTGGTCGTAGAGCGCCCAGAGCACGCTCCAGACGATCGCTAGGTCCACCAGCGGCGAGACGGCGGTGAGCGCAATCTGGAACATCCAGATCTGCGGCAGCGCCACAAAGCCCAGCACCGGCTGATCCCGATTGAACAGCGCCGCGCGGTGCTTCCAAAGGCATTGCAGGGTGCCGAACGACCAGCGGAAGCGCTGCTTCAGCAGCCCGGTCACGCTGTCGGGCGCCTCGGTGTAGGCGCGCGCCTCTGAGTCGAACTCAACGCGCCAGCCGGCGCGCTGGCACGCGATCGTCAGGTCCTGGTCCTCGGCCAGGGTGTCGTGCGGATAGCCGCCGAGCGCCTCCAGCGCCGAACGCCGCCAGGCGCCGACCGCGCCCGGCACCACGGTGACAGCGCCCAGCGCCGCCAGCGCCCGCCGCTCCAGGTTCTGGGCGGTGACGTATTCCAGCGCCTGCCAGCGGGTGACGAGGTTGAGCCGGTTGCCGACCACGGCGTTGCCGGCCACCGCACCGACTTTGGGGTCGGCGAACCAGCGCACCAGTTGGGGGATGGTGTCGGGCGGGAACAGGGTGTCGGCGTCCAGCGCCACCACCACGTCGCCGTGCGCCAGCGCCAGGCCGCGGTTCAGCGCCCGTGCCTTGCCGCCATTATCGAAGGTGAGCAGCGTGACCCGCGGATCGCCGTCGAACGCCTCGCGCACCTTGGCGGCGGTCGCGTCGCTGGAGCCGTCGTCGAGCACCAGCACCTCGAGTTTCTTCCAGTCGGAGTGCAGGATTCGGGTCACCGAGGCGACGATGACCTTCTCCTCGTTGAAGCAGGGGATCAGCACCGAGACCATCGGCCCGGTCGCTGGGTCCAGCAGCGGCGGCGCGCGGCCGGGCGCCTTCAGGCGGTGATAGAGCGCCAGCACGGCCAGGAAGACGAGGCGCGCCACACCCAGCACGATCGCGGTGATGAAGAGCGCGTTTAGCAGCATCTCAATGTAGCGGAAGAAACCGAAGCCGAGGTTGTCGATCAGCAGCTCCAGCGACGACCGTGAGGCGGGCGGCATCGCCTGCGCCGGCGTCATGCCGGCCAGCTGGTCGAGCGTGACGATCTGGTAGCCGTTGGCCCGCAGCGTATCGATCAGCAGCGGCAGCGCGGCGACGGTGTGGCTGCGGTCGCCGCCGGCGTCGTGCAGCAGGATGACCTGACCGGGGACCTGCCCTGGCTCAGGGCTCTGGCGCAGCAGGTCCATCACGCGCTGCACGATCAGCTGCGGGGAGGGCATCTCGCCGTCGCGCTGGCCGGGACAGATCGCCCCGCGCTTGCTGGCGCACGCCTGCCAGTCGTCCGGATCGACGCGCAGACCGGCGATCATGTAGCCCAGCTTCTGGGCGAGCAGCGTCTCGTCGATCTCGTCGGAGGTGGTGGGCTCGGCGTCGCCGAAGAACGGCGGACGAAACAGGCGCATCGAGCGGCCGGTCAGCACCTCGAACAACCGCTGCGTGGTGTTCAGCTCCAGATCGCTCCGGGCAGCCTGCACCTCGCTGATGTTGGGGTGGGTCCAGGTGTGATTGCCGACGATGTCGCCCTCGCGCACCTCGCGCTGAACGAGGCCGGGCATCGCCTGCATGTGCTCGCCGATGACGAAGAAGGTCGCGTTCGCGTGCTTGGCCTTCAGGGTGTCCAGGATCTTCGGCGTCCAGCGACCGTCGGGTCCGTCATCGAAGGTGAGCGCCACCAGACCCGGATGGTAGCCGTAGCGGGTGATGACGTAGGACGTCGGCATCACCTTGTAGTCCTCGGTAGAGATCAGGCCGTTGTCGGGATCGATCTCGATGGCCCGCTTGCCGCCGGTCGGCGTGGCGCTGATCTTCAGCACCTCGCCCTTGCCCTCGAAGTCGACGCCGGTGCCAGGCGCGATATTCTCGAGGCCGACCGGTTTGACCGTGCCGTAGGCCTGGCGCAGGAAGTTCCAGACGCCCGGATCCTCCGAGCCCATCCGCCACAGCGCATAGCCGCGCGGCCGGTAGGCGTCGCCGACCTTCACCTCGTTGAACAGGGTTGCGGCGTCCAGGAACCAGACGATGTGCTTGGTCCCATCGTCGTCGACGTAGCCGTAGGTCGGGTTCAGCGCGTCGTCGTCGAGGCCGACCTGGGCGTCGGAGTCGTTGGCGGTCTGGGTGGCGTCGTTGAACGCCTCGGTCTCGCCCTTGATCGCCCGGCCGCTCTTGTCCAGGGTCCAGTCGTAGCCGTAGTCGCCGAGCGCGACGACCGTATGCGCCGGGTTGAGGCTCGCCATGTCGCGCTCGAGATTCTGCTCGTACCAGTCCTCGCCGGCCGGCGGGCCGGGCTGGCCCGACTTGCTCGTCTGGCCATCGCCGCCCCAGTGCTCGTCGTAGGCCATCAGCACGACCGTGTCGGAGACCGCCTGGAAGCGCTTCAGGTCGTAGTCGGAATTGGCGAACGGCAGCGAGACCCAGACTTCACGGCCCATCGGCTTGAGCGCCGCGCGGGCCTGGGCGATCAGTCCCGGATATTGCGCCAGCGCCTGCGGCGAGAGGTTCTCGAAGTCGAACACGTAGCCGCCGTAGCCATGGCTCTTGGCGAGGTTCACCAGGTTGGCGACCAGCGCCGCGCGGGCCGCCGGATTGAGCAGCAGCTTGTCGGCCAGCGGCCCGTCGGAGAGCCCGTCGTGGGCGTTGTGCACCAGAGGCAGCACCGACGGCGCGTTCTTGGCGCTGGCGATGATCGCCTGGGCCTGCGGGTCGGACGTGACGCTCACCGGCCCCAGCGATCCGTTGAGCGCGATCCATTGCGGCGAGACGACGTCGAGCTGGTCGATGTGCTGCTTGAGCGACTGGCGCGAGCTTTCGTCCCAGGTCACGTAGAAGCCCACCGACAGCGGCCGCGTCGCGCCGCCCGGCTCGTCCGCGTGCGGACGGCGGGGCACGTGCGTCCAGTTCGGCTTGCCCTTCAGCCGGTGCACCGTCTCCACGTGCAGCGCCTGCAGAATGCGCGGGTCCTTCAGCGACAGGCTCGGCAGGCGCGGCGCGAACGCAAGCGTCGCGAAGAAGCCGGCGACGATCAGCGCAGCCAGCGAGACGAGCAGCCCGGCGCCCAGCCTGGCGCGCCGCTCCCGTCGGCCCGTTGGGTCGTGAAAGATGAAGTCGGCCATTTCGGCCTGGCGCTCTTCTGAGTTGTCTGCCCGTCGCGAACGACGCGGAAGATGGCGGAACGGAAACACGATGCAAGTGGTGCTTCGCCGCGGCTGAATGATGGCTGAAGGATTTTTAAAGGATGTGGCCATGGGCCGGCGCCGGCCGACCTGCTATTTCTAGGGCGCCTGACGCGACGGACAGCCTTGAGCAGCCTCACCCAACCCGACGCATGTACGCCGGAGCCCGACCCGCGGGCGCTGGGCATTCGAACCTCTTCCTGGCGCATCCTGGCGATGTGCCTCGCCATCGCGGTGGTGATGGTCGTCTCGGGCACGGCGAGGAGCGTCTGGGACGCCGGCGCCTGGCTGGCGGAAGCGATGATCGGCGGGCTGGTCGGCATCGCCGCCGGACGCTGGATCGTGCCCGTGGCATGGTACCGCAGCCGCCTCTGGGCCGCGGTGCTGCTGATCGCCGTGATCGTCACCGTGCCGATCATTGCGACGGTGCTGGCCCGCATCGCGCTCCTCCAGCATGTGCGGCTGACCGCGCCGCTGGTCGCCGAGGTCGCGCCTCAGGTGTTCGCCGCGACGCTGATGATGACGGGGCTGGCGTTCCTGCTGCGCCGCCACCCGACGCAGACGCACGCCGCGGCGGCGGACGCACCCGCGCCGAAGTTCCTCACCCGCCTGCCCGCTCGCCTGGCCGGCGCCGACCTCTACGCGGTGGAGGCCGAGGACCACTACCTGCGGCTTCACACCAGCCAGGGCCAGGACCTGATCCTGATGCGCCTGAGCGACGCGATCGAGGAGCTGGAGGGGCTGGAGGGCGCGCAGACCCATCGTTCCTGGTGGGTGGCGCGGGCCGCGGTGGCGGGCGCCGAACGGCTCGACGGGCGCGCGGTGCTGACGCTGAAGGACGGCGCCGAGGTTCCGGTCAGCCGGGGCTTTGCGAAGACGCTGCGATCGGCGGGCTGGTTCTGAGCGGCGCTACCGCCGCCGCGCGCGCCACGCCTCGCGGGTCTAACCCCAGATGTCGACCGGCGCGTCGTCGTAGGGAACCGGCAGCCGGCCGCGCCCGAGCACCGACGAGCCCAGGCGCCGCGCCACGCTTTGCGAGGCGGCGTTGTCCGGATCGATGCAATGGATCACCTCGGTCCAGCCGAGCTGTTCGAACGCCCAGTCGATCGCCGCCGCCGCGCCCTCGGTGGCGTAGCCGCGGCCCCAGCAGTCGCGGATCACGCCCCAGCCGACCTCGGTCCCCGGCCACTCGGCCGGCGTCCACGGCCCAAGCCGCCCGACCCAGCGCCCGCTCTCCTTCTCGACCACCGAGAACATCGAGTGACCGGTCATCGCCCAGGCGCCGGCGACGCTCATGAAGCCCCGCCAGGCCTGCGACCTGGCCTGCACGCCGCCGATGTAGCGCGTCGCCGTCTCGTCGGCCATGAACGCCGCCCATGGCTCGAAGTCCTCCGGCCGCTGGGGCCGCAGGATCAGCCGCGCGGTCTCGAGCGTGGGGCCGTCCATGCCGGGCGTTGGCGTCAGACCAGCGCCGGCTCGATCTCCTTGCAGGCGGCGATCAGCCCCTGCACGGAGGCGACCGACTTGGCGAACATCGCCTTCTCGCCGCCATCCATCGGGAACTCGATGATCCGCTCGACGCCGCCTGCGCCGATCACCGCCGGCACGCCGACGTAGAGGTCCTTCAGGCCGTACTGGCCGGAGAGGTGCGCGGCGACCGGCAGGATGCGCTTCTTGTCCCTCAGATACGACTTGGCCATCGAGATCGCGCTCTCGGCGGGGGCGTAGTAGGCCGAGCCGGTCTTCAAGAGCGCAACGATCTCGCCGCCGCCGCCGCGGGTGCGCTGCACGATGCCGTCGAGGTCGGCCTGGGTCAGCAGGCCCTGCTCGACCAGCGCCGGCAGCGGCAGACCGCCGACCGTCGAGTAGCGCACCATCGGCACCATGTCGTCGCCGTGGCCGCCCAGCGTCCAGGCGCGCACGTCCTCGACCGAGACGCCGAGCTTCTCGGCCAGGAAGTAGCCGAACCGGGCCGAGTCGAGCACGCCGGCCATGCCAACCACCTTGTTGGCCGGCATGCCGGAGAACTCGCGCAGCGCCCAGACCATGGCGTCTAGCGGATTGGTGATGCAGATCACGAAGGCGTCCGGCGCATGCGCCTTGATGCCGTCGCCCACGGCCTTCATGACCTTCAGATTGATGCCCAAGAGGTCGTCGCGGCTCATGCCGGGCTTGCGCGGCACGCCGGAGGTGACGATGCAGACATCGGCGCCGGCGATGTCCTTGTAGTCCTGGGCGCCCTTCAGCGAGACGTCCGTGCCGATCACCGAGGTCGCCTCGGCGATGTCGAGCCCCTTGCCCTGCGGCAGGCCCTCGACGATGTCGAACAGGATCACGTCGCCGAGTTCCTCGCGGGCGCAGACGTGGGCCAGCGTGCCCCCGATCATGCCCGATCCGATGAGGGCGATCTTCGCACGCGCCATCCGTTCTCTCTCCTGAATGCCTTTGGGGGGTTGGAAAAGCCGCGCGGGGTCTAGACCCGCGGCGGGAGCCCTGCAAGGCTCGCCCATGTTCGAGCTCGATCCGGCCTTCCTGGCGACCTCCGAGGCGCTTGCGCAACTGGCGCTGTGCGATGCGCGGCTGCAGACGGATGCGCGCTTCGCCTGGATCGTGCTGATCCCGCGGCTGGAGCGCGTGATCGAGCTGGAGGATCTGACCGTCGAGCAGGGCGCGATGCTGCTCGGCGAGATCGGCGCGGCGAGCGAGGCGGTGCGCCGCGTGGGCGAGGCGCTCGGCCGGCCCATCGAGAAGCTGAACGTCGGCCAGCTCGGCAACATCACCCGCCAGCTGCACGTCCACGTGGTCGGCCGCCGCCGCGACGATCCGTGCTGGCCGGGCCCGGTCTGGGGCCAGGGCGCCGCCCAACCCTACGAGGAAGGGAACCTGGCGACGGCCAGGGCCGCGGCGATCATGGCGCTGACGCGCTAGGCGCCGGCGCGGCCTCGCCGCGCAGGACCGTGTAGATCGCGGGGATCACCAGCACGGTGAGCAGCGTCGAGGACGCGAGGCCGAACAGCAGCGACAGCGCCAGGCCCTGGAAGATCGGGTCGGTGACGATGACGGCGGCGCCGATCATCGCCGCGAGCGCAGTGAGCAGGATCGGCTTGAAGCGGACCGCGCCGGCTTCCAGCAGCACCTCGCGCAGCGGCCGCCCCTCGCCCTGCTTGTGGCGGATGAAGTCCACCAGCAGGATGGAGTTGCGCACGATGATCCCGGCCAGGGCTATGAAACCGATCATCGAGGTGGCGGTGAACGGGGCCTGGAACAGCAGGTGGCCGATCACGATCCCGACCAGGGTGAGGGGGATGGGCATCAGGATCACCAGCGGCAGCTTGAAGCTGCCGAACTGCGCCACGACCAGGAAGTAGATGCCAAGGATGGCCACCCCGAACGCTGCGCCCATGTCGCGGAAGGTGACCCAGGTGATCTCCCACTCGCCGTCCCAGAGCACGGTCGGCCGGGTCTCGTCCGTCGGCTGACCGTGCAGGCGGACCGCCGGCTTCGGCAGGGCGCCCCAGTCGTGCCGCTGGATGAGGCCGTCGATGTCGAGCATGCCGTAGATCGGTGCCTCGTAGCGGCCAGCGAGCTCGCCCAGCACCATCTCCACGTCGCGGCCATCGCGCCGGTAGATGTGATAGGAGCCGGGCTCGCGGGTCGCTTCGACCACCTCGCCGAGCGTCACCACCCTGGGGCCGCTCGGCGCCTTCGATACGCCGACAGGCGTCGCGGCCAGCCGGTCCGACCACGTGCGGTCGGCCTGCGGCAGGCGCACCGAGATCTCCAGCGGGGTGCGATCCTCGCCGCGGTGCGAATAGCCCACCGTCTCGCCGCCCATGACCGCGGCGATCGAGTCGAACACCTCGCGGTCGGAGACCCCGAAACGCTCCAGCTGATCGCGCACCGGCGTCAGGCGCAGCCGTGGGCGCGGCTGGCCGTGGCTGTCGCCGACGTCGACGATATAGGAGGTGGACTTGAAGAACGCCTTCACCTGGTCGGCGACCGCGCGGCGCGTCGCAGCGTCGGGCCCGTAGACCTCGGCCAGCAGCGTCGCCAGCACCGGCGGGCCGGGCGGCGCCTCGACCACACGGATCGTCGAGCCCGGCGGCAGGTCGAGGCTGGCAAGCCGCCGGCGCAGGTCGAGCGCAATGGCGTGGCTGGCTCGACTGCGCTTGTCCTTCGGCGCCAGCAGTATCTGCAGGTCGCCCTGCTCCGGCTTGTTCCGGAGGTAGTAGTGACGGACGAGGCCATTGAAGTTGAACGGCGCGGCGGTCCCGGCGTAGGCCTCGGCCGAGATCACCTCGGGCAGCTGCTTGGCGATTGCAGCGACCTGGCCCAGCGTGCGCTCGGTCATCTCCAGGCTCGTCCCCTGAGGCAGGTCGAGCACCACCTGCAGCTCCGACTTGTTGTCGAACGGCAGCAGCTTCACGGTGACGGTCCTGGTCGCGAACAGGCTG
>DATNEH010000135.1:0-2438 GCA_035553015.1 Caulobacteraceae bacterium | reverse complement strand
CCGAAGCATGGGGCGTTTCCAGCAGCCGCTCGTGGATCGCAATGGACGACGCAAGCGTGTGGAAGCGCTGCGCGCAAAATCTCCTTGCGGGGAAATTCTACGAGTAGGTCCGCTTGCCCTCTCGAGACCACTGGGCGGGTCCGCTTTTCTGCCGGTCAGCGCGTCGCGCCGAGAGGCCCGCGTCAGGCGACGCCGGCGCGCAGGAAGTCGTGCATGTGCACCGCGCCGACCAGCCGCCCGCCCTCGGTGACGAACAGCAGCTGGAACGGCCGCTCGCGCTCGTTCATCAGCCGCATCGCCTCGGTGGCCAGGATGTCCGGTTCGACCGAGATCGGCGTGCGGGTCATGAAGTCGGCCACCGGCGACTCCAGCCTGGCGCGGCCGACCGAGCGGCGCACGTCGCCGTCGGTGAGCGCGCCGACCAGGCGGCCGGCCTCGTCCACGATCGCCACGCCGCCGTACCAGACGTGGGCGGTGATGGCTTCGATCGCCTCGGCGAAAGTCGCCGCGACATCCACCTTCGGGACGGTGTCGCCGACGCCCATCAGGTCGGCCACGGTGACCAGTTGCGCGCCCAGCTTGCCGCCCGGATGGAAGGCGAGGAAGTCCCGGGCCGAGAAGCCGCGCGCTTCCAGCAGCGCCACCGCCAGCGCGTCGCCGAAGGCCAGCAGCATGGTGGTGGAGGTGGTGGGCGCGTTGGTGATCGTGCAGGCTTCCTCGACCGCCGGCAGCACGAAGGCGAGGCTGGCGGCCTTGACGAGCGCGCTGTCGGGTCCTGAGGCGACCGCAATCAGCGGCACGCCGAAGCGCTTGCAGTAATGGATGACGTCACGCAGCTCCGGCGTCTCGCCCGACCAGGAGAGGGCCAGCACCACGTCGCCGGCCCCGATCATCCCGAGGTCGCCGTGGCTGGCCTCGGCCGGATGCAGGAAGAAGGCGGGCGTGCCGGTGGAGGCGAGCGTGGCGGCCAGCTTGCGGGCGATGTGGCCGCTCTTGCCCATGCCGGTGACGACGACGCGGCCTTTCGACGCGAGCAGCATCTCCACCGCCGCGGCGAACGGCGCGCGCAGGCTGGTCTGCAGCGCCGCTGCGAGCGCGGAAAGGCCGTCGATCTCGGCCGCCAGCGTGCGCTGGGCGGAGGCGGCGTGATCGGGCGCGGTGGGCGATGTCGCGGGCTGGGTGGCCAAGGCGGGTTTCTCCCGACGTCCGTTGCTCAGTCTACGGCGCCCGCGCCATGCCATCAAAGCCGGGGGGAGTCGCGGCGAAACAGTCGGTTACTGAGATTGTGTCGCAGGGTTGAGTGAACCACCCTAATGGCCCGGCCTGCGCCTTAGGCAGTTCAGCGGTCTCATGATTCCTTTTATCGATCTGGCGGCCCAGCAGGTCCGGTTGAAGCCGCGCATCGACGCGGCGATCCAGAAGGTGCTGGCCCACGGCTTCTATGTGATGGGCCCTGAGGTCGGTGCGTTCGAAGAGCAGCTGGCCGAATTCGGCCGCGCCCGCTTCGCGCTCTCCTGCGGCAACGGCACCGACGCGCTGGCGCTGCCGCTGATGGCCTGGGGGATCGGCGCGGGCGATGCGGTGTTCTGCCCGTCGTTCACCTTCGCGGCGACGCCGGAAGTGGTTCCGTGGACCGGCGCGACGCCAGTGTTCGTCGACATCCTGCCCGACACCTACAACCTCGATCCCGACCACCTGGAAGCCGCCATCCTGGCCGTGAAGGCCAAGGGCGAACTGCGCCCCGCCGCGGTGATCGCGGTCGATCTGTTCGGCCAGCCGGCCGACTATCCGCGCCTCTCGCAGATCTGCCGCCGCCATGGCCTCAAGCTGATCGCTGATTCCGCGCAGGGCTTCGGCTGCACGCTCTACGGCGAGCACCCGACCTTCTGGGCTGACGCGGTCACCACCAGCTTCTTCCCGGCCAAGCCGCTCGGCGGCTACGGCGACGGCGGGGCGGTGCTCACGGACGATCCGGCGCTCTGGGAGCGGATGGATTCGCTGCGCGTGCACGGCAAGCTGGTGAAGAGCGACTTGGGCGGCCATCCGCTGCAGCACGACCCGAAGTACCTCAACCAGCGGATCGGCATGAACTCGCGGCTGGATACGCTGCAGGCGGCCATCCTGATCGAGAAGCTGGGCGTGTTCGCCGAGGAGATCGAGGCGCGCCAGGACGTCGCCCAGCGCTACGCCGAGGGCCTCAAGGGCCACGTCTACGCGACGCCGAAGGTGATCGAGGGCGGCCGCTCGGTCTGGGCCCAGTACGTGATCGAGCATCACGACCGCGACGGCCTCGCCGCGCACCTGAAGGCGCTGGGCGTGCCGACCGCCGTCTACTACCCGGTGCCGATGCACAGGCAGGCGCCCTACGCCAGCTTCCCGGTCGGTCCCGGCGGCCTGCCGGTCTCCGAGACGAAGGCGGGGCGCGTGCTGGCGCTCCC
>DATNEH010000134.1:0-17873 GCA_035553015.1 Caulobacteraceae bacterium | reverse complement strand
CGGTCATGTTGGAGAAGGTTCGGTCACGCAGGATGCCGGCGTTGTTGACCAGGATGTCGACCCGGCCGAAGTGGTCGATCGCGGTCTGGAAGATGCGCTTGCCGCCCTCGACGGTGGAGACGTCATCGCCGTTCGCGACCGCGACGCCGCCGGCCGCGTTGATCTCGTCGGCCACCTTCTGCGCCGGGCCAGCGCTGCCGCCCGTGCCGTCGCGCGCGCCGCCGAGGTCGTTTACCACCACCTTTGCGCCCTCCTGGGCGAAGAGCCGGCACTCGGCCTCGCCAATGCCGTTCGCGCCGCCGGTGACGATGGCGACCTTCCCGTCGAGCAATCCCATGATCAAATCCTCCCATCGAAAGCCGCGATCTTCCCGCTACCGAGGCGGACGGGCAAGGCTCAGCGGCGCGCTCGGAAGAAGTCCTTCAGCAGGGCGGCGCTTTCCTCCGCCAGCACGCCGGCAGTCACGGCCGGTCGCCAGTGGCAGGTGGGTTGGTCGAAGAAGCGGGGGCCGGAGATCACCGCGCCGCCTTTTGCGTCGGTGGCGCCGAACACCAGGCGGCCGATGCGGGCGTGGCTGATCGCGCCGGCGCACATCGCGCAGGGCTCGAGGGTGACGAACAGCTCCAGGCCGGTGAGCCGGTAGTTGCCGACCAGTTGGCCGGCCGCGCGCAGGGCAAGGATCTCGGCGTGGGCGGTGGGGTCGGAAAGGCCGATCGGGCTGTTGCCGGCCACCGCCACCACGGCGGCCGAGGCCGGGTCGACCACCACGGCGCCGATCGGCGCCTCGCCGCGCGCTGCGGCCGCTTGCGCGGCCTTCAGCGCGATGCGCATGGTCTCCTCGTCATGGCTCATGAGGACGACAGGGGCGCCGGCGGCGGCGAAGGTCAAGCAGCTGGGCCGGCTGGCGGGCCTGCCGGCGGCGAGCCGGGCGACGGGTCAGGCGGCGAGCGGATCGCCAAGGTGCTGGCCCGGGCCGGGGTGGCCTCGCGCCGCGACGTGGAGCGGCTGATCGCGGCGGGCCGCGTCTCGGTGAACGGCGCGGCGCTGACGACGCCCGCCTTCAAGGTCTCGCCCGCCGACCGGGTGACGTTGGACGGGCGGCCGGTGAAGACGGCCGAGCCGACGCGGCTCTTCCGCTATCACAAGCCGCCGGGCCTGGTGACGACCCACCGCGACCCGCAGGGACGGCCGACCGTGTTCGAGACGCTGCCCAGGCAGCTGCCGCGGCTGATCTCGGTGGGTCGGCTCGACCTCAACTCGGAGGGCTTGCTGCTGCTGACCAACGACGGCGACCTGGCGCGGCGGCTGGAGCTGCCGTCGAGCGGCCTCACGCGGCGCTATCGGGCGCGGGCGCGCGGCCATGTCGATCCGGCGCGGCTGGTGCGGCTGCAGGACGGGATCACCGTGGCGGGGGTCCGCTACGGCCCGATCTCGGCCGAACTGGAGCCCGGCCACGAGGAGGGCGGCGCCAACCACTGGATCAGCATCAGCCTCACCGAGGGCAAGAACCGCGAGGTGCGCAAGGTGCTGGAGGCGCTGGGCCTCACCGTGAACCGGCTGATCCGGGTGCAGTATGGGCCTTACGAGTTGGGGTCGCTGGGCCGCGGCGACGTTCAGGAGGTGAGCGCGGACAACCGCGCGACCCGGCCGGTGAAGGCGCCTCGACTCTCCGGCGCTGCGCCTGCCGCCAGACCGCTGGAGGTGACGGCGAGCCCGAAGCCGAAGCGCAAGGCTGGCTGGGCGAAGCCGAAGATCAAGCCTGCCCGATCTGGGCCTGGTCGATCTGGGCCTGGTCGATCTGGGCCTGGTCGATCTGGGCCTGGTCGATCTGGGCCTGGTCGATCTGGGCCCAGTCGATCTGGGCCTAGCCGATCGGAGTCGACGGCCGGGCCGCACGCAGGCCCTCGCGGGCCGAAGGTGTCCGCATCACCGCGCCGAAGCTCGCCCGCTCGTCCGCCAGGCCCTCGGCCAGGGGGCGGTCCAAAGCGGCGCGGGTAAGCCGCTTGGCGAAGGCCACGCCCTCGGCGGGCCGCGCCTCGAACTCCGCGGCGATCTCCAGCGCACGGGCGAGCGGATCGTCGGCGATCTCATGGACCATGCCGAGCTCGAAGGCGCGCGGGCCGTCGACGATCGTCCCGCGCAGGATCATCTCCAGCGCCTTGGCCTCGCCAATCACCCGTGGCAGCCGCTGGGTGCCGCCGCCGCCCGGGAAGATGCCGACGCGGGTCTCCGGCAGGCCGATCGAGGGCACGCTGCGGCCGACCACCCGGATGTCGCAGGCCAGCGTCAGCTCGAAGCCGCCGCCCATGCACAGCCCGTTGATCGCCGCGATCACCGGCTTGCCCATCGAGGCGACCAGGTCGGTCAGGCCCAGGAAGCCGCCGGGACGCTGGCCCTCCGCGGGTGACGGGGACGGCGGCGCGGCGGGAGCGGGTTCGGCCATCCGGTCGCTGGCGGCGGAGAGCTCGCCGACGTCGTAGTGGCGGATGAAGATGTCGGGCATGCCGCCGGTGATCACGATCGCCCGCACCGCCGGATCGTCGGCCAGCGTGGTCATCGCGGTCAGCATCTCGGCGGCGCCGGCCGCAGTCATCGTGCCGATCGGCGGGTTGGCGTAGGTGACGATGGCGACGCCGCCACGCCGCTCGGTGCTGACCAGGCTCATGCGCTTCCTCCCGGGTTCTTCAACTCCGCCGCGGCCCGCTCGACCACGCCCGCCGCGATGCCGCTGGAGGCCACGCCGTAGACCTCAGGAAAACTGCTCCGCCTCGGCGCTGGCTGCCTGATCTGACTGAGCCGCCACCTGATCCGCCCCCGACCAGCGACGCAGCGGCGCCCAGCGCGCCACCAGCTCGGCCATCACCACGTAGCTGACGAACAGGAAGATGTCCTGGAACAGCGACGCGCCGCTGATGCCGGTCGACGGCGTCGGGGTCAGCGTCAGCGGCTGGATGAAGAGCACGATCAGCATGTTGTTGGCCGCGTGCGCGCCGATCGAGAACTCGACCCCCCTGAGGCGCAGCGTCATGTAGACGAAGCCGGCGCCCATCAGCGCGCGGGTCAGGAACGGATCGGGCGCGAACTCGCCGTGCACGGCCGAGAACAGGATGCCGTTCAGGGCCATCAGGAAGACCGGGTTCTTCGAGAGCGCCGCGCTCTGGCGCAGCAGCCAGCCGCGGAACACCACCTCCTCGGCCGCCGCGGCCGGGATCAGCAGCAGCGAGAAGAGCGCATAGGCGATGCGCGCCGGCGTCGTGGTCGCCAGGCTGAGGATCGGCGGGGCCTGCGCGTGCGGATCGGTCAGCTGCCCGACCGCCACCACCGGCCCGATCACCAGGCAGGAGAGCGCCAGGCCCAGCAGCGTCAGTCGCCAGCGGTAGCGCGGCGCCAGCGTGACGTAGCGCATGAGCCGCCGCCCGGAGATCAGCGAGGCGATGCCGAGGAAGGTGGCCGCCATCGGGCAGTTGGTGGCCGTGGCGAGCACCAACAGCACGATCGCGCCGGTCAGCGAGACGCCGTTGGTGGTCAGCGTTTCGCTGATCTTGTGCGGCAGGCCAGCGAAGCCGCCGTTGAACACCCCGATGGCGACGCCGACCAGGATGAGCGCCACCGCGCCCACGGCCAGCCCGATGACGAAGCCGCTGACCACGCCCGCGACGATCGTCGCGAACCATCGCCACGGGCTCTTCTCGCGCGGGGTCAGGTCGGCGATGAAGGCCGATTCCGACAGGCTTGCCCCGACCGCGCTCATCCTCGCCTCAATTGCCGCCAAGCGCCCTCATCCGATAGAGACCCGGTCCTTTGAAAGGACTTTTCCATGCGGATCGTTGCCGGGACCTTTCGAGGCCGCCCGCTTGTGGCGCCGAAGGGACACCTGACCCGGCCGACCGCCGACCGCGCCCGCCAGGCGATCTTCAACGTGCTGGAGCATGCGGCCTGGTCGCCGGGGCTGGACGGCGTCCGCGTGCTCGATCTGTTCGCCGGCTCGGGCGCGATGGGCCTCGAGGCGATCTCGCGCGGCGCGGACGCCTGCCTCTTCGTCGAACGCGCCGAGCCGGCGGTGGCGGCGATCCGCGCCAATCTCGCCGCGCTGGGGCTCGAGGAGCGCGGCCGCGTCGTGCGGCGCGACGCGGCGGCGCTGACGCCGCGCGCGACTGCGGACGGCGCGCCGTATGACCTGGCGCTGCTCGATCCGCCCTACGGCAAGGCGCTTGGCGAGGCGGCGCTGGTGCGGCTGGCGCAGGGCGGCTGGCTGGCGGCCGAAGCGCTGGCCGTGCTGGAGCGCGGGGCCGACGATCCAGCCGTCGTCCCCGAGGGCTTCGAGCTGGTCGACGAGCGCCGCTGGGGCGCGGCGCGGGTGAGTTTCCTCAGGGCCGCGTAGCCCGGCGCGCCGCGCGGTGCGCGCCGGCTTGCAGGCCGCTAGGCCTGATCGACCAGGCCGGGCGCCGCCGCGGCCCTGGCCTCGGCGACGTAGTCGGCGAGCCGGCGCCTGGCCTGCCAGCCGAGCGCCTGCGAGCGGGCCACGTTCAGCCAGGCGTCCATGCGGTTGCCGGCGCGCTCCGGCAGCATCTGGACCTCGCCGCCGAACATCTGCGCCACCTCGAGCACCGAATAGGCCTCGTCGGCGCCCAATCCGAACTCGTCGCCCTCGCCCGTCTCGCCGATCAGCTCCAGGCCGTCCACGATGTCGTCGACGTGGGTGAAGATGCGCCGCTGGGTCCCGGGCGTCACAACCGTCAACGGGCGGCCGGCCAGGTGCTGCTGGCGGAAGATCTCGATCAGGGTGCCGTAGGCGTCGGCGCGCTCGCCGGGCCCGTAGACGTTGTAGAAGTAGGTGATTGCGTAGCTGAGCCCGAACCAGTCGCCGTAGTTGCGCGCCAGCTCGGTGTTGGAGGCCTTGGTCCAGGCGTAGGGACTCTGGTCGCGGCCGAGGCCGCCGTCGGCGAACTTGGTCGACGAGCCCGCATAGACCAGCTTGACGCCCCGCTCGCGGCAGAACTCCAGCACGCCGAAGGTGCCGGCCTTGTTGAGGTCCCAGACGGTCGCGGGCTCCTCGAAGCTCTTCTCGACGCGCGAATATTCGCCGAGGTGGAAGACGAGGTCCGGCGTCTCGGGAATCGCGGCGGCGATGTCGCGCGTGTGGCCGGTGCGGTACTCGACGCCGGGCACGTGGTTCTCGCGCCGGCCGGTGAAGTAGTTGTCGAGCGAGATCACCCGCGCACCGCCCGCGGCGAGCCGCTCGCAGAGCCGCGAGCCGACAAACCCGGCCCCGCCGGTGACGACGATGGTCCTCAAACAAACGCTCCTGGCAAACGACCGCGCGAAGCTAGCACGGCGGCGCCGCCGGTCCACGCCCGCACCCCCAGCCCCGCTCATGCCGGCCAAGTCCGGCGCTTTTCCTGGTTTCGAGGCCCCTCGCTCAGGGGGACGCCGGATGCCCGAGGTGGTGGCAGCGCCCCTCGTGACGGCCCTTGCCCGGGTTGTTGGCCGCGTGATCGTCGCGGTCGCCGTCCGGGCCGTCCCGATCGTCGGGGTCGCAGTGCGGATTGTGGACAAACCCGTCCACTTCCTTGTCGAGCAGTCCGATCAGTTCGAGCCTGTCGTGGTCGCCCTGGGCATGGTTGCCACGGTTGTCGAAGGCGATCGTCGAGGCGGGGGACGTCTGGCCGTGAGAAGGTCCGGCCAGGGCCGGCGCAGACAGCAGCAAGGCTCCGAGGCCGGCGAGGGCCATCGCGTATTTCATCGTTGCGGTCCTTTTGGGTAGCGGCTTCAGACCGCAGCCCGCGTCAGGCGCTGCAGCCGAGAGAGACATGCGGCCGTGACGCCGGCCGCCCCAATCCCCGCAGCCGAACAGCGGCAGCCGAGCGATGTTCCCGGTGAAGCCTGTTGCCAGTTACGTGATCGCAAAATCGTCGCAGACCGGCAACAGGACTGCCTAAAGGTGGGGCGCCGGCGCCCCGTCGGCAGACAATCGTTCGGGCGCCTTGCGGCCTCTACCTGCGCCCGAACAGGCGCTCGATGTCGGCGAGCTTCAGCTCCACGTAGGTGGGGCGGCCGTGGTTGCACTGGCCGGAGTGGGGCGTGGCTTCCATCTGGCGCAGCAGCGCGTTCATCTCCGGCGCGGTGAGCCGGCGGCCGGCGCGCACCGACCCGTGGCAGGCCATGGTGGCCGCGACATGCTCCAGCCGCTCCTTCAGCGCCAGCGCCGCACCGTGCTCGGCGAGGTCGTCGGCAATGTCGCGCACCAGGCCGGTGGCGTCGACGTCGCCCAGCGCCGCCGGCGTCTCGCGCACCAGCACCGCGCCAGGCCCGAACGGCTCCAGCACCAGGCCGAGATCGGCGAGCTCGCCGGCGCGCGCGCCGACCCGCTCGGCCTCGGCCGGATCGAGGTCGACCACCTGCGGCATCAGGAGGGCCTGACGCGGCACGCCGCCGGCCTCCATCCCCTCCTTCATCCGCTCGTAGACCAGCCGCTCGTGCGCGGCGTGCTGGTCGACGATCACCACCCCGTCGCGGGTCTGGGCGACGATGTAGGTCTCGTGCAGCTGGGCGCGCGCGGCGCCGAGCGGGAAGTCGATGGGATCGAACGCGGGCGGCGGGCCGTCCTCGGCGAGGCCGGCTGGCGGATGGGCCGGCGACGGCTCGAAGCGTGCCGAGATCTCGGCGACGCCGGACAGCAGCGCGTCGGCCCGCAGCGCGTCGGGCGGCGGGCGCGGCGTCCAGCCGCCGGCGCTCCAGGCCGAGAAGCCGGCCGCCGACGGGCCGGGCTGGTAGCCGTTGGCGCCGCCCGGCCGGAACCCCGCCAGCGCCTCGGCGGCGACGGTGGTCGAGGCGCGGTGGCCGGCGCCGGCAAGCGCGTGGCGCAGCGCCCCGATGATCAGCCCACGGACCAGCGCCGGATCACGGAAGCGCACCTCGGCCTTGGCCGGGTGCACGTTGACGTCGACCTGGGTGGGATCGAGCTCGAGGTAGAGGGCGGCGACCGGATGCCGGTCGCGCGCCAGGAAGTCGGCGTAGGCGGCGCGCAGGGCCCCCTGCAGCAGGCGATCCCGCACCGGCCGTCCGTTCACGAACAGATATTGGTGCTGGCCGTTGCCGCGGTTGAAGGTCGGCACGCCGGCGTGGCCGACCAGCCGCACCCCGTCGCGCACCTGGTCGATGGCGAGCGCATTATCGGCAAAGTCGGCGCCCAGCACCGCGGCCAGGCGCGCCAGCCGGCCGGCCTCGCCCGGCGCCTCGGGCGGCAGCCGCAGCGCCTTGCGCCCGTCGATGTCGAGCGCGAAGCCGACCTCCGCGTGCGCCATCGCCTGGCGCTTGACCTCCTCGGCGATGGCCAGCGCCTCGGCGCGCTCGGATTTCATGAACTTCAGCCGCGCCGGAGTCGCGTAGAACAGGTCGCGCACCTCGACGCGCGCGCCGTGGCCGCCGGCGAACGGCGCGGGCGCCACCGGGCCCACCGCGCCGCCCTCGACCAGGATCGCGTGCGCGCTCTCGCCGGGCTTGCGCGCGGCGATCGCCAGCCGCGCCACCGAGCCGATCGACGGCAGCGCCTCGCCGCGGAAGCCGAGCGTGGCGATGCGCAGCAGGTCGAGCGCGCCGTCCGGGCCGGGCGCCAGCTTGGAGGTAGCGTGCCGCTCGACCGCCAGCGGCAGCTCGTCGGGCGTGAGGCCGACGCCGTCGTCCGCGACCAGGATGCGGGTCAGCCCGCCGCCGTCGGCCTGGATCTCGATGCGCGTCGCGCCGGCGTCGACGGCGTTCTCGACCAGTTCCTTGACCGCGCTCGCCGGCCGCTCGACCACCTCGCCGGCGGCGATACGGCTGACCAGCTCAGGCGGAAGACGTCGGATCGGCATGGCGAAGCAGTGACTATAGCCGATTCCGCCGGTCTGACGGCATCAGCGCCGACGAACTCCAAACTGCGCGTGGCTTGCGGCAACGCTTGGTCTTAACGCAGAGGACGCGGAGGAGGCGCGGAGGACGCAGAGGTTGAACGAGAATGAAATCGGAGAACGCGTTCTTGGATGCGCTCTCAAGGTCCACAGGGCGCTCGGACCGGGGTTGCTCGAGAGCGTCTACGAGACCTGCCTCACACTTGAATTCGACGAGGCCGGACTGGCTTACGACCGGCAGCTCACGCTGCCGGTCAACTACAAAGGCGTCATCATCGAGGGTGGCTACCGACTTGACCTGTTGGTCGAGCGACGCGTCGTGCTGGAGATCAAAGCGATCGACGCAATCGCAGCCGTGCACAAGGCTCAACTGCTCAGCTATTTGCGGTTCGGGGACTTTCGCCTCGGCTACCTGCTGAACTTCAACGTCGCGCTGCTGAGAGACGGTATCGCTCGCATTGCGAACGGTCTCTCTGCGTCCTCCGCGCCTCCTCCGCGACCTCCGCGTTAAGACTAAACCTCTCGGAGGACCCTACAGCCCCGGGAGCTTCACGCCTTTTTCGCTGCGGCGTTCGATGACGATGGTGTGGCCGCCGGTGAGTTGGGCGACGCGCTTTTCTTCGACGGCCGGGTCGATCGGCTGCGAGGTGTTCTGGTCGCCGAGCGCGCTGGCCGGGGGCGCCGACGAGTCGCCGTGATGCCAGAAGATCACGTAGTCGGCGAAGCTCTTGTCCTTGTGGGCGAGGTTGCCGAACTCGTCGTCGACCACGTAGCGCACCAGCGGGTCGGCGTGGTCGGCCCCGGCTCTGGCGACGAACAGCTTCTCGCCGTCGGAACGCACGTCGCCCTCGCGCTCGCCCTCGATGGCCTGGCGGGCGGCGCTTTCCGGCTGCAACTCCTGCGGGCGCGGCTCACCCGGCTGCGGCGGGCGCAGCGAATAGTCCGGCGGCAGGGTGAGCGGCGCCTTGGTCACGACGCGGAACTCGTCCGGCGTCACCTTTTCGAGGCCGAAAGCGGCGGAGGCCGATTTGCAGCCGGCGAGCCCCGCCGCGCCGAGCAGCAATCCGGCGACTGCGACGCGGGTCAGTTTCATGAACGCAATTCCCTCACCAGGCCGCCCCCGGCCCGCCTTAACCTATACGATGGATACCGCATCGCCGCGGCGCGGCCAACTTCCATCAGTCCCCCGCGCGCTTTCGCGGCGCCAGGAAGAGGTCCCAGACCAGCAGGACGCTGCCGACGCTGATCGCGCTGTCGGCGATGTTGAACACCCAGGGGAAGTGCAGCGTCGAGAAATCCAGGAAGTCGGTGACCGCGCCCAGGTGGATGCGGTCGATGGCGTTGCCGACCGCGCCGCCCATGATCAGGCCGACCGAGACCGCCAGCAGCAGCTTCTCGACGCGCCAGACCCAGACCGCCAGCGCCGCGGCGACGGCGAGCGAAAAGGCGGTCAGCGCCCAGCGTGTCCAGGACGCCTCGATGTTCATGAAGCCGAAGCTGACGCCCTTGTTGGCGACCAGCGTCAGGTGGAACGGGCCAAAGACGGCGATCGACGGGCGATCGTTCCCAAGCGCCGCCAGCTCCGACAGCCGCTCGGGCAGCCGGTAGACGTCGAGCACCCAGTACTTCAGCGCCTGGTCGGCGAGGATGACGACGATCGCCAGCGCGTAGGCCAGGATCGCGAGACTGGAGACGCGCCTCATGCCGCGCGCGTGTCCCAGATCTCCACCGCTTCCTCGCAGCGCTCGCAGACCAGGGCGGGCGGCCGCACTTCGGGCAGCACCCGCCAGCAGCGGGCGCACTTGTGCCCGTCGGCGGGCCGCGGCACGACCGCGACGCCGGCGACCTCATCGAGGTGGAAGGCGCCCGCCGCCGGGCCGTCTCCGTCGGCCAGCGTGGCGGCGCTGGTGCGGAAGATCTCGGCCGCGTCGAGGCCGTGGAAGGCGGCTCTCAAGTCGGGATCGGCGATATGGACCACCGGCGCCGCCTCCAGCGACGAGCCGATGCGCTTGTCGCGCCGCTCGACCTCCAGAGCGCCGGTCACGACGCGCGTCACCCGCTCGATCTTCGCCCAGCGCGCGGCTTCCTCGGCGTTCTCCCAGTCTGCCGGCGTCTCGGGGAAGACGCGCACCGCGTTGGGTCCGGCGTCGGGGAACCTGGTCGACCACGCTTCCTCGCAGGTGAAGGCGAGGATCGGGCCCAGCCACACGGTCAGCCGTTCGAACACCAGGTCCATCACCGTGCGGGCGGCCCGCCGCCGCAGGCGCAGCAGCGGGTCGCAGTAGAGCACGTCGCGGCGGATGTCGAAGAACAGGGCCGAGAGGTCGTTGGAGCAGAAGTCGCCCAGCGCCCGCACCACCGGCTCGAACTCGTAGGCCCCGTAGGCGGCGCGCACCTTGCGGTCGAGCTCGAAGAGCCGGTGCAGGATGAAGCGCTCCAGCGGCGGCATGTCGTCCAGCCCCACCGCCTCGTCCGCCCCGAACCCCGCCAGCGCGCCCAGGAGGTAGCGCAGCGTGTTGCGCAGCTTGCGGTAGGCGTCGATCGTGGTCTGCAGGATGGTCGGGCCCATGCGCTGGTCCTCGCCGTAGTCGACCAGGGCGGACCACAGCCGCAGGATCTCCGCGCCGCTCTGCTTGACCACGTCCTGCGGCTCGACCGCGTTGCCGCGCGACTTCGACATCTTCTCCTCGCCCTTCTCGTCGAGCGTGAAGCCGTGCGTCATCACCGCGTCGTAGGGCGCGCGCCCGCGCGTCGCCGACGATTCCAGCAGCGAGGACTGGAACCAGCCGCGATGCTGGTCGGCGCCTTCGAGGTAGAGGTCGGCCGGCCAGCGGGTATGCGGCCGGTCTTCCAGCACGAAGGCGTGGGTCGAGCCTGAGTCGAACCAGACGTCGAGGATGTCCTCGACCTTCTCGAAGCGGTCGGGGTCGTTGTTGCCGAGGAAGTCGTGCGGCGGGCGCGTGAACCAGGCGTCGGCGCCCTCGTCGGCGATCAGGCCAGCGATGCGCGCGTTCACCTGCTCGTCGTGCAGCGGCTGGCCGGTATGCCGGTCGACGAACATGGCGAGCGGCGAGCCCCAGGCGCGCTGGCGGCTGATCAGCCAGTCGGGCCGCGTCTCGACCATCGAGCGGATCCGGTTGCGCCGGATGGCCGGGTAGAAGGCGGTGGCGTCGAGCGACGTCAGCGCGATCTCGCGCAGCGTCCGCCCGCCCTGGCTCTCGATCGGCGTGTCCATCGGCACGAACCACTGCGGCGTCGCGCGGTAGATCACCGGCGCCTTCGAGCGCCACGAGTGCGGATAGCTGTGCTCCAGCCGCCCGCGCGCCAGCAGCGCGCCGGCGTCGATCAGCGCCTTGGCGACCGCCTCGTTGGCTGGGCCGAACTGGCCTGCCTTCTTGCCTTCGGTCTCCAGCACCTTCAGCCCGGCGAAGAGCGGCACGTCCGCCATGTAGGCGCCGTCCTCGTCGACCGTCTCGGGGATCTCGCGATGCCCGTGCGCCAGCCAGACCTGGTAGTCCTCGGCGCCGTGGCCGGGCGCGGTGTGCACGAAGCCCGTGCCGGCGTCCTCGGTGACGTGGTCGCCGGCCAAGAGCGGCACGGGGAAGGCGTAGCCCGGATCGAGGTCGGCGAGCGGATGGGCGGTGACCATGCCGCGCGGATCGACCGGCTCCAGCATCAGCCACTTGGCGACCTTCGCCGCCGCCATCACCTCGGGCGCCAGCTTCTCGGCGAGGATTAGCACCTCGCCGACCTTGGCCCACGGCGCGAACGGCAGGTCCGTCTCCAGCGCCTCCACGCGGTAGGCGGCGTAAGCGATGTCGGGGTTGTAGGCGATCGCCCGGTTGCCGGGGATGGTCCAGGGCGTCGTCGTCCAGATCACCACCGAGCCGCGACGGTCCGACACCTGCGGCCCGTCGGTGACCGGGAAGCGCACCCAGATCGTGGGCGAGACGTGGTCGTGGTACTCGACCTCGGCGTCGGCCAGCGCGGTGCGCTCCACCGGGCTCCACATCACCGGCTTGGCGCCGCGATAGAGCTGGTGGGTGGCGATGAACTTGTGGAACTCGCGGACGATCGCCGCCTCGCTGGTGAAATCCATCGTCGAGTAGCGATGGTCCCAGTCGCCCAGGACGCCGAGCCGCTTGAACTCGCGGCCCTGCTCGAGGATCCAGTGCGCGGCGTACTCGCGGCAGCGCTGGCGGAACTCGGCCTTGGAGACCTCGTCCTTGCGCCGGCCCTGCTTGCGGAACTCCTCCTCGATCTTCCACTCGATCGGCAGGCCGTGGCAGTCCCAGCCGGGCACGTAGTCGACGTCGTAGCCGAGCGCGAAGCGCGAGCGGACCACGAAGTCCTTGAGGATCTTGTTGAGCGCGTGGCCGATGTGGATCGCACCGTTGGCGTAGGGCGGCCCGTCGTGCAGCACGTAGAGCGGCGCGCCGTGCGCCTGGCGGCTGGCGCGGATCACCGGATAGAGGTCGCCCAGGCGCTCGAGCTGCTTCGGCTCGGCCTGCGGCAGGCCGGCGCGCATGGGGAATGGCGTTTCGGGCAGGAACACCGTCTCGCGGTAGTCCCGCAACGGCTTCTCGGCGTCGTCTGACATGACGGCTCCAGCGTTTAGCTCAAACTTCGGTGCGGTGGGACCCGGCGCGCGCTGGAGGTTCGTCCGGCGGCGTCACGCCGGGCGGTTAATTCGCGAAGAGGGCCGAACAAGGGTCATGCGTGGGGGCTGTAGCAGAGGCGGACGCCGGCGACAAACCCGCCGCTGTCGCCCGTGTCTCTATTCACGCGGCGGCGCGATGGCCTATGGATTGACGAAGCAAAGCCCGAGGAACGCCCATGAACACCGCCGTCGCCGTCGCCACCCCCGAGTCTGTCGGGCTCTCGAGCGAGGGGCTGGGGAAGATCGACGCCTACCTGCAGGGGCTGGTCGACAACGGCGTCCTGGCGGGTGTCGTCACGCTCGTCGCGCGGCACGGGAAGACGGTCCACACCAGCGTGATGGGCAGTAAGGACATCGCCGCTGGCGAGTCGCTGGCGCTCGACACCATCTTCCGCATCTTCTCGATGACCAAGCCGGTGACCGGCGTGGCGATGAGCATCTGCCACGACCTGGGGTTCTGGGAGCCGGACGATCCGGTGGCCAAGCACCTGCCGGCGTTCGAGGGCGTGCGCGTGGTCGACGGCGTGAACGCCGACGGCGGCCTGAAGACGGTGGCGGCCGCCAGCCCGCCCACCGTGCGCCACCTGCTCACCCACACCGCCGGGCTCAGCTACGGCTTCGATCCGAACGACCCGCTCGACAAGGCCTACCAGGCCGCCAAGGTCTGGGAATCGGAGAGCCTGCCCGAGATGGCTGAGAAGGTGGCTGGCCTGCCGCTCGCCTACCAGCCGGGGACCAAGTGGAAGTACTCGATGGCGATGGACGTCCAGGGTGCGATGATCGAGCGCTGGACCGGCCAGACTCTGCCGGAATTCTACCGTACGCGGATCTTCGAGCCGCTGGGCATGGTCGACACCGCCTTCCACACGCCGCCGGAGAAGCGCGCGCGGCTGGCCAAGCTCTATCGCTTCTCGCCGACCCAGAAGAAGCTGGTCGAGGCGCCTTCGATCCTCGGCCGCGACTACGAGACGCCGCCGAAGCTGGGCAACGGCGGCGGCGGCCTGGTCTCCACCGCGGCGGACTACGCCCGCTTCGCGCAGATGCTGCTCAACGGCGGCGAGTTGGACGGCAAGCGCATCGTCAGCGCGGCGGCGCTGAAGACGCAGATGACCAACCACCTTTCGGACGAGCTGCTGAGCGGCGGCTACGGCGTCGGGCTGCAGCAGATGCGGCCCGGCTACGGCCACGGCTATGACGGCGCGGTGTTCTGCGACCCCGAGGCAGCCGGCGTGCCGGTCGGCAAGGGCACCTACCAGTGGGACGGCGCGGCCGGCACCTGGTTCTGGGTCGATCCGGTGCACGACCTGCTCTACGTGGGCCTCATCCAGCGCTTCTCGGAGGCGAGCGAGCCGCTGCAGAAGATCACCCAGACGATGATGGCCGACGCCTACCTCGACTGAGGGACGGGCAGACGATGGGGCGGGGCGGGTACTGGCGGCTGGGGCCGCTGGCGCTGGCGGCCACGCTGGTCGGAGCGGCGCCCGCGCTGGGTGATCCGCCGCCGGCGCGCCGCTCCCGCTGCCGGCCGGCGCATGCCCCAAGCCTCACCTCGTGAAGACGCAGCTGTGGTGCGACCGAGCGCTGGGCGCCCTACGCCCCCAGGATCTTCCGCGCCTTCGCCGCGTCGCTGACGATCACCTTCAGCATGTCCTCGATCGAGGCGAACTTCTCCTCGGGGCGGATGAAGGCGATCAGCTCGGTCTCGATCACCTCGCCGTAGATGTCCTCGTCGAAGTCGAACAGCCAGACTTCCAGCCTGGGCTCGACGAGGCCGGTGGTGGGGTTCATGCCGATGTTGCAGACCCCCGGCAGGTGGCGGCCGTCTTTCAGCCGCGTGCGGGTGGCGTAGACGCCCAGCTGCGGCGTCACGTATTCGCCGAGCGAGACGTTGGCGGTGGGGATGCCGAGCTTGCGGCCGAGCTGCTGGCCCTTCACCACCAGCCCCTCGATCGCGAACGGCCGGCCGAGCAGGCGCGCGGCCCGTTCCGGATGGCCCTCGCGGATCGCCTTGCGGATCGCCGTGGACGACACCTTGGTCCCGTCGGGGCCGTCGACCTCGCCAGCCACCGAGACCGAGAAGCCGAACGCCTCGCCGTAGCGGCGCATGGCCTCCGGATTGCCGGTGCGGCCGAAGCCGAAGGTCGTGTCGAAGCCAACCGCGACATGCCGCACGCCAAGCCCGTGCACGAGGATGTCCTCGACGAACTTGCGGTCCGACAGGCTCGCCATCTGCTGGCCGAACGGCAACAGGTAGAGCCGCTCGACCGCCAGCTCGGCCACGGCCCGGGCCACCTGGTGCGGGTTCATCAGCTGGAACGGCGGCGAGTCGGGGAAGAACAGGCGGTTGGGGTGCGGATCCAGGGCGGCCACGCCGAGCGGGACGCCGATCTCGAAGGCGGCCTGCGCCGCCTGGCGGATGACCTGCTGGTGGCCGAGATGGATGCCGTCGAAGGCGCCAAACGCGACGGCCGCGCCAGTCGCCTCGGGACCGAGGTCCTTGTAGTGGTGGAAGACCTGGAGCGGCATCAGGCGGGGCGCTTCGGGACGATCACCACCGCCTCGCCTTCGACCACCGTCTTGCCGGCGACCACGCAGCGCGTCTCGAGCGTCACGCGTCCACGCGCGGCGTCGATCGCGGCGACCTTCGCCTCGGCCGTCACCTCGTCGCCGATGCGCACCGGGCGGCGGAAGCTGAGCGTCTGGGAGACGTAGACCGCGCCGGGTCCGGGCAGCTTGGTGGCCAGCACGGCGGAGATGTAGCCGGCGCTCAGCATGCCGTGCGCGATGCGGCCCTTGAACGGGGTCTGCGCGGCGTAGGCCTCGTCGAGGTGCAGCGGATTGTGGTCGCCGGTGACGTCGGCGAACGCCGCGAGGTCGCCCTCGGCCACGGTGCGCTTCAGCTCCGCCGACTGGCCGACCTCCAGCTCCTCCAGGTAGGCGCCCTGCATGCTCTAAATCCCCGCGGTGCGCGCTGCTTGTAACCACTGGCGCCGCGGCCTGTCACCCCGGCCGTAGCGTCACGCCAGGGCGGCGTTTCCTGGGGCGTCACCAGCTCAGCTCGTCGGTGAGATAGGCCGCGCGGGCGCCGGCGGCGGCGAGCAGGCGCTCGGCAGCGGCCGGATCGAGCCGGCCGTCGGCCCCGCGCATCTCCGCGCCGTGGATGCCGGCGGCGACGAACAGCAGGTCGAGCCCCTGCGCGTTCGCCCCTTTCGCATCGGTGATGACGCCGTCGCCGATCGCCAGGACCCGGTCCTTGCCGACCGGCTTGCCCGCCAGCTCGGCCGCCTTCGCCAGGCACGCATCGTAGATCGGCGCGAACGGCTTGCCGGCCATGATCGCCTCGCCGCCCAGCGCCTCGTAGAGCTCGGCGAGCGCGCCGCCGCAGTAGACCAGCCGGTCGCCGCGCTGCACCACGCGGTCGGGGTTGGCGCAGATCATCGGCAGCCGGCGGGCGGCGGCGGCGGTGAGCAGGTCGCGGTAGTCCTCCGGCGTCTCGACGTCGTCGTTGACCGGGCCGGTGCAGGCGATGAAGCGCGCCTCGCTGAGCGGCGCGAACTCGAGCCCGAGGCCGGCGTAGAGCGGCGCGTCGCGGTCGGGGCCCAGCCTGTAGGCCGGGCCGGGCGCGCGCGGCGCCAGCAACGTGCGGGTGACGTCACCGGAGGTGACCAGCGCCGACCAGGCATCGCGCGGCACGCCGAGGCCATCCAGCTGCGCGGCGACCTCCGGGCAGGGCCGAGGCGAATTGGAGATCAGCACCACCGGCCCCACCTCGGCCCGCCAGCACGCCAACGCCGTGCACGGGGCGGCAAAGCTCTCGCGCCCATTGTGGATGACGCCCCAGACGTCGCTGAGCAGCACGTCGTACCGGCCGGCAAGGGCCGCAAGGCCGTCTATCGTTCGGATCATGCGCGCCGGCTAGCGTGCAGAGGTCAGGTCGGTCAATCCGAGACGCCGCCTTGCGCCCCCTCCGTCAGCCCGCTTCGCGGTCTGCCACCTCCCCCGCACTCTGCGGTGCGGTGGAGGACCGAAGTCCAGCGATCTCGCTCCTCCACCGTCGCGAAGACGACGGGGGAGGTGGCGCGGCGCGCGCAGCGCGACGTGACGGAGGGGGCGCAGGGCTTGCGACGGATCGCTCGGGGTTACCCGACCCGGCGGCGGAGGGCGGCCTGGATGACGGCGGCGGGGGGGACGGATTCGGCGAGGACGGCGTCGCGGATCGGGCGCGGCTCGCCGAACAGGTGGCCTTGGCCGAGGCCGATATCGAGATCGAGGATGTCGACCACCTGACGCTCGCTCTCTACCTTCTCGGCCACCAGCTCGACGCCGTGACGGCGGGCGAGCGCGGCGAAGTCGGCGGCCTCGATGTCGGGGAACGAACGCAGCGTCAGCCGGCCGTTGTCGTCGTTCAGCTCGTCGAGCAGCAGCGGCGCGCCGATCTTCACGAACGCCACGTCGGCGCGCGCCAGGTCCTGGAAGTCGAGGCCGAGGTCGGTCACCTTGTCGATCGAGAAGCGGAAGCCGAGGTCGGCCAGCTTGGCCATGTTGCGCGCCTGGATCGCGCCGCGCGCATCGAACGCCGCCTGGCCGAGCTCGAAGATCAGCGCGCCGGCGAGGTCGCGGTTGGCGGCCATGATCTCCATGAACTGCGGGAAGAAGTCCTCGTCGCCCAGGCTGGCCAGCGAGATGTTGCAGAAGATCCCGACCTTGCGGTCCTGCTTGGCCAGGCGCCGGACGATCTGCACGCAGCGGAAGAGCAGCAGATTGTCGATCGCCGAGACCAGGCCGCCCGGCTCGGCCACGCTCAGGAACTCGGCCGGCATCAACACGCGGCCGGTCTCGTCGCGCAGGCGCGAGAAGCCCTCGTAGTACTGGGTGCGGCGCTGCGGCAGGCTGACGACGGCCTGCAGGTAGAGGTCGACGCGGCCGGCGTCGAGCGCGGCGCGGACGGTGGCGGCGAGCGCCGAGGCCTGCCAATCGAGCGACTTGACCGGCGAGTGGTTCTCGAAGGGCACGACGATGTAGCCGGCCGGCAGCGCCTGCAGCACCGTCGTCGTCGACGTCGGCGTCGCGGCCTCGTCGCGCGCGCGCGCCGTCGAGGCCAGCGACAGCACGCACGCGCCCGCGACTAGGTATTTGACTACGGCGCTGCCGCGAATCACCCTATGATTGTGTCCAGTCCCGACGAGACAGGCAAGTTGAAGCGCCCAGAAAAAACGGGCCGCAAGCGCAAGCGCTTCTCGTTCATCCGCTTCTTCATCCTGCTCTTCCTCGTCGGTGGCATGTTCGCGGCCGGTCTCGGGTACTGGGGTTACAAACAGTTCGAA
>DATNEH010000133.1:0-3912 GCA_035553015.1 Caulobacteraceae bacterium | reverse complement strand
GTCGAGCGACGCCGCGCCAGCGATTCCAACTCTCGCCGCTCTTCCCCGCTCAGCTCGATCGCCGACGCCTTGCCCTTCGCCATCACCAGCCTCCCAAATCACGAGGCCAGAATCACCCAAATTTCGCGATCAGGACACTAGTTCGTCTGGGGCTGGTTGCTCTGGGGCTGGTTGCTCTCGGGCGCGCCGCTGGCGGGGTTCGGAATCAGCGGCTCGCCACGCTGGCGCTTGGCCACGATCTCATCGCGGGTCGCGGCGACGGCTGCCGCGCGCTCGGCGTTGCCCGGGTGCGAGAAGCCGAGATCGCCGGCGACCGCCGGGAAGTGGCGGTGGAACTCGGGCGCGTCCGAGATGTCGTAGCCGGCGCGGGCAGTCAGGTAGAGGCCCACGTAGTCGGCCTCCTTTTCGGCCACCATGTGACTGGCGGGCGTCGAGCCGAATTCGCCCAGCACACTGCGGGCAAAGCCCTTCTCGTCTTCCCGCCGGTGGTGATGCAGCACGTCGTGGGCGAACTCGTGCCCGAGCACCACGGCCAAAATGTTGTCCGAGCTCGCGTAATCGACCAGCGCGGCCGAGACGAAGACGTGACGGCCGTCGGCGGAGGCGTTCAGGTCCGACCCGGGCAGCACCTGCGCGTCGTAGGCGCAGCCAGTGCGCGGCGCCACGGTCACATCGATCTCCTCGCCGCCCCGCTGCACGCTCAGCCGCACAGGTCCCTTGGCGAGCGCTGCATCGATGGCCGCTTCGGCCCGATCGATGGGCGCGCGGGTGGCCGGGCGGTCGTCGGCGCCGGCCGGCGCCGGTGGCGCGGCGGTGGTCAACGGCTCGCCGTTGACGGCCAGCAGGATGTCGTCGCGGCGCAGGCCGGCCTGAGCGGCGGGGCTGCCTGCCGCGACCGCCTCGATCGCCGCGCGGTCGTCGATGTGGAGGGCCTGGATCACCAGTGGCCGCAGGCGTGGGCTGTATTCGAGCGTGCTCTGCAGCACGAGCCCGATCTGCGGCTTCAGGTCGGTGCAGAGCGCCGCGTTGGCGGTGACGATCCGCCAGGCGACGTCGGCGACGCGCTGATCGGAGCGGCGCAGGCCGGCCAGCGTCCGGTCCCACTGCCCGGGCGGCTGCGCCGGCGGCGCAGCAGCGGGCGCGGCGCTCGACGCGACGTTCGGGTAGGCGACCTGCGGCGCGATCGTGCCGCAGGCTGCCACGCTCAACAGGCTCGTCAGGATCGCGGCGCGGACGAGCTCAGCGGGTCGCGTGTGCGGCACGCGCGCTAGCGCCGTCCGAACCAGTCGCCGAAGCGGCGCTTGCGAGGCGGTTCGGCCTCCGCGGCGGCAGGCGCCGAGTCCTCGGCCGGCTCATCCGGCACGATCCGGCCCGCCACCTTGCCGCGCACCTGCAGCACCTCGACTGGTCCGCCCGGTCGTTCGGCGTCGAACACGGCGATCGACAGCACGCCGGTGGCGAACGCGGCGGTGTCGATGTTGGTGCGGTGCTCGAGCAGCTCGGGCGCGGCCGGGTCGGGCTTGCCCTCCCAGATCGGGGTGTGGCCGTGGACCACGTGCGCCTCGAACTCGCTGCCCTTGGCCTGCAGGAAGCGCTCGCGGATCCACAGGAAGGTCTGTTCCTTCTGGCGGTGGATCGGCATGCCGGGCGCGAGGCCCGCGTGTACGTAGATGCGGTGGCCGTCGCCGGTGGTGCGCGGCAGGCCGGACATCCAGCGCACGTGCTCGCGCGGGATGCCCTCCATCAGGTCGCTGTCCTCGTCCAGGCCATAGGACGCCAGCGTGTGGTCGCCGCCATATTCCAGCCAGCGCGAAAGCCGCCCACCCCCGGGCTGGGTGAGCGCCTGCAGCATCAGCTCCTCGTGGTTGCCCTTCAGGCAAACGACCGGCCAGCGGCGCTGCAGGTCTATCAGCAGGTCGATCACGCCGCGGCTGTCCGGGCCGCGGTCGACATAGTCGCCGAGGAAGATCACCCGGAACGGGGCGTCGCCAACGTGCTCGGCGATCATCTCGACGGCCCGCTCCACCAGGTCGAGGCGGCCGTGCACGTCGCCGATCGCGTAGATGCGGGGCGATGTAGGTTCCAAGTCAGCTCGCTCGCGGTTGGTTGAATCGACCATCTAGCACTTCGTCGAACGCCTGATGTTGACCAAACGGTCAAGGATCCTGCAACGCCTACGCCCCCTGTAAGCTCCCAGCCTCAAGATATAAGCCGCCCGGGGCGAGAATCCGACCACGATGCGTACGTGGCGTTGGGCCTGGCCGAACGGCAGGCTATGCAGGGCACATCCGTCAGGCCAAAGGTTCGGCATGTCATCACGTTCTGACGCGCGTTTTTCCGACTACGACGGCTCGATCCTCGAGCGGCTGAGGGGCGGCTGGCGCGAGGCCTGGGACGCCGAGAATCAGACGCAGACGGCGCTGTTCGCCTGCTCGCTGCTGCTGCTGGTGGTCGCCACAATTTTCGGCGGCGCGAGCCAGGGCAACGCGCTCAGCCTGGCGGCGGTCGAGATCGCCAGCCTGCCGCTGCTGTTCGTCGGGCTCTACCTGGTCTTTGCGGGCGCGGCCCCGAAAGGCAGCCTCGTTCCGCTGATCCTGCTGGCGCTGGTGGTCGCCGTGCCCGTCCTGCAGCTCATCCCCCTGCCGGCGTCGATCTGGACGCGGCTGCCCGGCCGCCAGCCGATCGCGCAGATCCTGGACGTGACCGGGCTCGGCCGCCCTTCGCTGCCGTTCAGCATGGCGCCCCAGGAAACCTGGCGCTCGCTGCTGGCGCTCGCTCCCCCGGCCGCCATGCTGGTCGGCGGGCTCTTTCTCACCGGCCGAGAGCGCCGCGTGATGGCGGTCTGCTGGCTGTTGCTGGCCATGGTCAGCCTCGGCATCGGCCTCTTGCAGCTGCTCGGCGGCCCGGACAGCCGCTTCTACTTCTATGAGATCACCAATCCCGGCTCGCTGGTCGGCCTGTTCTCGAACCGCAACAACGAGGCGGCCTTCTTCTACAGCCTGATGCCGCTGGCCGCGGTGTTCGCCTCGCAGTTCAGCGGCGACCTCGAGGATCGGCGCACCATCCCGGCGCTGCTGGCGGTGCTGTATTTCTTCATCGCGCTCGTCGGGGTGGCCGCCACGCGCTCGCGCGCCGGCATTGCGATCACCGCCGTCGCGCTCATCGGGTCGGCGGTGATCATCGTGCGCGGCGGCGTGCTGCGCCGCCACTGGCGCCGGGCCCTCGCCATGGGGGCCGGCAGCGTGATCGTGATCGGGGTGATTGGTTTCTTCGCCGCAGGCCCGATCCTCGACCGCTTCACCTCCAGCGGCGCCGACCCGCGCTTCACCGGCTGGCCGCTGGTGCTGGCCGAGGCGCAGCGCTACTTGCCGCTGGGCTCCGGGGTCGGCTCGTTCCAGACCGTCTACCTGGCCGCCGAGCCGCTGAACGACGTCAGCCCGATCTACTTCAACCACGCCCACGACGATTATCTGGAGCTGCTGCTGGAAACCGGCCTGGTCGGTGCGGCGCTGCTGGCCGCGTTCGGGCTCTGGCTCCTGGCGCGGATCGCGCGGATCTGGACCAGCCGCGGCGACATCATCGGCAGCGCCTGTACGCTCACCATCCTGGTGCTGATGGCGCACTCGCTGGTCGAATACCCGCTGCGCACCGAGACGCTGGCGGTGCTGTTCGCCTTCGCCTGCTCGACCATCGCGGTGTGGCGGCCGGACGAACAGGCGGCGATGGAGGGGACGGCGCAGGGCGAGCGCCGAGGCTCGAACCGACGCCGCCGCCGGCGCGTCAGGCCTTGACGATGTTGGGGCCGGCCAGGCCGCGCCGTCCGAAGGCGTTGCGGGTGTCGACCACGACCGGCCCGTCGCCGTTGCCGGCGATCAGCGCGTAGTCGACGTCGTCGTGGTCGGTGGAGACCAG
>DATNEH010000132.1:0-10379 GCA_035553015.1 Caulobacteraceae bacterium | reverse complement strand
CAAAGCAGGTCGCGGCTGGGCCGGCGACGGCGCACGCACCAGCGCGAGCCGCCGCGGCCGAGCTCGGATCGACCGCTGTGGCTTCCACAGCGCCCCTGCCTGTCGCGCCCCCGCCTGTCGCGCCCCCGCCTCGACCCGGCCGACCCCACTCCCTGGCCGCCCACTTCGCCGGCGCCGGCGCACGCGTGGCCGTGTCCACCGGGCGCGCTCCGGTCCCAAGCACGCTTGCGCGAGGGGTCAAGCCCTCGCCGACACAGCCCGAAGGTTGCAAGACGTGCGGTGACGACGTGCCGTTCTGAGCGGACTGAGGCCTGGGCTCAGCGCCGGCCGCGCCGCGCTGTCGTCGGCGACGGCGGGCGAAAACGGCGCCGGCCGGCCAGCTCGGGCGCCGGCTCGCCGGACTCGGCGCGCCAGGCGCCTGCCTTGCGGCCGGAAGCGATCGCCGCTTCGGTCTGCGCCCACACCTCGTCCAGGCTGGGCGGCGCGCCCGGCCCCCCGAGGTTGGCGATGAAGGCGGGCCCGATCACGCCGTTGAACTCGCTCCAGCTCGCCGCATAGATCGCCACCACCGGCGCGCCGACCGCCGAGGCCAGATGCGTCAGTCCGGTGTCGACCCCGACCACCGCCGCCGCGCCGGCCTGCAAGGCCGCCATCTCGCGGAACCCGAGCCTGGGCGGCACGATCGCCTGTTTGCTGGCAGACGCGATGCGCTTGGAGCGCTGCCGCTCGTTCTCGCTGCCCCACGGCAGCACCAGGGGGACGCCCGCCGCCTCGGCGCGCTGCGCCAGCGCCTGCCAGTCGGCTTCGGGCCAGGTCTTGTCGGGCCGCGCGGTGGCGTGCAGGCCGACCAGGTAGCGATCGGCGGTCAGCCAGTCGTGCGGCAGCTCGTCGTGCACGTCGAGGCCGTAGTCGATCTCGGCCGGCGGCTCATATCCCATCGCCTGGGCGACCAGCCGGCGCATCCGCTCGGCCGCGTGGATGGTGACGCTCACCGGGAATTTGCGGTCGTAGAAGAAGCTGGCCGGCGGCTCGCGCACGCTGGCCCGATCGTAGCCGCAGTGCGGACCCCGCGCCAGGCGGGCCAGCATCGCGCTGCGGATCAGCCCCTGCGCGTCGATGATGCGGTCGTAGCGCTTCTGGGTGATGGCGTGGCGAAAGGCGCTGAACTCGGTCCAGGTGTCGCTCTCGAGCAGATGCCGGCGCCAGCTGCGCAGCCGCACCGGGATCGCCCGGTCCACCGCCGGATGCAGCCGCGCGATCTCGGCCAGCTGTTCCTCGATCACCCAGTCCAGCGTCAGGTTCGGCACTTCCCGGCTCATGTCCGAGACCGCCGGCAGGCAGTGGATGACGTCGCCGAGCGACGAGGTCTTGATCAGGAGGACGCGAGTCAAGCCGGCCTCGGCGTCTTCAGCGAGGCGAGCGCCCGCTCGTGGGCGTAGGCGGCGATGTCGGCCAGCGCCGCGTCCAGCGCATCGCGCACCTGGTCGAGCGCCGCGGGTCCCGCCGCCTCGCAGGCCTGACACGCGTCGCCCAACTGGAACGCGCCGACCCCGCGCGCCGCGCCCTTCAGCGTGTGCACGCCGTCGCGCCAGCCCTCGTTGCCTGCGTTCAGCATCGCCCCCCAGATCGCCGACTGCTCGCGAAACAGCGCCAGCACCTCGTCGATCACCACGTCGTCGCCGGCCGCGAACTGCTCGAGATAGGCGAAATCGACCACGCCCTTGATGTCGCGCCGCGCCAAATCCGGCTCCCTGCCAAGTGTCCCCGCACGGGCCTGATTAGACGAAGCCGGAACGGGAGGCGAGACGCATGGCTGACGGCGGCGTCGAGCCGCGAGCCTCGCCGACTGGCCCGCGCCGCACGGACGCATGGCGAGCGCCTTGCGCCGCCGCGCTTTTTGAGTATGTTCCGCGCCCTCGCGGAGGCGGCCGTGACTGCGGTCCGCCCGATGCGTGCGGGTGTATAGCTCAGTTGGTAGAGCAGCTGACTCTTAATCAGCGGGTCGCAGGTTCGAGCCCTGCTACACCCACCATGAATTCAACAGCTTGAGGCCAGCCGGCCGCCGCAGCGGGTCAGCGCTCCGGCTCGTGCCGGCGGACGATCACCGACTGGCTGGCCGTGGCCATCAGCTGGCCGCTATCGGAGAACAGCCGCATCGCGCCGTGGCCGAATCCGGCGTTCACCGCGTGGATGCTGATATCGCACAGCACCCATTCGGTCGGGACAAGCCGCACGATGCGGATGGTGTTGTCGAGGCTGCTGCCGCCGGCGTTGAAGCCCAGGGCGTTGCCGATGCCGGAAGGCACATGGTCCGCGAAGATCGCCAGGGTGGCCGCGTCGATGTCCTGCCCGGCCTTGGGTCGCATCCACATGATCAGCCGCCCGTCCTCGCTGCGCGGCGCGCCGTTCATGTCGAAGCCGAAGTTGCCCTTGGCCATGCGCATCTCGATCTGCCCGTGCAGGCCGCCGGCGTCGCCGCGCCAGTGCTCGTGCGGCGGACAGTCCAGGGGCGGCGGCACGTCCGGCGGCACGACCCAGACGCCGGTGATGTCGCTGTCGCGCGAGCCGAGCGCGGCGTTCACGGTGAGGATCTCCTTGTCGTCGACGTGGGCGATCACCCGGGCCTGGCTGGTGCCTTTGCCGATCACCGGCGCCCAGACGTCGAAGTCGACCACCTGGCTTGGCCGGGCATGCGACAGGTACTGCGCGGTGGCCCAGACCACCGGCCGACCGCAGGTGCCTTCCATCGCCTGGATGGCCGCCGCCATCCCGACGCCGCCGAACATGAAGCCGCTGCCCGCAGAGCCGACGCACAGGTCGTTGTCCAGCGGCAGATACCAGCGGTGCGGGTTGTGGGTCGCGTGCAGTTCGAAGAAAGGCTTGGCCATGGCCGGGCCCATAGCAGCAATGCCGCGCCGAGCCGACAGCCGGGAACGTCCCTCCTGGTCGGCGCCCGTCCCTCCCGCGCCTGACCGGCGCCCTGGTCTGAAACGATGACTTCGTTCAGTAGCGGCTGCACCGCGCCGTCACCGCGATGATAGAAGAGGCGGCCGCCGGCGCGCCCTGGGATCACGGGCGCCGCCGCTGCGGCTGCATCTCGGAGGAGGCGACGTCATGCCTGCAGAGCCCATGGACCTCGCTCAGATCGACGAGCGGCTGGAGATCGTCCGCGACAACCTGCGCGAGCTCGTTGAGCAGGCGGCCGCCTTCTCCGGCGCCGCCGACGAGGAGCGGATGTCGGAGCGGATCGCCGAGCAGGAGGCCGAGCTCGAGCAGCTGACCAAGCGGCGGGACGCCTTGCTCAGCCGCGGCGCCGGCGGAGCCTGAGCGCGGCGCGGGCGCTCGCATCGCGATCCAGGAGAACCGGCGCATGCCAGCGGTCGCCCATGTCGAAGGCTTCGCCATCGTCTCCGCGGACGGCATGCTCGCCGGCGCCGATGGCGTGATGCCCGCCTCGTTGATGTTCCCGGCCGACCAGCGCTTCTTCGAGGCCGGCCTCGAGCGCGCCGACGTCGCCGTGCACGGCCGCCACTCGCAGGAGGATCTGCGCGGCTCGCGCGAACGCCGGCGCCTGATCGCCACGCATCGCGTGGAGGCGCTGGCGCCCGATCCGGCCAACCCCCACGCGCTGCTCTGGAACCCCGCCGGCGCCTCGCTGGACGCCGCCGTCGGCGCGCTCGGGCTGACCGACGCGCGGGTGGCGGTGATCGGCGCCACGCACGTCTTCGGCCTTTTCCTGGGTCGCTACGACGCGTTCTACCTGACGCGGGGGCCCGCTATCCGGCTGCCGGGCGGCCGACCGGTGTTCCCGGGCGTCCCGGACCTCACGCCGGAGGCGGTGCTGTCGGCGCACGGGCTGGCGTGCGCGGCGAAGCACGTTCTCGACGCGGCAGCGGGTCTTGCCGTGGCCGAATGGCGGCGCGCCGCCCCCTGACGGCTCCGCGGCACAAGCGCGTGACCAGACCAAGGTCCAATCGATTTCGGGGGGCCGCGGGACTAGCTTGCGCGGCTGGCGGGCCGAGCCTCGGCGCGGCCCCTGACATGGAGCGCGAACAATGTCGCAAACGCGAGAAGCCCCGCACCGGCGGCCCGGCGGACTCACCGATCTTTCGGAGAGCGCGACACGCGACATCGGCGCCGCGCTCAACGGCCTGCTGGCGGACGTGTTTGCGCTCTACCTGAAGACCAAGAACTTCCACTGGCACATGAGCGGACCGCACTTCCGCGACTACCATCTGCTGCTCGACGAGCAGGCCGACCAGGTGTTCGCGATGAGCGACCCGATCGCCGAGCGGGTGCGCAAGCTGGGCGGATCCACGCTGAAGTCGATCGGCCAGATCGCCCGCACGCAGCGCATCGCCGACAACGACGCCGACTACGTCGACCCGAACGACATGCTGGCCGAGTTGCGCGACGACAACGTGCGGCTGACCTCGGCCATGCGCCAGGTCCACAACACCTGCGACGAGCACGGCGACGTCGCGACGGCCAGCCTGCTCGAGGTCTGGATCGACGAGACCGAGCGGCGCACCTGGTTCCTGTTCGAGACCGGCCGCCGCGCGCCCGGCTGGAACGGCTGAACCGAGCCGCCGCGGCGGCTGGTCGTGGACCCGCCGCAGCCTCGCCAGTTGGCGCCGCCAGTCCGTAGCCTGCCGGTCCGGTCGTGCGGAGAACGCCGATGTCATTCGAGCTCGTCGCGACGACGGCTCGGGCGGCGCCTTCGCACCGGGACACGACGAGACAGGCCTCGGCTCGGCCTTACGCCGCGGACACGGTCGCCGTAGCCGGGTGCGGCGGGCCCACGTAGGGGAAGTCGGCCAGCAGGTCGGCGTGCGGGCCGATGTAGTCGGTCGTCACCTTGCCGTTCGTCAAGATGGCGAGGAAGTGGTCCTGGACGTCGTCGGTGAGCGCGCGGCCATTCTCGGGATAGGAAGCGGGGCGCGCCGGATCGAACGGCAGGATGTCGGGAAGCAGCGTCGCGGCCACCTGCGCCGCGGCGTCCGCCGCGTAGCCGCCGGAATGCTCGAGGGAGTGGGCGAACACCGGCACGAACTGCGCGTCGTCGCGGGGCTCGGCGGCGGTGTAGTCAACGATCGCCTCGCCGGTCAGGAACACGGTCTGCGCCGGCCGCGCGCCGCGGTCGGCTTGCACCCAGAGCCCGCCCGCGCCGTCCAGGGTCCGCGCCCAGACGCCGACCTTGCCCGATCCGAGCACTGCGTTGGGGACTTCCAGCACGATGCTGCAGACGTTCTTGTCGCCGAAGAAGTCGCGGCGGGTGAACTTGAAGCCGTCCAGCACGCCCTGCACGTCGAAGAAGAACGGGTCGCTGCGCCGGCCAACGAACAGGCGATGCCCGCCGCCCGCCGACGCGGGCCCTGCGTCGCCGAGCGAGACCGGCGCGCCTTCGATGAGCACGTCGCCGCTGTCGCCGGTCCCGGCCGCCTCGGCGCCCCGCGCCATCCGCAGCGTCGCCGTCTGTTTCCCGTCCTCGAAGGGCGAGAACCGCACGCGGTACGCGATATCGGCCACCGCATCGCCGTCGGTGTCGATCTTCAACTCGTAGAGAGCCGCGTCTGCGAACGGCTCCGGCCGGGTGGGACCCTGCGGCTGGACCGTGAACGAAGGATGCACGTTCATGATCAGGATCGACCGGGTGGCGTCGCCCGGCTTCGGGAACGCATAAAGGTCGGTGAAATCCAGCCGCGCATCGCCGTGCGGGAATCCGAGGTTGGGACCGGAATAGTGGTGCGACATTGGATCGTCTCCTCTCTGGAACCCTGGAAGCCGGCTCAGGATGCTGTTGCCGCCCGCCCGGCCTGCTCGCGCGGATCGTCGGCGGGATTCATGTAGCTGAGACCGAGCGGGCCGAGGGCAGTGACCTGGGTCACGTACTCGCCCGACTTGGCCCAATGGAAATGCGGCTGGCCGCCGGGCAGGATGATCACCGCGCCAGGCGGGTGCGCGGTCAGCTTGGCCTCGTCGAACTTGTCCCCAAGGCCGATGTAGAAGATGCCCGAGATCACCGTGTAGAGCCGGTCCTCCGGATGGCGGTGCGGCTCCATCCGCGTGCCGGCGGGGAGCCTGACCCGGACCGTGTACGGCCCCGGCTTGGAGGGATCGCCCTCGAGGATGGCGAGACGCACCGCCGGGGGATAGCCCGGCAGCGTCGTCCACTCGATGTCCTCGGCATGGATAACGCGGAAGTCCGCCTCGCCCGGCTGGTGGGGCCTCCGCTCGAACGTGGCTATCGGCATGGCGCTTTTCCTCGCAGAGCTCAGTGGACGGACGAGCGGCGCAACCTGGCGACATCGGCGGCCGTGATGCGGCCGGGCGCGGCGCCGAAGCGCGCGGTGACGTAGTTGGCGACGGCGGCGATTTCGGTGTCGGAATAGGCGGCGCCAAAGGCCGGCATCCGCAGCGCCCCTGGCCGCCCGCCGCCGGCGATCACCATCTGGGCGACGTTGATGGCGCTGGCGTCGTTGATCGCCCGGTCGCCGGTGAGCGTCGCATCGTTCGTCAGCAGGCTGACGCCGCTCCAACCGTGGCAGCTGGCGCAGGCGCCCTCGAAGATCTGCTTGCCGCGTGGATCGAAGCTGGCCTGCATCAGCTTGGGTGCGTCCGACGCAGGTTGCGTGACCGGCGCCGGCAGGCCCTGCGAATGGACCGCCGGCACGCTGCGCAGGTAGGCGACGACCGCCGCGGTGTCGCCCGGCGTCAATGGGCCGAGGCCCGCTTCGACCACCTCGCCCATCGGACCGCCCGCGGCCCCGTGGCCATCGGCATGACCGTCGTGCAGGTACTCGGCCAGCGCCGCATCGCTCCACGCGCCGACGCCGGAAGCGTGGTCCGCAGTGATGTTGTAGGCGCGCCAGCCCTCGGCGACCGCCCCCGCGAACTTCTGCCGATTGTCGAGCGCCTGCCCGAGGTTGCGCGGCGTGTGGCAGTCGCCGCAGTGTTCCAGGCCCTCGACCAGGTAGGCGCCGCGGTTCCACTGAGGGCTGCGGTCCGGATGCGGCCGGAAGCGCTGGTTCGGATTGTAGAACGCCGACCAGAACGCCATCAGCCAGCGCTGGTTGAACGGGAACTTCAACTGGCTCGGCGGCGCGGCCGCATGCGCCGGCGGCAGGCTGAGCAGATAGGCCTTGATCGCCAGCACGTCGGCGTCGGTCATCAGCGTGTACGACTCGTACGGGAAGGCCGGATAGAGCCGCTGGCCGTCGCGGCCGATGCCCTCGTGCATCGCCCGCAGGAACTGCGCGTCGGTCCACGCGCCGATGCCGGTCTGCGCATCGCCAGTGATGTTCGGCGAATAGAGCACGCCGAACTGGGTCGGGATGGCGAGACCGCCCGCGTAAGGCTGCCCGCCGCTGGCGGTGTGGCAGACCACGCAGTCTGCAGCCTGGGTCAGGTACTTGCCGCGCGCCACGACGTCGGCCGAGGCGAGCTCCGGCGGCGCGCCCGTGGGGTTCGGACCCTTGTAGTCGGCGAGATCGACGGCGCCGCCGCCGGCGAAGCTCAGGGCGCGCGGCGGCAGCATCGCCCAAGCGGCGGCCGCGCCGCCGACCAGCAGCACCGCCGCGACGACGATCCAGAGGGTGCGGCCGCTCATGTCCGCGCCCCCTTGGCCAGCAGCGAACGGTCGATCGGCATGCGCCGCAGCGCCACGCCCGTCGCTGCGTAGATCGCGTTGCGCAGCGCCGGTATCGACGCCGTGGCGCCGGTCTCGCCGATCCCGCCGGGCGCCTCGCCGCTCTTGATGAGGTGCACCTCGATCGGCGGGACCTGGTCCATGCGCAGCATCCGGTAGTCGTGGAAGTTCGACTGCTGCACCCGCCCCTTCTCAAGCGTAATCTCGCCGTAGAGTGCGGCGGTCAGCCCGAAGACGAGGCCGCCCTGCAGCTGGGCGATGATGGTGTCCGGATTGACCGCGATGCCGGTGTCGACCGCACTGGTCACGCGGCGCAGCTTCACCTCGCCCGCCTCGTCCACTTCGCACTCGACCACCGTCGCGATGTAGCTGGCGAACGACGGCTGCACCGAGACCCCACGCCCGCAGCGTGGCGGCAGCGGCGCGCCCCAGTTGGCCTTCTCCGCAACGAGGTCGAGCGCGGCGCGGTGCCGAGGCGATCCGGTCAGGTGCGCGCGGCGGAAGGCCACCGGGTCCTGGCCCGCCTTGCGCGCCAGCTCGTCGATGAAGCTCTCGATCGCGAAGACGTTGTTGTTCGGCCCGACGCCGCGCCAGAAGCCGGTGTTGACGCCCGGCGGCTCCACGCGGTTGAACTCGATCCGCTTGTTCTCGATGTCGTAGGGGATGTCCTGCGCGGAATCGACGCCGTCCGCATCGACGCCCTTCGCGAACAGCGGCGGCGCGAAGCGCGCCATCACCGCCGACCCGGAAATCCGGTGCTTCCAGCCGACGATCCTGTCGCCGTCGAGCCGCGCCCACAGCAGGTCGCGATAGGCCGGCCGGTAATAGTCGTGGCGCATGTCCTCTTCGCGCGTCCAGACCACCTTGACCGGGCCGTCGACCTGTTTGGCGATACGCGCGGCCGCGTAGGCCATGTCCGGCTCGAGCTTGCGCCCGAAGCCGCCGCCCAGCAGGTGGTTGTGCACGTCGACCTGCGCTTCGGGCAGGCCTGCAGCCTTCGCGACCGCCGCGTGCACCCGTTCCATCACCTGGGTGCCGATCCACGCCTCGGCCGAGGCCGGCGTGACGTGGACCGTGCAGTTGAGCGGCTCCATCGTGGCGTGCGCCAAGAGGGGCATCTCGAAGTCGGCCGCCACGACGTCGCCGGACGCAAACGCGTGGTCGACATCGCCAACCTGCTTGGCGACGGCGCCGGGGTGCTCCGCGGCCGCGCGCAGCTGGCTCCAGATCTGCCCGGAAGAGACCGCCCCGTTCGGCCCGTCCGCCCAGGTGACGTCGAGCATCTCCAGCCCGCGCTTGGCGGCCCACATATGGTCGCCGACCACCGCCACCAGATCGTCGAGCACGACGACCTGACGCACGCCCGGCGCCGCCTTCGCGTTCGTGTCGTCGACGTGTGCGACCTTGCCGCCGAGCACCGGGCTCTGCATCAGCGTCGCGAACTTCACGCCGGGCGGCAGCACATCGATGCCGTACTGGGCCCGGCCGTTGGTCTTGTCCGGCGTGTCGAGCCGCTTCAGCGGACGCCCGATCAGCCGGAAGTCCTTCGGGTCTTTCAGCGGCGGATCCGTCGGCGGGGTGATCTGCGCGGCGCGGCCGACGAGGTCGCCGTAGGCCGCCTTGCGGGCGCTGGCGTCGTGGATGACCGCGCCGGACTCGGTCCGACACTGCCCGGTGGGCACGCCCCAGCCTTGAGCAGCCGCCTGGACCAGGCAGGCCCGCGTCGCCGCCGCGGCGGTGCGCAGCGGCTTCCACCAGGCGCGCACCGAGTTGGAGTTGCCGGTCGCCTGCATCTGCAGCATCGGATTGGCGTAATGCGCCTCGTCGGCCGGCGCGTGCTCGGTGCGCACCTTGGCCCAGTCGGCGTCGAGTTCCTCGGCCAGGATCATCGAGATCGAGGTGTAGGTCCCCTGCCCCATCTCGACCTGCGGCATGACGAGGGTGACGTCGCCCTGCCGGTCGATCCGGATGAAGGCGTTGGGCGCGTAGCCGCCGGCGTCCTGCAGCGCGCTCGCCGCCAGGGGCGCGACGAAGCCGACGACCAGCAAGCCGGCGCCGCCCGCCTTCAGCAGCGAACGGCGCGAAACGTCAGGCGGTGGAGCTTCGGCGAGGCTCATGCCATCGCCGCGGCGTTCTTGATCGCCTGCCGGATGCGCACGTAGGTGCCGCACCGGCAGATGTTCCCTGCCATCGCCGCGTCGATATCGGCGTCGTCGGGCTGTGCGATCTGATCCAGCAGCGCCGTCGCGGACATGATCTGGCCCGACTGGCAGTAGCCGCACTGGATCACCTCGGCGTCGAGCCAGGCCTTCTGGACCCGGGCGCCGTTGCGGGTCGCGCCGATCGCCTCGATCGTGGTGATCGGCCGCTGGCCGATGCTGCCGACCGCGAGAAGGCACGAGCGGACTGGTCGCCCGGCGATGTGCACGGTGCACGCCCCGCACTGGGCGATCCCGCAGCCGAACTTCGTGCCGGTCAGGCCCAGCAGGTCGCGCAACACCCAAAGCAGCGGCATGTCAGGCGGGGCATCGACCGTTTGAGCCTCGTTGTTGATCGTCAGGGTGATCACCGCCCGGCCTCGCTGCTGGCATTGGACCTTGCCGGCTTTCCGCCCGCCCGCCCGCCGTCAACATCGGGCGTCGTCGGCAGCAGCGCTATTGCACCATCGTATGGGTTCCACGTCGCGTCGCCGGCATTCATCCGCCAGCGGATGGATACCGGAGCTTGGGTG
>DATNEH010000131.1:0-20319 GCA_035553015.1 Caulobacteraceae bacterium | reverse complement strand
GCGCGAGCTCTACGGCGCCACCGAGACGGTGTTCCGCGGCGGGCGCATGTCGGACGCCACCGGCGTCGCGCGCCGCCGCCTTGAGGCGCTGGCCTACGATGCGCGCACCGCGCTGGTCGCCGCCGACCCGCAGAGCCGCGGCTGGGCGACGGCGATGGAGGACGCCTACTTCGCGGCGTTCGCGCCCGACGAGCAGCGCGCCCACGCCCACCTCGCCCGCGAGGCGGCCGCCAACGGCGGCGCCTCGGCCGAGGCCCGCATCCGCCCCGAGCGCAACGCCGCCGAGCTGGTGGTCGCCGCGCCCGACCGCGAGGGCCTGTTCGCCGACCTCGCCCAGGCGATCGCCAGCCTGGGCGGCAACGTGGTCGGCGCGCGGATCTACACCTCCAACCGAGGCGAGGCGCTCGACGCCTTCTATGTGCAGGACGTCTCCGGCCAGCCGTTCGGCGCCGAGCATCCGCGCCTGCTGGCCAAGCTGGTCGAGGCAATGGAGGCCGCCGCGCTCGGCCGGCCGCCGGCGCTGGAGGCCAAGAAGCCCGACCTCGGCCGCGCCGCGGCCTTCTCGATCGCGCCGGCGGTGACCATCGACAACGAGGCCTCCAGCGACGCCACGGTGATCGAGGCGTCGGGCCGCGACCGGCCGGGCCTGCTCGCCGCGATGGCGCGGATCCTCGCCGAGGCCGAGCTGTCGATCCAGTCGGCGCACGTCGACAACTACGGCGAGCGCGCGGTCGACGCCTTCTACGTGGTCACCCGCCAGGGCAAGCTCACCGAGCCGCAGCGCGCCGCCGCCGTGCGCGGCCGCATGCTCGAGGCGCTCGAAGACAGCGAGAAGACCGGCGCGCGGCCGAGGCTGGAGCGCGCGAGGGCGTCGGCGGCGCGCTAAGCCGGCTCCGCGATGGTGTGGTCGCGCCGTTCCACCCGATGCTGCCGGTGCGGCGAGCCCGGCGGCGGCGGCGGCCAGGAAGATCGTCTCGCCGGTGGCCGGGCACGCGAACGTGCTTGTCGCGTCCGACCTGGAAGCGGGCAATATGCTGGCCAAATGCATGTCGTTCCTGGCAGTCGCGGACGCTGCGGGCATCGTACCGGGCGCGCGCGTCCCGATCGTGCCGACCAGCCGCGCCGACGCGCTGTTGACCCGGCTCGCCTCCTGCGCGGTCGCGTCGCTGCTGGCAGCAGCGCGCCTCGCCGACCCGGCCGCGGCCATCCACTGACGGAGCACCCGTGACGAGCGGCTGCATCGCGGTGATCAACGCCGGCTCGTCGAGCATCAAGTTCGCGATCTACGACGTGGCCGCGGGCGAGCCACTGCTGTTCGACGGCAAGATCGAGGGGATCGGCGCGTCGCCGAAGCTCGACGTGTCCGACGCCGCCGGGCGGAAGGTGGCCACCCAGAGCTGGTCCTCGCTCGACCACACGGCCGCCACCGGCGAGATCCTGGAAGTCGCCCGCGAGCTGATCGCCGCGCGCCCGGTCGTGGCGGTGGGTCACCGGGTGGTGCACGGCGGCGTGCGGTTCGACGCGCCGGCGCGGATCGACGCGGAGGTGATCGCCGCGCTGAAGGCGCTGATCCCGCTCGCGCCGCTGCACCAGCCGCACAACATCGCGCCGATCGAGGCGATCGCGGCGGCCGCGCCGCACATCCCGCAGGTCGCCTGCTTCGACACCGCCTTCCACCACGGCCAACCGCCGCTGGCGCAGATGTTCGCGCTGCCGCGCAAGTACGAGGCGGCCGGCGTGCGCCGTTACGGATTCCACGGGCTCTCCTACGAGTACGTCTCCGGCCGGTTGGCGCAGATCGCGCCGCAGCTGGCGGCCGGTCGCGTCGTGATCGCCCACCTCGGTAACGGCGCCAGCCTCTGTGCGCTGGAGGCCGGCAAGAGCGTCGCCACCACGATGGGCTTCAGCGCGCTCGACGGCCTCGTGATGGGCACCCGCAGCGGCGCGCTCGACCCCGGCGTGCTGATCCATCTGATGGACGCGTTCGGCCTGGGCGCGCGCGAGATCGAGGACCTGCTCTATCGCCGCTCGGGCCTCCTGGGCGTTTCCGGGATCTCCAGCGACATGCGTGCGCTCAGGGCTTCGCCCGAGGCCGACGCGGCCCAGGCGATCGCGCTCTTCGTCTACCGGATCGTTCGCGAGATCGGGTCGATGGCCGCCGCGCTCGGCGGGCTCGACGGCCTCGTCTTCACCGGCGGCATCGGAGAGAACGACGCGGCGACCCGCGCCGAGGTGGCGGCCGGCAGCGGATGGCTCGGCCTCGAGCTCGACCCGGCGCGCAACGCCGCGGGCGGACCCCTGATAAGCCGCGACGGCTCGAAGCTTGCCGTCTGGGTGATCCCCACCGACGAGGAGCGGGTCATCGCCCGCCACGCGCGCGATGCCCTCGCGCTGACCGCGGTCGAATAGCCGCCGCCCCCGTGTGGGCGCCTGGCCTCGGCTAACGCGACGCACACCCAGTCGGTGCTGACGATCGCCTCGAACGTGGTCTACGGCAAGGCGACCGGCAACACGCCGGGCGGCCGCCGCCTAGGCCTGGGCAGGCTCTGGCGCCGGCCTTCCAGTGGGCGTCAGCGTGCGAAGCTCGCCGGCGACCTGGATCTGCATCGGCTCGCCTTCGACCAGCGCCACCTCGATCTTGCCGTGCGCGATATCGACCCGCACCCGCCGCCCGCGGAACCAGGCGTGGTAGGAGAGCTTGCCCCACTCCGATGGGAGCCGTGGATCGATGGCGAGCATCTCGCCGGACAGGTCGAGCCCGCCGAATCCCATCACGACAGCCTGCCAGATGGCGCCGAGCCCGGCGATCCGCACGCCGCCGGCGGCGTTCGGATCGGGATCGAGCCGCGCGATCCTGTCGAGGTACGAGAGCGCCAGGTCGGTGTCGCCGATCCGCGCGGCGACCAGCGCATGCATGGCCGGGCTCAGCGAGCTGCCGTGGGCGGTTCGCGGCTCGTAGTGGCGGAAGTTCGCCTCCATCGCCACGCCCGGGAAGGCCCGCGGCAGCAGCGCCGCCAGCGCCACGACGTCAGCCTGCTTGATCACCTGCGATTTCTGGGTGCGTTCGCGGCCCAGGATCACGTCGATCGGGACGCTGCGGTCGGCGTACTGGGCAAGGTCGATCGGCTCCAGCGCGTCGTAGCCGGCGAACTGCTCGTAGAGCTCGGTGGCCGGGTCGAAGCCGGTGACCATGCGCGCTTCCGCGTCGCGCCAGTCGGCCAGCTCGGCGTCATCGATCTGCAGCCGCTCGCGCAGGCCCGCCGCCCGCTCGGGCCAGCGCGTCTCGATCGTCGCCAGCGCCTCCAGCGCGCGGGCGATGTTGGCGCGCGCCATCATGTTGGTGAAGGCGTTGTCGTCGACGTCCTCGTGGTACTCGTCGGGCCCGATCACATGGCGGATATGACGCTTGCCGTCAGCCTCCAGGGTCGCCCGCGAGGCCCAGAAGCGGGCCGTCTCCATGAGGATTTCCGCGCCGGCCGACAGCAGGAACGCATCGTCGCCGGTGGCCCGCCAGTAGCGCCAGACCGCGTAGGCGACGTCGGCGCTGATGTGCTGTTCGTACTTGCCGGTGAGGATCTCGATCTGCTCGCCGTGCTCGCCGATCACGGTCTCGGGCGTGGTCTCCTCGCCGGTGTCGGCCGACTCCCAGGCGTAGAGCGCGCCCTTCCAGCCCATCCGCGCCGCCTTGGCCCTGGCCGCCGGCAGCGTATGGAAGCGGTACATCAGCAGCGCCCGCGCCGCCTCCGGCCAGACGGCGGTGTAGAACGGCAGCAGGTAGATCTCGGTGTCCCAGAACACGTGGCCGAAATAGACGTCGCCGGTCAGCGCCCGCGCGCCGATCGACACGTACTCGTCGTCCGGATTGGCCGCGCTGGTCAGGTGGTAGACGGCGAACCGCACCGTGCGCTGCAGCGAGTCGTCGCCCTGGATCACGACATCGCCCACTTCCCAACGCCTGTGCCAGGCCGCCTCGTGGCGGCCGAGCGCGGCCTGCCATCCCATGGTCCAGACGCGCCGCAGCGCCGCCGTGGCCACCGGCGCCGGATCCTCGCCCGGCTGCCCGCGCGCCGCGGCCATCGAGCGCTCGAGCTCGACGACCTGCCCGGCCTTCGAGCGCCAGCGCCAGACCCAGCGCAGCGAGAAGGGCCGTTCCGGCGCAAGCTCCTGGCCGTCGAGCCGCAAGCGAGCCGCACCGGCCATCGCGGCCCCCTTGCGGGTCACTTCCGTGCGCCAGGCGGCGACGTCGGTTTCGATCCGCAACGGCTCCATGCCGAGGCCGCTCATGCTGAAGAGGGCGTCGAGCCTCACGTCCAGGTCATCGCGGTCGAGACAGAAGCGCAGCAGCTGCAGCCCGGTCGCCCGGTCCGCCTGCGACAGCAGCCGCAGCTCCTCGCCGCTCACGCTGACGCCATCCACCGTGCGGTGGATGGCGGTCAGGCCCAGCAGGCCGCGGCGCATGTCCAGCTTGCGGCTCCCGCTCATGGGCTGGCCCTCGGTGGCGAGCAACGGCTGGTCGTTCAGCATGATCCGTACGCGTGACCAGTCGGCCACCGGGACCAGCGCCGGGATCGGCGGCTCGGTGTTGGGGACATCGAACAGACCCGCAATGTAGACGCGCGGCCACGACCGCCACCTGAGATAGCCCTGCCAGCTCACCCAGGTCGGCCCGCGGCTGACGGAGCGCGAGGCGCGCATGCCCATGAAGCCGTTCCCGATCGCGAACCGCGACTCGACGCTGCTCTCGGTCAGGGCGCTGTAGCCGTCGTGTCTCAGCACCCAGTTCGGCGCCTCGGTCAGCTCCATCGCCGCTTCCATCGGGGTGGCCGGCGGGCCTTGCCGGGCCTTCAGCGCGCCCTCGCTGAGCGCGGCGAGGTCGACCTGGTCGAGGCTGGTCACCACTAGGTCGGCGCCGGCGCCTTGCAGGAGGGCCTCGTCGTGGAGCCGCGCGATGCCGACCGCCTGCATGCCGCCGGCGTGCGCCGCCTGGACCCCGGCGGGCGCGTCCTCGACCACCAGGCATTCGTCGGCCGGCACGCCCAGCGTCTCGGCGGCGAGCTGGAAGATGTCGGGCGCCGGCTTGCCGTGCGGCACCTCGCTGCCGCTGAGGTCGGCGTCGAACGCCGACAGCAGCGGCGCGCCGTCGGGCAGCGAGAGCTTGCTGAGCATCGCCTCGGCGTTCTTCGAGGACGACGCCAGCGCCAGCCGGAAGCCGGCCCGGTGCAGGGCGTCGGCGAGGCGGACCGCGTCCGGGAAGGCCTCGAACTGGCCCTGGTCGATCAGGTCGTCGATCAGCGCCTGCTTGGTCTCGGCGTACTTCGGCGCCAGCGCTTCGGCGTTGACGACGCCCAGGTGCTCCAGCGCCGAACGGGCGCCGTCGAGCCGCGGCTTGCCGGCGACGAAGGCCTGGTAGAACTCGGTGGTGAAGCTTTCGGGATCGGCGTAGCCGTCGAGCGCCTCGCGCCAGGCCCGCTCGTGCGGCGAGGCCACCAGGACGCCGTCAACGTCGAAGATCGCAGCCGAGAGCTGCATGGTCAGCCTCCATCGCGGATGTTGCGCGGGCCGGACCGGGCCGCCGTCGCCGAAGTGCGTAGCTCGAGGAGCATCGGGCCGATCCCAACGGATAGGCGCATCCGGCGACCGTCGCCGGACGGGCGAAGGATAACGACGCCGCTCCGAGGCGCCCTGCGGCTTACCCCTGCGGCGCTGCCCACTCAGACCCGATTTCAATTCTACCCCCTGGGGGCTACCCTGTAACCATGGAGGGGCCTGATGCGGAGACCGCGGAGGCCAAGCTCATGAACCAGGAATTGTCGGGTGTTGCAGCGGCGCTGGTGGCGCGCGGCAAGGGCATTCTCGCCGCCGACGAGACGCCCGCAACGCTGACCCGAAGGTTCGACGCGCTAGGTATCCCGTCGACGGAACAAACCCGCCGCGCCTACCGCGAGATGCTGTTCACCGCGCCCGGCGAGGCGGAGTTCATCAGCGGCGTCATCCTGCAGGACGAGACCATCCACCAGGACGCCTCGTCCGGCCGGCCGCTGGCGCAGGTGCTGGCTGAGCAGGGCATGCTGCCTGGCGTGAAGGTCGACCTGGGCGCCAAACCGATCGCCGGCTCGCCGGACGAGACGGTGACCGAGGGGCTGGACGGCCTGCGCGAGCGCCTCGCCGCCTACCGCGGCCTCGGCGCACGGTTCGCCAAGTGGCGGGCGGCGCTGCGGATCACCGACGCGCACCCGAGCCGGATGTGCGTGGCCGCCAACGCCCACGCGCTCGCCCGCTACGCCGCGCTCAGCCAGGAACAAGGCCTCGTGCCCATCGTCGAGCCGGAAGTGCTGATGGACGGCGACCACACCATCGAGCGCTGCGAGGCGGTCACCGGCCACGTGCTGCAGGCGGTGTTCGATGCGCTGGACGAGCAGGCGGTGACGCTGGAGGCGATGCTGCTCAAGCCCAACATGGTGATCCACGGCGACGATTGTCCCGAGGCCGCCTCGGTCGGCGAGGTGGCGACGGCGACGCTGCGCTGCCTGCGCCGGCACGCGCCGGCCGCGGTCCAGGGGATCGTGTTCCTGTCCGGCGGCCAGGACGCGCGGCTCGCCACCGCGCACCTCAACGCGATCAACCGCCTGCCGGGCGTCAAGCCGTGGGCGATCAGCTTCTCCTACGGGCGGGCGCTGCAGGACGACGCGCTGCATGCCTGGCGCGGCCGCACCGATTGCCTGGACGCCGGGCGCCAGGCGCTGGCGCAGCGGGCGAGTTGCAACAGCGCGGCCACGCTTGGAACGTATACGGACGAACTGGAGCACACGCTGTTCACGGTCGGCGCGGGCGCGCCGCACCGCGAGCTGCGCGACGACTGAAAGCCGGGCGGCGCGCCGCCTGGATGTTCGCAGGAGGCGAGACGTGACCGAAGTGCTGCCGGACGCCGGCTCGAACACGCTGACCGACCAGGAACGGGACCTGCTGGACGCCTACTGGCGCGCCGCCAACTACCTGTCGGTCGGGCAGATCTATCTCTACGCGAACCCGCTGCTGAAGGAGCCGCTGACCCGCGCGCACATCAAGCCGCGGCTGCTGGGCCATTGGGGCACCACGCCGGGCCTCAACTTCCTCTACGCGCACCTGAACCGGGTGATCAAAGCGCGCGACCTCGACATGATCTTCATCACCGGCCCCGGCCACGGCGGGCCGGCGCTGGTGGCCAACGCCTACCTGGAGGGGACCTACAGCGAGGTCTATCCGAACATCACCGCCGACGCCGCGGGCATGCAGAAGCTGTTCAAGCAGTTCTCGTTCCCGGGCGGCATCCCGAGCCACGTGGCGCCGGAGACGCCCGGCTCGATCCATGAGGGCGGCGAGCTCGGCTACGCGCTGTCGCACGCGTTCGGCGCGGCGTTCGACAACCCGGACCTGATCGTCGCCGCGGTGGTCGGGGACGGCGAGGCAGAGACCGGGCCGCTCGCCACCAGCTGGCATTCCAACAAGTTCCTGGATCCCGCCACCGACGGCGCGGTGCTGCCGATCCTGCACCTCAACGGCTACAAGATCGCCAATCCGACGGTGCTCGCGCGCATCAGCCACGAGGAGCTGGAGGCTCTGTTCCGCGGCTACGGCTACACGCCCTACTTCGTCGAGGGGAACGACCCGGCGACGATGCACGAGCTGATGGCGACGACCCTCGACCAGGTGATCGGCGAGATCCGCGCCATCCAGGACGCGGCGCGCAAGGGCGTCTCCGAGCGGCCGCGCTGGCCGATGATCGTGATGCGCACGCCCAAGGGCTGGACCTGCCCGAAGGAGATCGATGGCAAGCGCGTCGAGGGCTACTGGCGCGCCCACCAGGTGCCGATGGGCGACATGGACAACCCCGAGCACATCAAGATCCTCGAGGCCTGGATGAAGCGCTACCGGCCCGACGAGCTGTTCGACGCCGACGGCCGGCTGATCCCCGAGCTGGCGGATCTGCCGCCGAAGGCCGAGCGGCGGATGAGCGCCAACCCGCACGCCAACGGCGGCCTGCTGCTACGCGACCTGCGGCTGCCCGACTTCTGCGACTATGCGGTCGACGTGCCCTCGCCGGGTGCGACGACGGCGGAATCGACGCGGGTGATGGGCGGCTTCCTGCGCGACGTGCTGAAGCTGAACATGGACCAGCGGAACTTCCGCCTGTTCAGCCCCGACGAGAACAACTCCAACCGCTGGCAGGACGCGCTGGAGGTGACCAACCGGGTCTGGGAGGCCGACATCCTGCCCTGGGACGACCACCTGGCGCGCGAGGGCCGGGTGATGGAGATGCTCTCGGAGCACCAGTGCCAGGGCTGGCTGGAGGGCTACCTGCTCACCGGCCGGCACGGCTTCTTCAGCTGCTACGAGGCCTTCATCCACATCATCGATTCGATGTTCAACCAGCACGCCAAGTGGCTGAAGGTGTGCAACGAGATCCCGTGGCGGCGGCCGATCGCCTCGCTGAACTACCTGCTCTCCAGCCACGTCTGGCGCCAGGACCACAACGGCTTTTCCCACCAGGATCCGGGCTTCATCGATCACGTGGTGAACAAGAAGGCCGAGGTCGTGCGCGTCTACCTGCCGCCGGACGCCAACTGCCTCTTGTCGGTCACCGACCACTGCCTCCGAAGCCGCAACTACGTGAACGTCATCGTGGCCGGCAAGCAGCCGGCGCCGCAGTGGCTGACCATGGACGAGGCGATCAAGCACTGCGAGGGCGGCCTCGGCATCTGGGAGTGGGCCAGCAACGACCGCGGCGGCGAGCCCGACGTGGTGATGGCCTGCTGCGGCGACGTGCCGACGCTGGAGACGCTGGCCGCGGTCGAGCTGCTGCGCCGCCACGCGCCTGACCTCAAGATACGGGTGATCAACATCGTCGACCTGATGCGGCTGCAGCCCGAGCACGAGCATCCGCACGGGCTCTCGGATCACGACTTCGACGAGCTGTTCACCACCGACAAGCCGATCATCTTCGCCTTCCACGGCTACCCGTGGCTGATCCATCGGCTGACCTACAAGCGCCACGGCCACGACAACATCCATGTGCGCGGCTACAAGGAAGAGGGCACCACCTCGACGCCGTTCGACATGTGCGTGATGAACGAGCTCGACCGCTTCCACCTGGCCGGCGACGTGATCGACCGGGTCGCCAAGCTCGGGCAACGCGCCGCCTACGCGAAGCAGGCGCTGCGCGACAAGCTGATCGACCACCGACACTACATCCGCCAGCACGGCGACGACATGCCGGAGATCAGCGGCTGGAAGTGGGGCGGCGGCAAGGGCGCTGCGGCCAGCTCCACCGAAGGCGACAACGTCTGACCGCCGCCCCCATGAGCGTGTCTGGGAGCGTGTCTGCCCGTTGAGCGTCTATCCGATCCGGCACGGCGAGACCGAGTGGAGCCTGAACGGGCGGCACACCGGCGTCACCGACCTGCCGCTGACCGCCAACGGCCGCCGGCTGGCGGCGGCGCTGAAGCCGGTGCTGGCCAAGCGGACCTACAGCCTCGTGCTGGTGAGCCCGATGCAGCGGGCGCGCGAGACCTGCGAGCTGGCGGGCCTGGGCGAGGCCGCGATCGTCGAGCCCGACCTGATGGAGTGGAACTACGGCGACTACGAGGGACTGACCACCGACCAGATCCAGGCGCAGCGGCCGGGCTGGCTGATCTTCCGCGACGGCTGCCCGAACGGCGAGACGCCGGACGAGGTGGGTGCGCGGGCCGACCGGGTGATCGCCCGGGCGCGCGCGGCCCAGGACGATGTATCTGGCGGCCATGCGGCGCTGTTCGGCCATGGCCACATCCTGCGGGTGCTGGCGGCGCGCTGGATCGAGCTGCCGCCGGCGGGCGGCGCGCATTTCCTCCTGGGCACCGGCACGCTCTGCGTGCTCGGCCGCTACCGCGACACGCCGGCCATCGACACCTGGAACGGGCCGCTCGACCTCTGACCCGGCTCCGATCTCGAGCGGTCGCCGGAGCTGACGTCGAACTGACGTCGGGACCGGCTTGCCTTCGCGGCGCCGGCGCGGCATCTGCGGCGCCGGAGGACGTCGTCGCGGGCGTCAGGGCCATCCGGCGCCCGCATCGCTGAGCAGCTGAAGGAGCCGCCGCATGTATTCGCACATCTTTGTCGGGAGCAACGACATCGACCGGTCGAAGAAGTTCTACGACGCCGTCCTGGGCGCGCTCGGCGTGCCGCCGGCGCGCATGGATGACCGCGGCCGCCTGTTCTACATGACGCCGGCCGGCATGTTCGGGGTGACCAAGCCAATCGACGGCGGGGCCGCCACCTCGGCCAACGGCTCCACCATCGGCTTCGCGGCCGCCTCGCCCGAGCAGGCCGACGCCTGGCACGCGGCGGGCGTCGCCAACGGCGGCGTCTCGATCGAGGACCCGCCCGGCGTGCGCGAGAGCGGCGCCGGCAAGCTCTACCTCGCCTACCTGCGCGATCCGGACGGCAACAAGATCTGCGCGCTCTACCGGATGTAACGGCGCCGCCGCCGGCGCGCTTGCCGGTGGTCCCCTGATCGTCCCCCGTCAGGGGCAAGCGCGTCGCCGATGGGGGGAGGCCAAAGCGTCTCTCGGCGCCCGCATCGGCGGAGCGCGCTTCGCGCGGCTCGGCAGCTCGCCGCGGCGCCCGCCGCCTTTTCGCCCGATTCGGTTAGACTGCTGGGCGTGGGCGGCGCGGCCAGGGCGAGGCGCGGGTGAGGGCCTGGGCGTTACGCTTCCGAGAGGAGACCACGCCATGAAGGCACTGATGCTCGGCGCGTGCCTGGCCGCCAGCGCCACTGCGATCTGGGGCGGCGCGCCGGCGCTCGCGCAGCCCGGCGACCAGGGCGGCGACCAGCGCGATCCCTACTACGACCAGCCGCCGCCGCTCGCCCAGGCGCCGCCGCAGCCCGCGCAACCATCGGGTCCGCCCGCCGGCGAGGGCGGCTACCAGAGCGACCGCGGCTACGGCCAATACCAGCCGCCGCCTCCGCCCCCCGCCGGCCAGCCCGGCTTCCAGGTCTACCAGGGCGGTCCGTCGTACGGCGGTGGCTATGCCCAGAGCGAGCAAGCGTATGAGCCGCAGCCGCAGTGGCGCGCCTACGGCGGCGCTCGCTTCACGGGTCGGGTCGGCCGCGCCTGGCGCAGCCCGGAGGGCAATGTCTGCCGCTGGCGCCAGCTGACCTGGCAGGACGCGTACGGCCGGCAGGCCTACCAGTGGGTCCCGCGCTGCCGTGACGACTGACGCAACGGCGGGGCGGGAAGGTTCCGGCCGGGCCCTGGCGCCGGCCATTCGGTCGCCTTGACCCCGCCATGGGGCCAGCCGACAAGCCCGGCGTGACCGCGAGCGAATCAACCCTCGACCCGGCGATCGACGCGCCGGCGGGCAATGGCGATCAGGCCGATGCCGGCATCGCCGCCGCCCACGCCGCCGAGCCAGCGCCGCGCGAGGCGCAGGATCACCGCCGCAGCGCCGGGATCGTCGGCCTCGCCGTCATGGCCTCGCGGCTCATGGGCCTGGTGCGCGAGCTGGTGTTCCCGGCGATGTTCGGGGCCGGCAAGGTGCTCGACGCCTACCTGGCCGCCTTCCAGATCCCCAACCTGCTGCGCGACCTCTTCGCCGAGGGCTCGCTGTCGACCGCCTTCACCGCGCTCTTCACCCGCATCTGGGACAAGGAGGGCGACGCGCCGGCCTGGCAGCTCGCCAACCTGACAGTCAGCGCGATGATCTTCATCCTCGGGATCGTCTGCGTCGCCGCCATCATCGGCGCGCCGGCGATCGTCGAGGTGACCAACTTCGGCTTCCACAACGTGCCCGGGAAGTTCGAGCTGGCGGTCAGCCTGACGCGGGTGATGTTCCCGTTCATCCTGTTCGTCTCGCTGGCGGCGGCGGTGATGGGGATGCTGAACTCGCGCTTCATCTTCGGCATCCCGGCCTCGGCCTCGACCGTGTTCAACATCGTCTCGGTGATCGCCGGCGTCGGCTGCGCCTTCCTGTTCGATCCGGGCGCGCGGGCGACCTGGCCGCATCCGCAGTTCGGCATCGCCTCGATGTACGGGGTCTGCGTCGGCGTGCTGCTGGGCGGGCTGGCGCAGCTCGGCATGCAACTGCCGGCCCTCTTCAAGCTGGGCTACCGCTTCCACTGGAAGCTGAACCTGCGCGACCCGCGCCTGATCGAGCTCTGGACCCTGATGTGGCCGAGCGTGATCGCCGGCTCGCTGACCCAGGTGAACGTGCTGGTGAACGGGGCTTTCGCCTCCGAGATCAACGGCGGGCGCACCTGGCTCGCCTGCGCGTTCCGGCTGATGTACCTGCCGATCGGGCTGTTCGGCGTCTCGCTGGCGACGGTGACACTGCCGGCGGTGGCGCGCAGCTACGCGCGCCAGGAGCTGGGCCCGTTCGGGCAGACGGTGAAGAGCTCGCTGCGGCTGACGCTGTTCCTCAGCATCCCGGCGGCGGTCGGCCTGATGGTGCTGGCCAACCCGGTCATCGCGCTGATCTACCAGCATGGCCGCTTCACCGCGCACGACACCGCGATGACCGCGCTGGCGCTGCAGGCCTACGCGATCGGCCTGGCCGGCTATGCGGCGATCCGGCTGCTGACGCCGTGCTTCTATGCGCTCGACCTGCCGCGCACGCCGATGCGCATCGTGATGATCGGCATCGGCGTGAACCTCGTCCTGAACTTCCTCAACATGACGGTCTTCCACCTCGGCCACGCGGGCCTGGCGCTGGCGACCTCGGCGGTGTGCGTGATCAACGTCTCGCAACTGGCCTTCGCGCTGTCGCGGCGGGTGGACTTCGGCGGCGTCGCCGACTGGGCAGGCTACCTGGCGCGGGTGCTGCTGGCCGCACTGCTCTGCGGCGCGGCGGCGTTCGGCCTCTGGTGGGTTGTCGACACGCACGTGCACGGCTTCGTGCTGCGCGCGCTCGGGCTCCTCGCGGCGATCGGCGGCGCGGTCGCGATCTACGCGGGCGCCGGCTACGCGCTGCGCATCGGCGAAACGCAGGAAGCCGTCGCACTGTTTCGCCGCCGGCTGCTGCGCCGGCGCGCGGCCAAAGCCTAGCGTCCCTCCCAATGACGGGGGAGAGGGCTTGCCCGCGGCGCCTTCAGCCTCTAAGCCGCCGCCCCATGGCTCGTGGCGCAGATCAGTTGCGATGGCGGCGGTCGCTGGACGACTGAACCGGCGCGCTGCGGCGCGCTCATCCCGCGCGACCTATCCAGAGCCAAACCCATGACCGATCAGAAACCCGCCGCCTACGCCGGCCCCCAGCGCGTGTTTTCCGGCGTGCAGCCCTCCGGCGACCTCCACCTCGGCAACTACCTCGGCGCCCTGGTGAAGTTCGTCGCGCTGCAGGACCAGATGGAGTGCGTCTACTGCGTCGTCGATCTGCACGCGATCACGCTGTGGCAGGAGCCGGCGCGGCTCACCGCCCAGACCCGCGAGATCGCCGCGGCCTACATCGCCGCCGGCGTCGACCCCCGGAAGGCCATCATCTTCCCTCAGTCGGCGGTGACCGGGCACGCCGAGCTGGCCTGGATCTTCGAGTGCGTGGCGCGCGTCGGCTGGCTCGACCGGATGACCCAGTTCAAGGACAAGGCCGGCAAGCACAAGGAGCGCGAGAGCGTCGGGCTTTACGCCTACCCGGTGCTGCAGGCGGCCGATATCCTGCTCTACAGGGCCACCCACGTGCCGGTGGGCGAGGACCAGCGCCAGCACCTGGAGCTGACCCGCGACATCGCCGCGAAGTTCAACCACGACTTCGAGGTCCCGGGCTTCTTCCCGCTGACCGAGCCGGTGATCGAGGGGCCGGGCGCGCGGATCATGAGCTTGCGCGACGGCAAGGTGAAGATGTCGAAGTCCGACCCGTCGGACGCCTCGCGCATCAACCTGACCGACGACGCCGACGCGATCGCGAACAAGATCCGCCGGGCCAAGACCGACCCCGATCCCCTGCCGGAGATGGTGGAGGGCCTGGAGGGCCGGCCCGAGGCCGACAATCTCGTCGGCATCTTCGCGGCGCTGTCGGGGCAGACCAAGGGCGAGGTGCTGAAGACCTTCGGCGGCCAGGGCTTCGGCCAGAACTTCAAGCCGGCGCTGACCGACCTGGTGGTGGGGCGGCTGGCCCCGGTCACCGCCCAGATGCGCGGCCTGCTGGCCGACCCGGCGCAGATCGACCGGATCCTGGCGGACGGGGCGGAGAAGGCGCGGGCGATCGCCGATCCGATCCTGGCGGAGACGAAGCGGATCGTGGGCTTCTGGCCGGGGTGAGTGGCGGCGGCCTTGCGCCCCCTCCGTCTCGTCGCGCTGGCAGCGCGCCGATCCACCTTCCCCGTCCTCTTCGGGACGGTGGAGGAGCGAGATCGAGCCGCTTCGCTCCTGCCCCGCACCGAAGCGTGCGGGGGAGGGGGACCGCCCGGCGCAGCCGGGTGGTGGAGGGGGCGCAAGGCCGCAGCCCGGTTGCGCGTCGTGAGGGATAGGCCCATCTAGCCTTCGGAGGCACCGATGTTCATCCAGACCGAAGCCACGCCCAACCCGCAGGTGTTGAAGTTCCTGCCCGGCCGCGAACTGCTGCCCGGCGGGTCGCGGGAGTTCGTCGACCGCGCGGAGGCGGCGGCTTCGCCGCTGGCGCGGGCGCTGTTCCAGGTCGACGGGGTGACGCGCGTCTATTTCGGCGACGAGTTCCTGACCGTCACCAAGGACGCCGAGCGCGACTGGGCGCACCTGAAGGCGCCGATCCTGGCCGAGATCATGGACCACTTCACCTCCGGCGCGCCGCTGATCGAGGGCGAGGAAGCGGCCGCCGACGAAGAGGTCTACGAGGGCGAGACCGCGCAGATCGTCGCCGAGATCAAGGACCTGATCGACACCCGCATCCGCCCCGCGGTGGCGCAGGACGGCGGCGACATCCTGTTCGCGCGCTTCGAGCCGGACACCGGGGTCGTCTTCCTCAACATGCGCGGCGCCTGCTCGGGCTGCCCCTCGTCGGCCGCCACGCTGAAGGCCGGCGTCGAGAACCTGCTCAAGCACTACGTGCCCGAAGTGACCCGCGTGGAGCAGACGCTCTAACCTGGGGTGACGCTCCTCGTCATCGACACCTGCCTTGGCGCCTGTCAGGTCGGCCTCTTCGAGGCCGGCCGCGTGCTGGCCGGCGCGTCCGAGCCGATGGAGCGCGGCCATCAGGAGCGGCTGGCGCCGATGGCGGCCGAGGTGATGGGCGGCGCGGACTTCGGGGACGTCGAGAAGATCGTGGTGACGATCGGGCCCGGCTCGTTCACCGGCCTGCGCGTCGGCCTCGCCTTCGCCCGGGGCGTGCAGCTGGCGACCGGCGGGGCGCTGGCCGGTGTCGGCACGCTGCAGGCGCTGGCGGCGAGCGTCCGAGGGAATGCAGCCGGCGTGATCGATGCGCGACGCGGCCTCGTCTACGTGCAGGGGTTCGAGGCGGGCCGGCCGCTCGGCGAACCGGACATCGTTTCGATCGACGAGGCGGCGGCGCGGCTGCGGTCGATCGCTGGCCTCACGCTGGTCGGCCCCGGCGCGGGCCTGCTGGCGGCAGAGCTGCCCGGTGCGAAGCTGGATGCGCGCGCGGCGCCCGACCTTGCCGCGCTCGGGCGGCTGGCCGAGGCGGCCCCGCCCGCCGCCGACCTCAGGCCGCTCTACCTGCGCGCGCCCGACGCCAGGCCGATGCTGCCGTGAAGCTTCGGGGGGCGATGCGTGAGGACGGCGCGGCGCTGGCGGCGCTGCACGCGGCGGCGTTCGACCAGCCGTGGTCGGCCGACGACATCCTGCGCTTCGCCGAGGACCGCGGCGGCTTCGCGCTGGTCGCGGACGCCGGGGACGACGGGAGCGAGGCGCCCGCCGGCTTCATCCTCTGCCGCATGATCGCCGGCGAGGCCGAGGTGCTGACCCTGGCGGTGGCGCCCGCCGCGCGCCGGCGCGGGATCGGCCGGGCGCTGCTGGAGGCGGCGATCGTGTTGGCGCGGCCCAGGGCGGATACGATGTTCCTGGAGGTGGCTGCCGACAATCCGGGCGCCGCGGCGCTCTACGCAGGCGCCGGCTTCGAGACGGTCGGCCGGCGCGCCGGCTACTACGGCCGCGCGGGCGGCTCGGTGGACGCGCTCGTCATGCGCCGCGCGCTTAACAGTTGAGGCGCGGGCCTCTATTTTGCCGGCAAGCCTAGGCCGGAGGACTGCTTGGATCGCCTCGAGAAGCTCTGCGCCGAGAAGGGCATGCGGATGACCGACCAGCGCCGGGTTATCGCCCGCGTGCTCTCAGAGGCGCACGATCACCCGGACGTCGAGGAGCTGCACCGGCGCGCCCACGCCATCGATCCGCACATCTCGATCGCCACGGTCTACCGCACGGTGCGACTCTTCGAAGAGGCCGGCATCCTCACCCGGCACGAGTTCCACGGCGGCCGCGCCCGCTACGAGGAGGCGCCGGAGACCCACCACGACCACCTGATCGACATGAAGACCGGACAGGTGATCGAGTTCGTCGACGAGGAGATCGAGGCGCTGCAGACCGCCATCGCCAAGCGCCTCGGCTACCGCCTGGTCGACCACCGCCTGGAACTCTACGGGATGCCGGTGGAGGAGTACGTCCTCCCATCCCGCTCGTCCCGGCGAAAGCCGTGACCCAGTCAGGACCGCGCAGAAGGGGCGCGCCGCCGCAGGCGCTGTCTTTCACCACGAAGGACGCGAAGAGCAGGAAGGGAGCGGTGCAGCGGCCTCTTGGTGTCCTTTGTGCTCTTCGTGGTGAACATTGCGCCTCCGGCGCGTGGACACCAGGCGCACGCTCCCGCGACTCAGGCCCGACTGGGTTCCGGCTTTCGCCGGGATGAGCGGGAGCGGAGGCTATTCTGCGGGCACGGCTGCTGGCAGGGGCTCTTCGGGTCGGGCGAACACCTCCGGGGCGATGGCCCAGCGGCGGAAGAAGCCGCCGATCATGCGCATCATCGCCGGGCGGATCTCCGTGTGGTTGGCGAAGCCGTGCGGCAGGCCGGCGTAGACGTGCAGGTCGACCTTGCCGCCGGCCTCGCGCACCTTCTCCTCGAAGCGCCGCGAGGCGGAGACCGGCACCACCTTGTCGGCGTCGCCGTGCAGCAGCATCACCGGCGGGTAGGCGGCGGTGACGTGGGTCATCGGGCTGGCCAGCGCGGCGGCCTCGGCCGAGGCGTCGGCGCCCGGCAGCACGCGGGCCGGCAGCGCGCCGGAGGGCCGCTCGCCGTCGTAGTGGAAGATCGTCGGCGGATAGATGGCGCAGACCGCCGCCACCTCCTGCGAGACCCCGCCCAGGCCCTCCGGCGGCGCGACGCGCGGATCGTCCGGCGTGCCGGCGGCCAGCAGCACGAGATGGGCGCCGGCCGAGTGGCCCTCCAGGCAGAGCTTGTCCGGATCGAAGCCAAGCCGCGCGGCGTTCTCCTTCGCCCAGCGGATCGCCCGCTTCACGTCGTGGATGTTGGCCGGGAACGGCGCCTCGCCGGTCAGCCGGTATTCCTGCGCCAGCACCACGAAGCCCTGCTCGGCGAGCGCCGCCGCGGCCGGCCCCAGCATGTCTTTCGAGCCGCGCGACCAGCCGCCGCCATGCACCAGCACCACCGCCGCGCCGTTGGGCGTCTCCGGCCGGTAGATATCCAGCTTCAGCGGGCGATTGCCGGCGTCGCCGTAGACCACATCCTTCTCGACAATCACGTTGGGCATAATGGGCTCCTGCTTGAAATCGCCGGAAGCCTATGCCCGCCGCCAGGCGCCCACAACCTGGGCTCAGCGGTAGACCCGGCAGCCGCGCCGCGCGAGCTCGGCGAGGATGGGCGTCTCGCCGAGCGTCGTCACCCAGCGCAAGTCCAGCTTCTCCAGGTGCGGCAGTGAGGCGAGCGCTGCGGGCAGGCGGGTCAGCGGGTTGGCCCGCAGGTCCAGGCGGCGCAGCTCGGTCAGTGCGCCAAGGCTCTCCGGGAGCGCGGTCAGTTGGTTTCGGCGCAGCGACAGCTCACGTAGGCCGGTCAACCGGCCGATCGTCTCCGGCAGAGCGGCGATCCCGCAGGTCTCGACGCGCAGCTCGGTAAGGCCGGTCATCTCGCAGAGCGCCGCTGGCCAGCCGGCGAGCGGATTGTCGCCGACGTTGAGGTAGCGCAGCTGTTTCAGCCGCCCGAGCGCGGCCGGCAGCGCCGTGATCCGGTTGTCGTGCAGGTAGAGGAAGTCGAGCTGTTCGAGTTGGCCCAGCGCGTCCGGCAGCGCGCTGAGTGCGTTGTGGCCGAGGTCGAGCATCCGCAGCCGCGTTAGCCGCGCAACGTCGGCCGACAGCTCGGTGAGCCGGTTGTCGGCCAGCACCAGCGCCGTCAGGTCGGTGCGGCCCCACACCTCCGCCGGCACGGTTCCGAGGTTCTGTTTCCAGAGGCTGAGCTCGGCCATGCGCACCGGCCTAGCTTCCCCGCGCCGGCCGGTCGACAGCTCTTCGCGGCGGGACTAAGAGCCTGGCGGATCCCAAAGCGGCACTTGGGTTCATTCAGACATTTTCGAGCGGGAGGATTTCGACATGGATTATCGCAGATTGGGCGACAGCGGCCTGAAGGTCAGCACCATCGGCCTCGGCTGCAACAACTTCGGCATGCGCATCGACCAGGCCGCCACCAACGCGGTGATCGACGCGGCCATCGAGCACGGCGTCACCTTCTTCGACACCGCCGACGTCTACGGCGGGCGCGGCAAGTCCGAGGAGATGATGGGCGTCGCTTTGAAGGGCAAGCGCGACAAGGTGGTGCTGGCCACCAAGTTCGCCAGCCCGATGGGCGATGGCCCCGACAAGCGCGGTGGCTCGCGGCGCTACATCATGGAGGCGGTCGAGGCGAGCCTGAAGCGTCTGCAGACCGACTACATCGACCTCTACCAGATGCACCAGCCCGACCTGGACACGCCGATCGAGGAGACGCTGTCGGCGCTCGACGATCTCGTGACCCAGGGCAAGGTCCGCTACCTCGGCAACTCCAACTTCACCGGCTGGATGATCGCCGACGCCGACTGGACGGCGCGCGACGAGCATCTCTCTCGCTTCGTCTCGGCGCAGAACAACTACTCGCTCTTGGAGCGGCGGGTGGAGCACGAGGTGACGCCGGCCTGCTCGAAGTTCGGCCTCGGCATGCTGCCTTACTTCCCGCTGGCGTCGGGCATGCTGACCGGCAAGTACAAGCGCGGCGAGGCGCCGGCCGAAGGCACCCGCATGGCGGCCTGGGGCGCGCGCGCGCAAGCCGCGCTCAGCGACAAGAACTTCGACAAGGTCGAGGCGCTGGAGAGCTGGGCGAACGAGCGCGGCCACACGCTGCTGGAATTGGCGTTCGCCTGGCTCTTGGGCCACCCGGTGGTCTCGTCGGTGATCGCCGGCGCCACCCGCCCCGAGCAGGTCGCCTCCAACGCCGCCACCGCCGCCTGGAAGCTGACGCCGCAGGAGGTCGACGAGGTCACCAAGCTGGCGGCGTGATGGGACCAGCGTTGACGGGCGGATCGAGACGGCGAAGCGAGTCCCCCTCCCCCGCGCGGGGGAGGGCAGCCTGAATGCACCGCCTCCTCCCACCTTCGCAGCAACTGGCTCGCGCACGCCGCCGGCGGGACGAGGTGGGGATCTGGCGCGTGCGAGAGCGCGCGCCGGTCGGCGGCTGGACATTCGAGGGCCAGCCGATCCGCGTCGGCGAGGCCTGGCCGGACCGGCGCGGCGTGCGCCATCTGGCGGCCGAGCGATTCGAGGCTCCGGCCGAGTGGCCGCTGGAGGAGACGCGCCTTTCCCTCGACGTCGGCGGCGAGAGCCTGCTTACGCTCGTCTACGACGACGGCCGCCGCGTTCGGCTCGGACTCGACCTCAATCACACCGAGTTCCAGCTCGACGGCGCCGCGGCGCGCATCGAGATCGAAGCCGTCGCCAAGGGCCCGTTCGGCACGCCGGTCCGCGATCCGCGCCTCGTCCGCGCCGAGCTGGTCCGCATCGAGCCCGGCGTCGAGGCGTTCGTGCGCCGCCTCGGTCTCGCCATCGACCTGGCGGCCGAGCTGCAGGACCACGCGCTGTTCGAGCCGTTGCTGGAGGCGGCCGAAAGCGCGATGGCGCGCGTTCGCCTGCCGACCCACAGCCAGGATGTGATCGGCCGCGAGAGCCGCTACACGGCGGGCTATGGCCGCGACGAGAGCGGCAATCCCTTTTTGCCGACGCCGCTCACCGACGCCGCCCGCGCCGGGGTGGCCGCGGCCGACGCCTGGCTCATCGCCGAGCTGCGCAGGCTGAAAGAGCGCTTCCCGCCGCAGGGCGCCGTCGCGCTCACCGGCCACGCGCACATCGACACCGC
>DATNEH010000130.1:0-8163 GCA_035553015.1 Caulobacteraceae bacterium | reverse complement strand
GTCCCTGACGAAGTGCGCCAGATGACCGGCCGGCACGAACTCATGCACCGACGCCGGCAACAGCCAGCCCTGGTCCACGTCCCACGATCGGAAGGTCTTGCTCATCGCCAGAGTGAATCAAGCTTCGCTCCGGCCGTCGAGGCAATTACTCAGACAGGCTCCTAGGCAGCCCCCCCATTCACGCCGCTCTTTCCCGCGAAAGCGACCCAGGCTTTTTCTGAGGCGCCGGGAAACGGTGGTGCGTCAAAGACCCCGACCACGAACCTCACGCGCAGGTCGAGCTGACGCCGCCGTTCCTGAACCGTTCGTGAGGGGTTACGCCGCCGGCGGGCCGGCGTGGTGTTGATCTTCTTCGGCGGCGCGGCGCAGGGCGCCGAGGTCGTCGCCGATGCGGAAGATCACCACGTAGAACTCGCAGAAGGCGCGCCAGAGCAGGCCGCCGGCGAGCACGATCAGCAGGCCGCCGACGAGGCCCGGGATCACCACCAGCAGGGTCTCCCAGCTGCGCTCGCTGATCGCGCGGATGCCGACGCCCAGCGAGGCGCCGACCACGCCGAAAGCGGCCAGCAGGATGACCCCGAGGCCGGCCCAATAGACCAGGTGGATCACCGGCCCGGTGATCATCGTCTCGAAGGTCAGGATGCTCGAGAGCCAGCCGCGTCGATACCCGCGCGAGACACCTCTGGCTGGTCCCATAACCGATTGTCCCCGCACGGCGCCCAGGCCGCCCATGGCCGGCATGGCTAGCAGCGCCCGCGCCCGGCCGCAATGGCGCGGCGGCCACGCTCCGGCCCGAGCGATCGCCTCACCTGGGTTTCCAGCCGTGCTTCAGCGCGTCCAGCGTCACGGTGCTGAAAGCCGCGCCGCCGCGGGCGTAGAGATATTCGATCGGGATCGCGTAGACGGCCTCGCCGTCGCGGATCTCGGCCACCTGGCGGCCCTGCTTGTCGGTGGTCAGCCGCGTCACGTGGCCGATGTCGGCGCCGCCGGAATCGCGCACGTCCGCGCCGATCGCCAGCGGCCCCAGCATCGCGGCCGAGTCGTGTGCGCCGCTCTCGGGTGGTCGCGCCGGGCCGGCGTTCGCAGTCACGGCCGGCACGGCGGCGAGGGCTGCGCAGGGCAACGGCGCCAAGCACGCGAACGTCAGGAGCGGCGGCGCTGCCAACGCCAGCGCCGCCGTCCAATTGCAAGCTACGCGGCTCACTTCTTCAGCATGGCGGCGATCTGGGCCTTGGTCATGTTGATCTCGGCCGCGCCGTCCGCCGAGCCCAGGCGGCTCGCCTGAACCTGGAAGCTCTGGTCGCCCATCTTGATGACGGCCATCTGGCTGGCGCCCGCGCCGGTGAGGCTGGAGATCGTGCCGATCGCGGCGCCGGTGTTGTCCTTCACGGTCTCGCCGACGGTGAAGCTGGGCGCTGCGGACTGGGCGCCGCCGCCGGGCGCCGTGGCGCTGGCCGGCGCGCTGGAGCCGTTGGCCGAGGGCGCGGCCGACTGGTCGGGCTGCGCCGAGGTCGACGGCGTCGAGGGCTTCGAGGAAGGCGATGGATTGGCGTCGGACGGACTGGTCGACGGCGAGGTCATTGGCGGGTTCGCGGCGCCGCCGGGCGAAGTGGGCGCGCCGGCGCCTTGCGCGAGGGCCTGGCTGGCCACCGCCAGAGCAAGGCCGGCCGCGAGGAGGGGCGTAGAAGAGCGCATTCAGGTCTCCCTAAGGTGTTCCCCCCAGGAGATCGAAACAGCTTCCGGCGAAGATCGTTCCGGCTTTGAAGCTTGGCCGCGGGGGCCTTTTTGTGGCGCTGCTAAATGGTTCCGACCGTCTTCAGACGCGCCTTCGGATGGATTTCGTTCTGGCTCAACACGACCGTCTGGCCGCGAAAACGCTCGACGATCGAGCGGATGTAGGGCCGCACCAGCGGGCTGGTCAGCAGCACCGGTGACTCGCCCTGCAGGGCGGCGCGCTCGAAGGTCTCGCGCACCGCGCGGATGAACTCCTGCAGCTTGGAGGGCGCCAGCGCCAGTTGCTTGTCGTCGCCCTGGCCGATCAGCGCCTCGCCGAACGCGGTCTCCCAGTCGGGCGACAGGGTGACGATCGGCACCGAGCCGTCGTCGCCGCGGTTCGACCAGCAGATCTGCCGGCCCAGCCGGGCGCGCACCTGCTCGACCAGGCTGACGATCGAGCCCGTGTGCGGCGCGGCCTCGGCGATGCCTTCCAGGATGGTCGGCAGGTCGCGGATCGAGACCCGCTCGCGAAGCAGCGCCTGCAGCACGCGCTGCACGGTGCTGGCGGTGGCCACCGAGGGGATCAGGTCCTCGACCAGCTTCTTCTCGTCGGCCGAGAGGTCCTTCAGCAGCCTCTGAACTTCGCCGTACGACATCAGGTCCGGCATGTTCTCCTTGAGGATCTCGGTCAGGTGAGTGGTCAGCACGGTGGCCGGATCGACCGTGGTGTAGCCGCGGAACGCCGCCTCCTCGCGCAAGCTCTCGTCGATCCAGGTGGCCGGCAGGCCGAACGCCGGCTCGCGGACGTGCTCGCCCGGCAGCTCCACCTGGCCGCCGCGCGGATCCATCGCCATCAGCTTGCCCAGCCGCACCTCGCCGGCGCCGATCTCCATCTCCTTGATGCGGATCGCGTAGCCCTGGTTGGCGAGGCGCATGTTGTCGAGGATGCGCACCGGCGGCATCACGAAGCCGAACTCGGCGGCCAGCGTCTTGCGCAACGCCTTGATCTGGTCGGTGAGCCGGCGGCCCTCGAGGTCGTTGATCAGGTGCAGGAGGCCGTAGCCGAGCTCGATCTTCACGTCGTCGATGGCGAGGCTGGCCGAGATCGGCTCTTCCTTCGCCTCGACCGGCTTCGGCGGCTCGACCTTCGGCCTGGCGGCGGCCCGCGAGCGGCGCCAGGCCAGCGTTCCGGCGCCCAGCGACAGCGCCGCGAACGGGAAGATCGGCATGCCGGGGATCAGCGCGATGACGCCGGCGGCGGCGGAGACCATGCCGAGGCTGACCGGGTTCATCGCCAGCTGGGCGACCAGCGCCTTGTCGGCCGAGCCCTCGACGCCCGACTTGGAGACCAAGAGGCCCGCGGCGATCGAGATGACCAGCGCCGGGATCTGGCTGACGAGGCCGTCGCCGATCGTCATGATCGTGTAGCTGGAGAATGCCTGCTGCAGCGGCAGCTTGTGCTGGACGACGCCGACCAGGATGCCTCCCACCACGTTGATGGCGACGATCAGCAGGCCCGCCATCGCGTCGCCGCGCACGAACTTGGAGGCGCCGTCCATGGCGCCGAAGAAGGTCGATTCCTGCTCCAGTTCCTTGCGCCGCCGCTTGGCGTCCTCCTGGTCGATCAGGCCCGAGGAGAGGTCGGCGTCGATCGCCATCTGCTTGCCGGGCATCGAATCCAGGGTGAAGCGCGCCGCCACCTCGGCGATGCGCGACGAGCCGCGTGTCACCACCACGAAGTTCACGATCACCAGGATGGCGAAGACGATGAGGCCGATGACGAAGTTGCCGTGCATCATCAGCTCGCCGAACGCCTGGATGATGTGGCCGGCGCCGTCGGTGCCCTCGTGGCCGTGGCCCAGGATCAGCCGCGTCGAGGCGATGTTCAGGCCCAGCCGGAACAGCGTCGCCATCAGCAGCACGGTCGGGAAGGCCGTGAACTCCAGCGGCTTCTTGATCAAGAGCGAGGTCATCAGGATGAGGACCGAGCTGGTGATCGACAGAGCCAGCAGCATGTCCAGCATGAAGGCCGGGATCGGCAGGATCAGCAGGACGATGATCCCGACGATGCCGATCGCGAGCGCCACCTCGCCGCGGGCGACCCAGCCCCAGACCTCGCGGGCGCTGGGCGCCTGGTCGAGCGCGGATTGCAGCGAGATGTCAGCCACGCGCCGCGCCGGACCGGAAGGTTGACGCGACCAGGCGGGCGACGTCGGCGATGGCTGCGTCGCGCAGCTTGCCGGGCACGGAGTCGCGGCCGGTGACGTAGCAGGTGATCAGGATCGGCTGCGTCTCGGTCCAGACCACGGCGATGTCGTTCGAGCTGGCCCAGGCGTTCTCGGCGCCCCAGGTGCCGGTCTTGTCGCCGACTTTCCAGTGAGAGGGCAGGCCGGCGCGCAGGCGCGTATCACCCGTCTTGCAGGCGACCAGCCAGTCCTGCAGGCGCTGGCGCGAGGCGGGTTTCAGCGCGTCGCCGAGCACGGTCTTGTGCAGGTCCGAGAGCGCGGCGTTCGGCGTGGTGGTGTCGCGCGGGTCGCCGGGGATCGAGCTGTTGAGCGCCGTTTCGATGCGGTCGAGGCGGCTGACGTTGTCGCCGAGGCTGCGGACGTAGCGGGTCCAGCCGGCGGGGCCGCCGAGCGAGGCCAGGATCAGGTTGGCGGCGGTGTTGTCGCTGTACTCGATCGCGGCCGCGCAGAGATCGCCGAGCGGCAGGCCGCCCTGGCCGACGTGGGCGCGGCTCACCGGTGCGTACGACAGCAGGTCGGCCTGGCCGTAGCGGACGAACCGGTCCAGCCGTTCGGCGCCGGCGTCGACCTTGGCCAGCACCGCGGCGACGGCCATCGCCTTGAAGGTGCTGCACATCGGGAAGCGCTCGTCGGCGCGATGCGCGAGCCGCGCGCCGCTGGCGAGGTCGAGCGCCGCGACGCCGAGCCGGCTGCCGACCCGCGCCTCGATGGCGGCGAGCCCATCACGCGCGGCGAACGCCGGCCCCGCGCAGAGGCTGGCGGCGCCGACGATCAGGCCGCGACGGTTGAAGCCCCCCAAACTGTCCCCCTATGCGGCGCTGGCCGCGCCCTGTTGCGGCGGCGGCACCGAAATGCCGGCGGCGGTGTACTCGTTCAACTTGTTCCTCAGCGTACGGATCGAGATGCCGAGGATATTGGCCGCGTGCGTGCGGTTGCCGAGGCAGTGGCCGAGCGTGTCGATGATCAGCTGCTGCTCGACCGCGGCCACCGTCTGGCCGACGAAGGCGCGGCTGGCGGCCTCGGCGGCGACCGAGGCGGCGCGGGCGGTCTCGGCGCCCGGCGAGGCCGGCATCGGCGCGCCGTCGGGCAGGCGGATCGCGTACTCCTCGATCTCCGGCCCGCTCGCCAGCAGCACCGCGCGGTGCATGGCGTTCTCCAGCTCGCGCACGTTGCCCGGCCAGCGGTGGCCGGCGAGCCGCCGCTTGGCTTCGGCGGAGAGCGGCCGCTCCGGGGCGCCATTGGCGGCGGCGTACTTGCGGATGAAGAACTCCGCCAGCGCCAGCACGTCGCCCGGCCGCTCGCGCAGCGGCGGCAGGCGCAGGTTCACGACGTTGAGGCGGTAGAGCAGGTCCTCGCGGAAGACGCCGTCGCGCACCTGCTGGGCGAGGTCGCGGTTGGAGGTGGCGATCACCCGGATGTCGACCTTCACCGGCTTGCCGCCGCCGACCCGGTCGATCTCGCGCTCCTGCAGCGCGCGCAGCAGCTTGGCCTGCAGACGTGCGTCCATCTCCGAGATTTCGTCGAGCAGCAGCGTGCCGCCGCTGGCCTCCTCGAACTTGCCGATGCGCCGGGCCACCGCTCCGGTGAAGGCGCCCCGCTCGTGACCGAAGAGCTCGCTTTCCAGCAGGTTCTCGGGGATCGCGGCGCAGTTGACGCTGATGAACGGCCGCGCCCCCCGGCGCGACTTGCCGTGTACGTACCTGGCCATCACCTCCTTGCCGACGCCGCTCTCGCCGGTGATCAGGATCGAGGCCTCGGAGGCGGCGATCTGGTCCGCGAGCGCGATGACCGTCTGCATGGCCGGGTCGCGCGCCACCATCGGGCGGTTGTCGTCGGCCACCGCCGCCAGCACCGCGGCGATCAGGTCGGTGTCCGGCGGCAGCGGGATGAATTCCTTGGCGCCGGCGCGGATCGCGTCGGCGGCGCGCTTGCTATCGGCGCCGACCCCGCAAGCCACCACCGGGACCCGGATGCGCTCGGCCTCGTTGGCGGCGATCAGGGCGGCGATGTCGAGCTCGTAGTCGACCATCAGCAAGTCCGCGCCCTGGCCGGCCCGCAGCGCGTAGGTGGCCGCCTCGCAGGTCTCCACGTGCGCCACCTTGGCGCCCGCGGACATCGCCAGCTTCACCGCGTTGGAGAGCTGCCCGCTCAATCGTCCGACGACCAGTAGCCGCATTGTGGTTCTCCTTAACCCCAGCCGCGCCTCACGCCCCCCTTAGGGCGCGGCGTCCCCGTCCTTGATGATTTCCGTCATGGTCACGCCGAGCCGGTCCTCGACCACAACCACCTCGCCGCGCGCGACCAGGCGGTTGTTGACGTAGATGTCGATCGCCTCGCCGACCTTGCGGTCGAGCTCCAGCACGCTGCCCTGGCCCAGTTGCAGCAGCTGCGCGACCGAAAGGTGCGCGCGGCCGAGCACCGCCGAGATGTTGACCGGCACGTCGAACACCGGCGCGAGGTCGTGGGCGGTCTTCTCCTCGATTTCCGCCGAGGTCTGCACCAGCGCCTCGCCGGGTCCGAACTCGTCCAGCTTCAGTTCGTCGTTGTCAGCCATGATCAGACCTCGCTCGGGTCATGCGTGGAAGAGGGCAGGGCCAGCGCCTCGGCGTGCAGGCCCTCAGCGGCCAGCGCGCCTTCCAGCGCCTCGCCGACGCGCCGCGCCGCGCCCGCCGGATCGAACGCCGCCGAGCCGTCGCCCCAGTCGAGCACGAAGGCGGCGCGCGCGAGGCCGGGATCGGCCCGGGCGATGATCTGGCCGCCGTAGCCGATCGCCTCGGCGGTCTCGGCAAGCGCAGCCTGCAGCCGTTCGAGCAACGGCGCAGGCGCGCGCAGGGTCAGTTTCGGGGTCGCCTCGACCTCGCGGGCGAGCGCGGCCAGCGCCGCCTGCAGCGGCGCCTCGGGGAAACGCTCGCAGGCCGCATCGGCGATCTGCCGCGCGCAGGCCAAGGCGAGCTCGGCCGAGCCGGCGCGGTGCTCGTGTGCGGCCACCGCCAGCGTCGGCAGCGCGGCCTTGGCCGCGTCCGCCAGCTCGGCGAGCGCGCGGGCGGTCTCAGCCTTCACGCGCTGCATCGCGGCGGCCTCGCCCTCGGCGCGCGCCTTGGCGGCCAGCGCCTCGGCCTCCTCGGCCGTGTAGAGGCGCTTGTAGGTGTTGACGGCGAGCGGCCGCGCGCCGTCGAACTCGGTCTCGAAGGTGAACTTGCGGTGTGAGGTTTCGGTGGGCGGCATCAGTAGATCAGCTCATCGTCGCCGCTGGCCCCGGCGAGCATGATCTCGCCCTTGGCAGCGAGGTCCTTGGCCACCTGCACCATCGCCATCTGCGCGGCGTCGACGTCGCGCAGGCGCACCGGCCCCATGCTCTCCATGTCCTCGCGCATGATCTTCGCGGCGCGCTCCGACATGTTGGAGAAGAACATCTCGCGCAGCGCGTCCGAGGCGCCCTTCAGCGCCAGCGCCATCTGGTCTTTCTCGACGCCGCGCAGCAGCGTCTGCACCCCGCCCGGATCGAGCTTGGAGAGGTCCTCGAACACGAACATCAGCGCGCGGATGCGTTCGGCGCTCTCGCGATTGCGCTCCTCGAGCGCGGCGATGAAGCGGCTCTCGGTCTGGCGGTCGAACGAATTGAAGATCTCCGCCATCATCTCGTGGCTGTCGCGCTTGGAGGTTCGCGCCAGGTTCGACATGAACTCGGTGCGCAGCGTCTGCTCGATCTTGTCGAGGATCTCGCGCTGCACCGGCTCCATGCGCAGCATCCGCGTGACGCACTCGAGCGCGAAGTCCTCGGGCAGGGCGGCCAGCACGCGTTCGGAGTGCTCGGCCTTGATCTTGGAGAGCACCACCGCGACGGTCTGCGGGTATTCGTTCTTCAGATAGTTGGCGAGCACCGCCTCGTTCACGTTGGCGAGCTTGTCCCACATGGTGCGACCCGCCGGCCCGCGGATCTCCTCCATCAGGGTGTCGACCTTCTCGCCCGGCATGAACGACGCGAGAAGCCGCTGCGTCTGCTCGAACGAGCCCATGATCGCGCCGGTGCCGCTCATGCCCGAGACGAACTCGACCAGCAGATCCTCGATCACCTGCGACGAGACGGTGCCCAGGCCGGCCATGGCCTGCGAGACTTCCTTGATCTCCTCCTCGTCGAGCGAGGTCCAGAGGACGTTGTGCTCCTCGCCGAGCGCAAGAAGGATGACCGCGGCCTTTTCCG
>DATNEH010000129.1:0-4442 GCA_035553015.1 Caulobacteraceae bacterium | reverse complement strand
CGATCGTCGAGCGGCTCGCCGCCAGCGGGCTCGGCGAAGGCGGCCAGCGGGGCGCCGACCTCGCCCCGTACTAGCGCCGGTTCTTTATTGTTCGCTCAGCCAGCCGTGCGCGTGGGCGCATGGACACGCGGGCGCCGAGCTGTCCAAAGATCGACGCCAGGAACGCACAGCGCGAGGGCCCCGACGCCATGGACGACCGCCCATGAACGACAGAATTGTCGTGCTCGACGGCTACACCACCAACCCAGGCGACCTCGACTGGTCGCCGCTGGCGGCGCTCGGCGCGCTCGAGGTGTTCGACCGTACGCCGGAGGACCTCGTGGTCCAGCGCATCGGCGATGCGCCCTGTGCGCTGCTCAACAAGACGCCGCTGACAGGCGAGATGATGCGGGCGCTGCCAGCCCTTCGCTACGTCGGGGTGCTCGCCACCGGCTACAACACCGTCGACCTGGCGACCGCCCGGGCGCGCGGGATCACGGTCACCAACACGCCCGCCTACGCCTCGGTGTCGGTGGCCCAGCACGCCGCCGCGATGATGCTCGACCTGGCGCGCGGGCTGACGCTGCACGTGGACGCGGTGCGCGCCGGCGCCTGGGCGAAGAGCCCCGACTGGTGCCTGCCGCTCACCTCGATCTTCGAGCTGACCGGGCGCACGCTGGGCCTGGTGGGCCTGGGCGCGATCGGGATCGAGCTGGCGCGGATCGCCGCGGCGCTCGGCATGCGGGTCGTCGCCTTCGATCCGGCTTTCCCGCCTCCGGAGCGGCTGGGCGGCGTCGCGGTGGCCCCGGTCAGCCTGGAGACGCTGATCGAGACCGCCGACGTCATTTCGCTGCACTGCCCGCTCACATCGGCGACGCATCACCTGATCGACGCGCCGCGGCTGGCGCGGATGAAGCGCTCGGCGCTCGTCATCAACACCAGCCGCGGCCCGCTGATCGACGAGGCCGCGCTGGCGGCCGCGCTGCGGGGCGGGGTGATCGCCGGCGCCGCGCTCGACGTGCTGGAGACCGAGCCGCCGGCGGCGGGCAACCCGCTGATCGGCGCGCCCAACTGCCTCGTCACGCCGCACGTCGCCTGGCACGCCGTCGAGGCGCGGCGGCGGCTGGTGCAGATCGCCGCCGACAACCTCGCCGCCTTCCAGCGCGGCGCCCCGCAGAACGTGGTGAGCTGACGGCGCGCTCGGCGCCCGCCCCGAGCCCGCCACGCGCTAATGGATCTCGGCGGCCTTGCCTTGCGCGGCGCGCAGCTTGTCGATGTTGAAGCCGGGCGCGCGGGCGGCGTCGATGATCACCCGCTCGCGGGCCTGCAGCAGCCGGGCGGTCTCCCGGATCCGCGGCGCGGCGCCGGGCGGGATGACCACGGCGCCGTGCTGGTCGGCGTGGATCAGGTCGCCGTCGCGCACCCGCATGCCGGCGACATCGACCGGCCGCCCGAAGTCCACCACGTGCACGAACGCATGCGAGGGAACCACGCGGGCGGCCAGCATCTGGAAGCCCTCGGCGATGTCCGGCAGGTCGCGCACGCCGCCGTTGGTGATCAGGCCCTCGCAGCCCAGGCCCTTGTGGATGGCGCTGTTCACCTCGCCCCAGAAGGCGCCGTAGCCGCGGCGCTCGTCCATGTCGTGGATCACCACCACGCTCGGCTTCGGGCCGGCGTCGATGTAGGCGTAGTAGGCATCGGAGAGCTCGCGCGCGGCCGAGCCCTCCAGATCGTTCGGATGTGCGCTGCGGATCGTCGCGGTGCGGGCGATCGCCACCAGCGGCGGCAGGCCCGGCCGCGCGCAGAACAGCGGCTCGGTGGTGTAGCCCCAGCCGCGCCGCGCCGGCGCGAGCGCCTCGAGGGCGTTGCAGACCGTTGGCGTATCGAAGCCTTGCAACTCCCGTCGCAGTTCGTCCGTCAAGTCGATCATCGCCAGGCTCCCTCGCGCGTTCTTTCGATCTATAGCGGACCTCGGCGCGGCGCGCGGCACAGGCTTCCGGCCCACGACGACATCAGCGCCGGTCATATGTTCTCGCGGCAGTGAAAATGGAGTTGCAATAGCTGAACTGTAGCGCTTTGTTGCGACCGTCACGCAGGGGGTCAGGGTGGGCGTCTACAACGTACTCGTCTATGGCGGGGAGCCGTCGCTTCCTGCTGTTCACCTCGTTGCGGCGAGCGACGCGACGACGGCGTCGGCCATCGCCGACGACCTGCTCGTTCAATCGCCGGACGGCGTCGGCGTGGAAGTCGTGTGCGACGGAAAGCGCCTCTATGCGCGTGGCGTGGTTCCCGTCAGCGCGCCGCGCGCACTTAGTGCGATCAGCGATGCATCAGCCTCGCGCTGCGTCGAGACGCGGCTTCTGCGCGCCTAGATCGCGACGGGTTCGGCTCGAACGCTGAAGCGCGTCAGACCGGGGCCGCGTCCAGCTCACGTGCGAACTTCCGGACGTAGCCAACGTTGGCGAGCGTGGCCCGGACGGCGCGGGGGCCGTCCAACACCGCGCGCGGAACGATCACGCCGCCCCGGACCCGTACGCAGACCTTCGTCTCGAGCAGCCGCGCGACATAGCGTCGCGTGGTCTCGTAGGGCAGGCCGAGAGACTCGGCGACCCGGCCGATGCTGATCGGACGGCGAGCCTCGTCCGGAGGCGCCTCATCGATCCTGGCGTAGCGCCAGCCTTCGCCGCCGCGCGTATCGAGGTAAGCCGTGTTGGCGGCGACGATCGTCTGGGCGACGACGCCGGCGCGGGTGTCGACGTAGGTGTCGGCCAGCAGCCGCAACGCCTGCTGCACGTATTCCGAGGTCTGACGCGCGACCAGACGTGCGGCCGCCGTCCCGTCCTCGCCCGCGGCGACCGCCAGTGACGCGGGGACGTGATCGATCACGCCCGCCGCGTGCAGGTCGCGCATGAACTTGCGGACGTTGCCGAGGTTGACGACCACGCCGCGAAGGTTCTCGGGGCGCGCCACGACGGCGCCTGGGATGATCACGCCGCCCGGGACGCGCTCGCAGGCGCCGACGGAGATGAGCTGCTGCACGGCGCGCCGCGCGCTTTCGAAAGGCAGGCCAGACGCATCGGCGAGCCTGGCGACGCTGATCGGCCTGCGCATCTCGTCCGGAAGCACCCCGCTCGGGCCGGCGGCCTGGCGGATCTCGTCAGCCTGCGGGTCGATGTGGGCCAGATTGGCGATGTTGATGGCGTGCACGAACAGGCCCGCGCGGATGTCGCCGTAGACGTCGACCAGCACCTGAAAGGCGCGCAGCACGAATTCGGCGCTGAGCCGGGCGGTGACCTGGGCGACGGCCGCGTCCTCGGCCGCCGGCTTTGCCTGCGGCATGGCCGGCAAGACACGTCGCCCGCCACGGCCCGCCATCCTTCCCCCAAACGCTGTTCGGCAAGGCTAGCATCAAGTTCGTCTGAAGTACGAAAATCGTGTGAAACGAGCGTCACAATGCCGAGCGGCAGCCGTCACTCCGGGCGCGGCATGGGCGGAACCGCGTCGAGATCGCGCGCGAATTTCCGCACATAACCGACATTCGCCAGCATGGCCTGGACGGCGGCGGGACTGACCATGAGCGCGGCCGGAACGATCACACCGCCCTGCGTGCGCACACAGATGTCGGCCTCGAGGAGGCGCTCCACGTGCCGGCGGACGGTCTCGTAGGGAAGATCCAGCGACTCGGCGATACGGCTCACGCTGACCGGCCGGCGGGCTTCGTCCGGCGGCGGTTGGCCGATCCCGGCGTAACGCCACCCCCCGCCCTCGCGGGTATCCAGGTGCGCCGTATTGGCGGCGACGATCGTCTGGGCGACGATGCCGGCGCGCGGGTCCCCGTAGATGTCGGCGAGCAGCTCGAGCGCGCGCAGAAAGTATTCCGAGCTCAGACGGGTCACGAGCCGCGCCACCCACGTCCCGTCAACAGTCGCCGCGGCCGCCAAGGACGCAGGAACCTGCCCGATCAGCCCGCCTGCGTGCAGGTCGCGCATGAACTTGCGGACATAGCCGACGTTGGCGAGCACGGCCCGAAGGTTCTCGGGCCGCTCAATGGTCGTCCGCGGAACGATCACGCCCCCAGGGACGCGCTGGCACAGTCCCTCGCCGATCAACTGCTGCACCACGCGGCGCACGCTCTCGAACGGCAGGCCGGCCGAGTCGGCCAGCCTGGCGATGGTGACCGGCCTGCGCATCTCATCTGGAAAGACCCCAGAGGCGCCGGCGGCGGTTCGAGTCTCTTCGGCCTGGGCGTCGGTGTAGCCCACGTTGGCGATGTTGATCGCCTGCACTAGCAAGCCCGCGCGGATGTCGCCGTAGGTGTCGACCAACAGTTGAAAGCCGCGCAGCACGTATTCGGTGCTGACACGCGCAATTATGCGGGCGACCGCGCCGTCTTCGGCGGACGCTTTTTCTCGCGGCGTGCCTGGCAAGACGTATCCCGCCGACATGCTCGTCATACCCTCGCG
>DATNEH010000128.1:0-4599 GCA_035553015.1 Caulobacteraceae bacterium | reverse complement strand
GAGGAGCCGCACGGCGCCCTTGGTGGCGCAGTAGCCGGCGAGGCCGGGCGAGCCCTTGAGGCCCGCGACCGACGACATGTTGACAATCGAGCCGCCGTTGCCGGCTTTGCGCATCAGCGGCAGCGTGTGCTTGATCCCCAGGAACACGCCCTCGACGTTCACCGCCTGCTGCCGGCGGAAGTCGTCGAGGCTCATCATGGTGATCGACGGCGCGCCGAGGCCGATGCCGGCGTTGTTGACCAGGATGTCGAGCCGGCCCTCGGTCTTCTCGACGTCGGCGACGATGCCGGTCCAGGCGTCCTCGCTGGTCACGTCGTGGTGGATGAAGCGCGCCTTGCCGCCGGCCTTCTGGATCGCCGCCACGGTCTCGGCGCCCTTCACGTCCTGCAGGTCGGTGACGACCACGCTCGCGCCTTCCTCCGCCAGCCGCTCGGCGCAGCCCGCGCCGATGCCGCTCGCCCCGCCGGTGACCAGCGCCACCCTGCCGTCCAGCTTGCCCATGTCGCTCGTCTCCTCCTGACGCAAATCGTTGGCGGCGGTTCTACACTCAAGGCCCGACGCGCCAAGCCTGACTTGGCGTCAGAAGGGGCTCTGCATGGCCGAACTCGTGCTCTACCGCGCACCCGCCACGCGCTCGCTCTCCGCGCTCTGGCTCCTGGAGGAGCTGGGCGTCCCCTATCGGATGGAGACGGTGCGGATGCAGTCGCCCGAGTACCTGGCGGTGAACCCGCGCGGCTGGGTCCCGATGATCGTCGACGGCGCTACCAGGGTCACCGAGACGCCGGCCATCTGCCTCTACCTGGCCGACCGCTATGGCGCGGGGACCCTGGCGCCGAAGCTCGAGGAGGCGGCGCGCGGACCCTACATGAGCTGGACGGTCTGGGCGACGGCGGTGCTGGAGCCGGCCTCGTCGCTCGACGGCCATGACATTCCGCCCAAGCGTCCGGGCGCCTGGCACTTCGGCTTCGGCGCGCTGGAGCGGGAGCTGGAGGTGCTGCGCGAGGCGCTGACGGCGGGCGGCGGCGCCTGGCTGCTCGGCGAGCGTTTCACGGCGGCCGACGTCATGGTGGGGACGGTGGTCGGCATGCGGCTCTTCACCGGCGAGCTGCCGCGGCACGACTGGCTCGCCGCCTACGCAGACCGCTGCCAGGCGCGCCCGGCCTTCAAGCGCGCCGCCGACATCAACTGGCCGCCGGCGGAATTCAAGCACGTGCAGCCCGCGCCCTGAAGCTGCTAGACGTGCGCCATGGCTGGGATCCAGGCGCTGACCTTCGACGTCTTCGGCACGGTGGTCGACTGGCGCGGCTCGGTGGCGCGCGAGGCCGAGGCGTTGCTCGCGCCGAAAGGGCATGCGCTGGACTGGGGCGGCTTCGCCGACGGCTGGCGCCGCCGCTACGTGCCGGCGATGGGGCGGGTGAGCCGCGGCGAGCGGCCGTTCGTGATCCTCGACGCCCTGCATCGCGAGAACCTGGTCGACCTGCTGGCAGAGCAGGGGATCGGCGACCTGACCGAGAACGAGATCGACCAGCTGAACCTCGCCTGGCATCGGCTGGATCCGTGGCCGGACGTGCTGGAGGGCCTGGCGCGCCTGAAGCGCCGCTTCATCCTGGCGACGCTCTCCAACGGCAACGTGCGGCTGATGATCGACATGGCCCGGCGCGCCAGCCTGCCGTGGGACGCCATCCTCGGCGCCGAGGTGGCGCGGGCCTACAAGCCGCAGCCGGAAGCCTACGATTCCGCCGCCCGCATGCTGGCGCTGCGGCCCGCCGAGTGCCTGATGGTCGCCGCCCATCCGACCGATCTCGCAGCCGCCGCCGAGCGCGGCTTCCGCACCGCCTACGTCGCCCGGCCACTCGAGTACGGCCCCGACCGCCAGGCCCGTCGCCCCGAGCCGGGGACGTTCGACTTCCAGGTCGAAAGCTTCATCGAGCTCGCCGACGCGCTCGAAACTTAAGTCAACAGCGATTGACATAGCCGCGATCCGCGTCGATCCTGCCCGCTCCGCGCCGCTCGCCGTGCAGGAAGGATCCCATGAACATCGCCGTGAAGCCCGACGCCGCCGCCGACGCCGACGAGGCCTGGACCCTGCCGCTCGCCGAGCTCAACCCGGCCCGCACCGACCGCTTCCAGGCCGACACCATCTGGCCGGTGTTCGAGCGGCTGCGGCGCGAGGACCCGGTCCACTTCACGCCGGACAGCGACTTCGGCCCCTACTGGTCGGTGACCAAGTGGAACGAGATCATGGCGGTCGACACCGACCATGAGGCGTTCTCGTCGGCCGACGGCATCGGCCTGCCGAACCGCAAGGTCATGGAAGCCCAGCGCAAGGCCATGGAGGCGATGGGGGTCGAGCCGCGGCGCAACGGCGGCGCCGGCTTCATCACCATGGACGAGCCCGACCATGGCCCGGCGCGCAAGGCGGTCAGCCCGACGCTGGCGCCGGCCAACATCGCCAAGATGGCGCCGACCGTGCGCGAGCGGGCCGGCGCGATCCTCGACTCGCTGCCGATCGGCGAGGAGTTCGACTGGGTCGACCTGGTCTCCAAGGAACTGACGGCGATGACCCTCGCCACCCTGTTCGACTTCCCGTTCGAGCAGCGCCGCAAGCTGCCCTGGTGGTCGGACATGATCATGAACCAGCCCGGCCACGGCCCGGTCGAAAGCTACGAGCACAAGGCGCTGGCGATGGCCGAGTGCTTCAGCGCCTTCAACGAGCTCTGGAACCAGCGCGTGAACGCGGAGCCGGGCATCGATCTGATCTCGATGATGGCGCACAACCCGCACACCCGCGAGATGAGCGTCGACACCTACCGCGGCAACGTCGTGCTGCTGATCGTCGGCGGCAACGACACCACCCGCAACACCATCTCGGGCAGCGTCTTCCACCTGAACAAGAACCCCGACCAGTACGACAAGCTGCGCGCCAACCCCGACCTGGTGCTGCCGATGGTCTCCGAGACCATCCGCTATCAGACGCCGCTGGCCCACATGCGTCGCACCGCCACCCGCGACGTCGAGCTCGGCGGCAAGACCATCAAGGCCGGCGACAACGTCGCCATGTGGTACATCTCGGGCAACCGCGATGAGACGATGATCGACAATCCCAACGCGTTCATCATCGACCGCGAGCGCTCGCGCCAGCACATGTCGTTCGGCTTCGGCGTGCACCGCTGCGTCGGCAACCGCGTCGCCGAGATGCAGCTGACGATCATCTGGGAAGAGATCCTCAAGCGCTTCCCGCGCATCGAGTTGGTCAGCGAGCCGGTGCGCAGCTACTCCTCGTTCGTGCACGGGTTCGAGAGCATGCAGGTGGTGATCCCGGCGCGGAACTGACGCGCGCGCCGGAATCCCCTAGGGTGGCGCCATGAGCGAAGCCGCGACCCTGGACAAAGCCCCGCCGCGCAGGCGCGATGCGCAGGCGACGCGCGCGGCGCTGCTGGAGGCGGCCAAGGCGCAGTTCGCCAAGCTCGGCTACGACAGCTCCACGCTGCGCGACATCGCCGCCGCGGCCGGCGCCGACGTGGCGCTGGTCGGCCGCTACTTCGGCGGCAAGGAAGGCCTCTTCACCGAGGCGCTGAAGGCGTCGATCGGCACCGGTCGCTGGCGCGACTGGGACCGCGCCAGCTTCCCGCGCGAGGTCGCCGCCATGATGGCCGGCTCGGCTCACGAGAACGAGGAGCGCACCCAGAGCTTCCAGTTCCTGTTGCGCGCCGCCACCTCGCCGGCCACCGCGCCGATGCTGAACGTCGCGGTCAAGGAACGCTTCCTGGCCGCGATCCGCGACTGGCTGGGCGGCGACGACGGCGAGGCCCGGGCCCGCGTGCTGGCCGCCGTCTTCATCGGCTTCCTGGTCGAGCGCCTGATCCGCGACGAGCCGCTTTCCGGCCGCGAGCGCAAGGTGTTCATCGACCGCGCCGCCGCCGTCCTGGAAGCGCTGCTGGAAGGCGGCTGAACAACGCCGCGATCACGTCGGCGCGGACCCCGGCGCGCCGAGCGCGACCGGCCGGACCTCGTCGATCATGATGCGGTTGAACGCTTCCGGCTCCTCGAACGGCAGGAAGTGGCCGGAGCGCTCCAACCAGAAGAGCCGCTTGGACGGCGCCTGGAGCGCCTCGAAGTAGGCGGCGCTGATCTCGGCGACCACCTGGTGGTCATGGCGGCCCAGAATGAAGAAGACGGGGACCTCGAGCCGCGGATGATCGCGCGCCAGGTTCGTCCCGATCAGCTCGTCCAGCATCAGCCTGATCGAGAGGCTCGAGCCCTGCACGAGCCGCACGAGGTCGCCCAGCGAGGCTTCGGGCGTCATCAGCGCGGCCCAACCCAGCCGCGGCAGGGAGAAGCGTGGCCCGGTCGCGCCGCCGAGCGCGGTCAGCCAGCGCCGCTGGCGTCCAATGCCCTTGCGGTCGTGCGGCGGCGGCCCGATGGCGCGAAGGTCCTTCAACGCCCGGCGATGGCCGCGCCGTTCAGCCTCCGCGAGCACGAAGGCGTACGAGGCAGCCTCGCTCGCGGCCATGTCGGCCACCTGCCCGACGCCGACGTACGCCGAAACGCGCTCCGGCCGGCGCGCGGCGTAGAGCACGCCGAGCACCGAGCCCCAGG
>DATNEH010000127.1:0-12327 GCA_035553015.1 Caulobacteraceae bacterium | reverse complement strand
AAGCAGGGCGCAGTGACTCACGACGCCCTGATCGACAATGACGGCGCCCTCCTGAAGCAGGTGATCGCTCGCAAGGCTGACGCCTGCCTGGTCAAGCTGAAGGAAGGCCTGAAGCTGCCGGCGTGACTGAGTTCGCGGCTGGCCCCAGAAACTCGGTCCTCTAGAGAAACTGTAGAATTTCCTTGCTCGCAGAGAGGATTGAGGACGCCCGCCGCGCATCGATGACGCCGCCCGCACCCTGCCCTGCTGAGTAACCAATGCTGGCGGACGGGCTTGACTTAGGCAACGTCCGCTTCGGTCGGACTCGGACATTGCCGCTGTGCCCGGAAGCGGACCGGGGCGAGGCCGTCGCCGAGCGGGGTCCAGCCGATCCTGCAATCCGCGAAGAAGTGCGCGTCCGGCCTCAGTGCGTCCGGGTCGTCGAACAGGGCGAGCGCCAGGGCGGCGTTGTCGCTGGCGGCGCGATAGGCGCCGATGCGCGTGCCGCACCTTGGGCAGAATTGCCCCACCAGCTCCTCCGACGAGGGGTAGGCGGCGACCTCGCCGGTGAGAGTCACCTGATGGCCCTTGTAGAGCGCGCGGGCGAAGTAGGGGCTGGCCGTCGCCTTCTGGCAGAGGCGGCAGTGGCAGAGCCGCACGTTCTCCGGCTCGCCCCGCGCCTCGAAGCGCACGGCGCCGCAGAGGCACCCGCCCTTCAACACCCGCTCGTCCGCCATCGCCCGGTCTCCTCTTCGCGGCGCGTACTGGACGTTATGGGGCGCCAGCGCCTACATCGCCCGCATGTCCGGCAAGACCCTGTACGACAAGATCTGGGACGCGCACGTCGTCTCCAGCGATGAAGGCGGCGAGTCGATCCTCTACATCGACCTCCACCTCATCCATGAGGTGACCACCCCGCAGGCGTTCGCCGGGCTCAAGGCCGCGCATCGCGGCGTGCGCCGGCCGGACCGGACGCTGGCGGTGGCCGACCACAACGTGCCGACCGAGGGTCAGGCGCTGGGCGTCGCCGCGGTCGCTGACGAGGAGGCGCGGCTGCAGCTGCAGACGCTCGAGCGCAATGTCGCCGAGCACAGGATCGAGTTCTTCCCGATGGGCGATCCGCGCAACGGCATCGTCCACGTGGTCGGCCCCGAGCAGGGCCGCACCCAGCCCGGGATGACCATCGTCTGCGGCGACAGCCACACCTCGACCCACGGCGCGTTCGGCGCACTGGCGCAGGGCATCGGCACCAGCGAGGTCGAGCACGTGCTGGCGACGCAGACGCTGCGCCAGCTGAAATCGAAGAACATGCGGGTGACCTTTACCGGCCAGCCGCAGCCCGGCGTCGGCCCGAAGGACTTCGCCCTGGCGATGATCGGCCAGATCGGCACGGCCGGTGGCACCGGCCACGTCATCGAGTACGCCGGCGAGGCGGTGCGCGCGCTCTCGATGGAAGCGCGGATGACGCTCTGCAACATGACGATCGAGGGGGGCGCCCGCGCGGGGCTGGTCGCGCCCGACGAGACCACCTTCGCCTACCTGATGGGCCGGCCGGCCGCGCCCAAGGGCGGCGCCTGGGAGATGGCGCTCGCCTACTGGAAGGGCTTCGTCAGCGACCCCGACGCCGTCTTCGACCGCGAGCTCGCCATCGACGTCTCGCAGCTGGCCCCGATGGTCACCTGGGGCACCAGCCCGGAGGACGTGGTCGCCATCGACGGCGCGGTCCCCGACCCGGCCGGCTTCGACGCGGCGCGCGCGGCGCAGATCCGCCGCATGCTCGACTACATGGGCCTGGAGCCCGGCCAGCCGATCAAAGCCGCGCGGATCGACCGCGTCTTCATCGGCTCGTGCACCAACAGTCGCATCGAGGACCTGCGCGACGCCGCCGCCATCGCGCAGAAGGCGACCGAGGCCGGCCATCGGGTCGCCGAGCACGTGATCGCCATGGTGGTGCCGGGCTCCGGCCTGGTGAAGGAGCAGGCCGAGGCCGAGGGACTGGACGAAGTCTTCCGCGCCGCCGGCTTCGACTGGCGCGAGCCGGGCTGCTCGATGTGCCTGGGCATGAACCCCGACCGCCTGGCGCCCGGCGAGCGCTGCGCCTCGACCTCGAACCGCAATTTCGAGGGCCGCCAGGGCCGCGGCGGCCGCACCCACCTGATGAGCCCGAAGATGGCCGCCGCCGCCGCCTTCGCCGGCCACATCGCCGACGTCAGGGATTGGCTTTAGGCACACTTGAGTGCGGATTACTTGAGATACGCGCGGCCGAACTGCGGCGCGGCGCCAAGGGCAAGCGGCGTCCCTAGGCGAACGCCAGATCGGCAGAAAAGCGGACGTGCGGGAGCTTGCCGTCAACGCGACCCACGTTCGCCTTGATCAGCTCCGGGACGACATCGACCAGAATTTCAATCATCTCTTCAATGGTGTCGGCTTCGACATTGAGCCCGGGCACGTTGCTCTCGACGAAGAAGATGCCGGCTTCGGCATCTCGCATCGCATTGATGTAGAGTCCTTCGGACATCCTGTTACCGTTCTGAACCCGAAGGCACAGCCCCTCCACGGCGAGGGTCACCGTGCGGCGCAGATTCAAGCTGTGTCAACACCTCACACCCCATATAGGTTCGCTCGGCGAATCATTAATCGCAGATGAAACCTGCAACCCACAGGGACACCGTCCCTGAGCAAGGGCCGCTCTTAAGTTGCCCCGCTCGTCGAATCAGCCTGTCGGTATAGCTGAACGAACGCCGGGCATGGGGCCTGGTAGGGTGGAAGCGCGTTGTGGCGAGCGACTACTACCGCGACCTAACGCGCCTCCTGAGAGAGGCCGGCTGCGAGTTCCGCCGCCAAGGTAAAGGCAGCCATGAGGTGTGGTACAGCCCGATTACCGAGCGCATGTTCACCGTCCCGCGGCCGACGAAGCGTCGCGAGACAGCTAACAACGCTCTGAAGGACGCCGGGCTACCGAAGGCCCTTTAGTGGCCCGCTGGCGGCGACTCGACAGCACCCGAAGGTCGCCGCTTATCCTGCTCCGGTCGCGCTTTGGCCGCCGCTGGGGCGGGACTTGACCGGCACCGCCATCAAGTATCTGAAACGCAACCCCGAACGGCTGGAGCCGCTCAAAGCGATTTCGTGATACTGGACGCCCGTGTTTGAGATGAATGCGACCGTCGCGACGGTGGAGGTCAGCCGCGATCGTCTTGAGGTCAGCCTTCAGGATGGCCGAAGGGCGTCGGCGCCGCTGTCGTGGTTCCCCAAGCTCGCCGCGACGACGCCCGAGGCGCGGCGCATGTGGGAGCCGTGCGCGGCAGGCCTTGGCATCCATTGGCCGCTGATCGACGAGGATTTGAGCGTCGCCGGCCTGCTACGCTCGGACCGGGACGCCGCATGATCGAAGCTCTCAATCACATCGCCGTCGCCGTGAAGGACCTCGATCGCGCCGCGAGCCAGTTCGGGGCGCTGCTGGGGCGGCGGGCGGACTGGCGCGAGGAGGCGGCGGGCGCGCGGCACGCCTGGTTCCAGCTCGCCAACATGGCGCTCGACCTCGTGCAGCCGGAAGGCCCCGGCGAGAGCGGCGATCGGGTGCGCGCGCAGATCGAGGCGCAGGGCGAGGGGCTCTGGGGCCTGGCGTTCGAGGTGAGCAACCTCGACGAGACGCGCCGGGTGCTGGGCCGTCGCGGCGCGCCGGCAGCCGAGCCGGCGGCGCTGCTCTCCACCGACGCCTGGCGGCTGGCGTTCGTCGAGCCGGCCGCCACGCACGGCGTCTCGATCGCGCTCGCGGAGCGCACGCATCGGCCCAGCCCCAAGCCGGCGCCAGCCGACGGCGTGGTCGGGCTCGACCACGTGGTGATCAACACCGCCAACCCGGACCGCGCGGTGGCGCTCTACGGCGCGCGGCTGGGGCTCGACTTTCGGCTCGACCGCTCGAACCCGCAGTGGGGCTCGCGGCTGATGTTCTTCCGCTGCGGCGGCGCGGTGGTGGAGATCGGCGCGCGGCTCGGCGGCGAGGTTTCCGACGCGCCGGACCGGCTCTCCGGCCTCGCCTGGCGGGTTGCCGATCCGGACGCGGCGCAGGCGCGCCTCGCCAAGGCCGGCTTCGACGTCTCCGAGGTGCGCAGCGGCCGCAAGCCCGGCACCAAGGTGTTCACCGTCCGCGCCGGCGTCCCCGGCGCGCCCACCCTGATGCTCAGCGCCGAACCGGCCGCCGAGGAGGACTGATGCAAGCGTTCACCGAGCTTCACGCCAAGGCCGCGCCGCTGGACGTGGCCAACCTCGACACCGACCAGATCATCCCCAAGCAGTTCCTGAAGACCGTCGAGCGCGAGGGCCTGAGCAAAGGCCTGTTCTACGACCTGCGCTTCGACGCGGCCGGCCAGCCGAAGCCGGGCTTCGTGCTCGACGATCCGCGCTACGCCGGCGCGGGCGTGCTGATCGCCGGCGACAACTTCGGCTGCGGCTCCAGCCGCGAGCACGCGCCCTGGGCGCTGCTCGACTACGGCATACGCTGCGTGATCGCGCCTTCGTTCGCCGATATCTTCTACGGCAACTGCTTCCAGAACGGCCTGCTGCCGATCGCCCTCCCCGAGGCCGAGGTGAAGGCGCTCATGGACGAGGCGCGGGGGGGCAACCACGTGTTCTCGGTGGATCTGGCGGCCCAGGTCGTCACCGCACCGTCGGGCAGGCAGTTCCGCTTCGAGATCGATCCGGCCCGCAAGCAGAAGCTGCTGAAGGGGCTCGATTCGATCGGCGAGACGCTGCAGCACAAGGCCGACATCGACGTCTACGAGCACCGCCGCGCGCTGGCGCAGCCGTGGCTGGAGCGGGCGTGAGCCTGATCGTCGCAGGCACGGTGCGCGTCCCGCCCGCGAACCTCGACGGCCTGCGCCCGCACATGGCGAAGATGATGGCTGCGAGCCGCGCCGAGGACGGCTGTTTCGCCTACGGCTACGCCGAGGACGTCGCCGAGCCGGGCCTGATCCACGTGTTCGAGGTCTGGCGCGACCAGGCCGCGCTCGACGCTCACTTCAAGACGCCGCACATGGCGGCGTGGCGCGCCCAGTGGCCGAGCTTCGGGGTTTCCGACCGCCGCCTCATCGCCTACGAGGTCGCCTCCGAACGCTCACTCTAGTTATCGAAGGCGCCGATGCCCAAGCTGCTCCTCCTGCCCGGCGACGGGATCGGTCCCGAGATCATCGCCGAGGTGAAACGGGTCGCCGAGCGGATCACCAACGAGCTGGCCATCGACGAGCGCGCCTTCGGCGGCGCCAGCCTCGATCAGCACGGCGTGCCGCTGACCGACGAGGCGCTGGAGACCGCGAAAAGCTCGGACGCGGTGCTGATGGGCGCGGTCGGCGGCGCGGTCGGCGCCTCGCCCTGGGAGAAGGTTCCGCGCAACCTGCGGCCCGAAGCCGGCCTGCTGGCGCTGCGCAAGGGCATGGAAGTGTTCGCCAACCTGCGCCCCGCCATCTGCTACGGCCCGCTGGCCGACGCCTCGACCCTCAAGCGCGAGGTGGTCGAGGGGCTCGACCTGATGATCGTCCGCGAGCTGACCGGCGGCGTCTATTTCGGCCAGCCGCGCGGCGTCGAGGACATCGGCGGCGGCCAGAAGCGCGCCGTCGACACCCAGGTCTACACCACCCACGAGATCGAGCGGGTGACGCGGGTGGCCTTCGAGCTGGCGCGCGGTCGCCGCAACAAGGTGACGTCGGCCGAGAAGGCCAACGTGATGGAGACCGGCGCCTTCTGGCGCGAGGTGGTCACCGCCCTGCACGCGCGCGAGTACCCGGACGTGACGCTCGAGCACATGCTGGCCGACAACGCCGCCATGCAGCTGGTGAAGAACCCCAAGCAGTTCGACGTGCTGGTCACCGACAACCTGTTCGGCGACGTGCTCTCCGACGAGGCCGCGCAGCTGACCGGCTCGCTCGGCATGCTGCCTTCGGCCGCGCTCGGCGATCCCGGCAAGCCCGGCCTCTACGAGCCGATCCACGGCTCGGCCCCCGACATCGCCGGCAAGGGGATCGCCAACCCGCTGGCGGCGATCCTGTCGTTCGAGATGGCGCTGCGCTGGTCGCTGGGCCGTCCCGACCTCGCCGACAGGCTCTCCGGCGCGGTGGGCAAGGCGCTGGACGGCGGCGCGCGCACGCCGGACATCGGCGGGCGCATGTCCACCCGCGAAATGGGCGACGCCGTCCTCGCCGGCCTCTAGGCCTCGCGTTGAGTACTGAAGACCACCGCGTCCCGAATCATCTCGTCCACGAGGCGGTCGGCCCGTCGCTAAGCGGGATCGAGACCGCCGGCGCGCTCGGCGTCGGGGTCAACTCGCTGCTGGTGCTGGGCGTGCTGCCGGTGCTGCTGGGCGCGCTGGTCGACGAGCATCGCCTTTCCGACCCCGACATCGGCCTCGTCGCCACCGTCGAGGTGCTGACCATGGGCGTCGCCACGGCGCTGGCCGGCATCCTGCTGAAGCCGCAGCGGCTGAAGACGATCGGCCTCGCCGCCACGCTGGTGCTTGCAGTCGTCGACTACGCCACCGCCGGCGCGTCCGGCGCCGGCATCTTCGCGCTGCGCGGCCTCGCCGGCGCGATCGAAGGCGTGATGCTTTGGATCACCGTGGCGATGATCGCCCGCACCGCGACGCCCGAGCGCTGGGCCGGCGTGTTCTTCACCGGCCAGACCCTGAGCCAACTGCTGCTGGCGCTGGCGCTGGCCGCCTGGATCATGCCGCGCTGGGGCGCCACCGGCGGCTTCGTGGCGATCGCCGCCTGCGCGCTGGCCGGCGCCGGCGCGGCGCTGGTCGGCCCGAGCCGGCTCGCCGATCTCGACCCCGACGAGGCGATCGGCGGCGCGCCGCCCTTGCGCGGCTGGATCGCCCTCGTCGGCACGCTGATCTTCGTCAGCGGCGCGGGCGCCGTGGCGGTCTACCTGGAGCCGTTGGCGCTGCAGGCCGGGCTCGACGCGGGCGTGGCGCGCACTGCGCTCTGGATCTCGCTGGCCGCGCAGGTGGTGGGCAGCGCCACGGCGACGGCGCTCGCCGGCCGCGTCCGTTGGTTCGTGGTCTTCCTGATCACCACTACCGCCTACCTCTGCGCCTGGTGGGCGATGGGCCAGCATGCGCCGGCCTGGCTGTTCATCGGGGCGAACGCCGCGGCCGGGATCTTCGGCCTGTTCCTCGCGCCGTTTCTGGTGCCGATGACCATCGAGGCCGACCCCTCGCGGCGCGCCGCGGTGCAGAGCGGCGCCGTCCAGCTGATCGGCGGCGCGATGGGCCCGCTGCTGGCTTCGCGCGTGGTGGGCGAAGGCAACGTGCACGGCGCCCTCTGGCTGGGCGCGGCGCTGACGCTGGCGGGCCTGGCCGTGGTGGCGTGGCTGCATTTCACCAGCCGTCGCCCGGCCGTCGCCCAGACGGCCTAGGTCCATGGGGCATGCGCCTGAGCCGGATAGGGCTTTCGATCGATGGTCCCAGGACGCACGGCGTGCTTCGTGAGCAGGCAGAGGGGCCCAGGCGGGGGCCAAGGAGCCTGCGCAATGAAGAGTGCTTGGTTGGTGGCTCTCGCCGCCCTGGTCGCCGCCTCGCCAGCCGTAGGCGGATGCATAACGACTCCCGCGGGAAGAACCGTTTGCCGCAACGCCGCCGGGCAGATCGTCGCCGCACCTGTGAATGGAGGCGCGGTGGCGGCCGGAGCGGTCGCCACGCCGAGCGTGGCCACTGTCGCGCCTGGCGCGGTCGCGCACCGGACCTACCCGGGCGGGGTCAGCACGGTGCAAGGCGCCTATGGTGGAAGGGCCGCCTACAACGCCCGAACGGGCACGGCGACTGCGGCCTACACGAACGCCCGGGGCGTGACGACCACCCAGAACTCGCGCGGCGCCGAGGCGAAGACGATGAACGGCAAGGGCGTCGTGCACACAGCCGGCGGCACGACCTGCGTCAAGGGTGCGGGCAGAGGAAAGTGCAACTGACGCCCACGCCAGCGGAGCCGCTCGCGTAAGCGCACCTGCCCGCCTCGCGCTTGCTTGGCGGGGTGCGAAGCGTCCTGCGCCCGTGATCCTGCAAAACAGCCGGCGCCGTGCTCATGCGACCTCCAGCGTCATCTGGGTCTGGATGACCAGCGCCAGCAGGCGGCCGTCGGCGTTGGTGACGCGCGTCTGCCAGACGCTGGAGCGGCGGCCGACGTGGAGGGGCGTGGCCTCGCCGGTGATGGTCTCGCCGACCCGCGCCGAGCCGAGGAAGTTGGTCTTGCTCTCCAGCGTCGTGGTGCGCGTCCCCGGCGCCAGGTTGAGGAAGCCGGCGATGGCGCCCAGGCTGTCGGCGAACGCCATGTAGGCGCCCCCGTGCAGGATGTGGCCGCCGGTGGTCAGCGCCTCGCGCACGGTCAGCTGGCCGACCACGCGGGTCTTGGTCGCCTCGACCACCTTCACGCCCATCAGCTCGGCGAAAGGCAGCGCCGGAAGACTCTCCGAAAGGCTGGCGTTCGTCATCGCCTTCACCACATGTTTCCTGATCGGGGCGCACGCGGTGTCCCGGTTGCCTCTGCGCCCGTCAAGGCGTACGAGGCGCGTCCTTCCCCAAAGTACCCCGCCTTTCAGGAGATTTTCGATGGGTTACCGGGTCGCCGTCGTCGGCGCCACGGGCAACGTGGGCCGCGAGATGCTGAATATCCTCGAGGAACTGGCGTTCCCGGTGGACAAGATTCACGCGATCGCGTCGCGCAAATCCATCGGCGTCGAGGTCGGCTGGAAGGACGGCGTCATCAAGTGCGAGGACATCGAGCAGTTCGACTTCAGCCGCGTCGACATCGCGCTGATGAGCGTCTCCGGCGCCTTTTCGAAGGAATGGTCGCCGAAGATCGGCCGCGCCGGCGCGCTGGTCATCGACAACTCGTCGGCCTGGCGCATGGACCCCGACGTGCCGCTGATCGTGCCGGAGGTGAACCCGGACGACATCGAGCTGGCGCGCAAGAAGAACATCATCGCCAACCCCAACTGCTCCACCGTCCAGCTGGTCGTGGCGTTGAAGCCGCTGCACGACGCGGCGAAGATCACCCGGGCGGTGGTCTCGACCTACCAGTCCGTCTCCGGCGCCGGCAAGGCGGCGATGGACGAGCTGTGGGACCAGACCAAGGAGGTCTTCGTGCTCGGTCCCACCGAGCCGAAGGTGCTGCCCAAGCAGATCGCGTTCAACGTCATCCCGTTCATCGGCAAGTTCATGGACGACGGCTACACCGACGAAGAGCACAAGATGTGGAACGAGACCCACAAGATGCTCGACCCGGCGATCAAGCTGTCGGTGACCTGCGTGCGGGCGCCGGTGTTCGTCGGCCACGCCGAAGCCGTGCACCTGGAGTTCGCGCGCCCGCTCGACGCCGACGAGGCGCGCGAGATCCTGCGCGATGCACCCGGCGTGATGGTGGTCGATAAGCACGAGCCCACCGGCTACGTGACGCCCAAGGAAGCGCAGGGCGAGTTCTCGGTGTTCGTCTCGCGCATCCGCAAGGACCCCACCGTGGAGAACGGCCTCGCCCTCTGGGTGGTCGCCGACAACCTCCGCAAGGGGGCGGCGCTGAACGCGGTGCAGATCGCCGAGCTTGCAGCCGAGCGCGGCGTGATCGGCCAGAAGATCATCGCGTGAGCCACCCCGCCGCGGCGCCCGGCGGCCAGTCCCGCCCGGTGCTCGCGGTCGGGATCGTCGGCTACGTCATCTGGGGTCTGATCCCGGCCTGGTTCATCCTGGCCGGGCGGATGGGCGCTGGCTCGTGGGAGATCGTCGGGCAGCGCGCGCTGTGGTCCGCGCCGTGGGCGGCCTCGCTCGTGCTGATCTCCGGGCACTTCGACCAGGTGCGGCGCGTGTTCCGCAGCCCGCGCCTGCTCGCGCAGCTGGCGGTCTCGGCGCTGATGATCGTCAGCGGCTGGTCGGTCTACGTCTGGGCGGTCAACAACGGGCGCAACATCGAATCCAGCCTCGGCTACTTCATCAACCCGCTGCTCAACATGGCGGTCGGCGCCTGGCTGTTCCGCGAGCGGATCGACGGCGTCGGCCTCGCCGCCATCGGACTGGCGGCAGTCGGCGTCCTCCTGCAGACCTTCGCGCTCGGCCACCCGCCGCTGATCGCGCTTTTCCTGGCGGTGACCTTCACCATCTACGGCGTCATCCGCAAGCGGATCGAGGTCGACGCGCAGGCCGGGCTCCTCGTGGAGTCGGTGCTGATGTTTCCGTTCGGGCTCGCGCTGACGCTCTGGGTCGCCCACGCCGGGACGGCGACGTTCGGGCGCCACCTGCCGATCACCCTGGTGCTGCTGGCGATGGGGCCGGCGACCGTGCTGCCGCTGGCCCTCTTCGCCTGGACCGCGCGGCGCATGCCGCTGACCTCGGTGGCGTTCCTGCAGTTCACCGGGCCGACGCTGGGCTTCGCGATCGGCCTCGTGATGGGCGAGCGGCTGAGCCCGGTCGGCGTCGTCTCGTTCGGCTTCATCTGGGCGGGCGTCCTGGTCTTCCTGCTCGGCGCCTGGCGGCGAGTCCGACGGCTGGCAGGCGTTCGGGCCGCGCCCGCGGCTCAGGCCAGCGAAGCGTAGGCTGCCTCGATCAGCCGCCGCGCCCGCGCGTCGGCGATCAGCTCGGCCGACTGCCGGTTCATCACGTAGGCGCCCGAGAGCCCGCGCTCCGGATCGGCGAACGCGCAGGACCCGCCCCAGCCGGAATGCCCGAACGTCTCGCGGCCGGGGCCGTAGATGCCTGGGCCCTCGTTGCGGATGAACCCCGCGCCCCAGCTCATCCGGTAGGGCAGCACGAGGTCGTCCCCGGCGATCCGCTGGCGCGCCGCCTCGGCCGCCACGCCCGGCGGCAGGATGCGCGACACGCCCAGGTCGCCGTCGGTGGCGAGGGCCGCCATCAGCAGCGCCAGCGCCGGCGCGGTGGCGTGGCCGTTGGCCGACGGGATCTCGGCGCGCCGCCAGGCCGCCTCGCCGCGGCCGCCGGGCGAGGCCCACTTGGTGAAGAAGGCGAGCCGCTTCGGCTCGGTCATCGGTCCCAGGTCCGGCATCGCCGGCGGGCGGCGCACGTCGGCGACGCGGTGATCCTCGCTCTGCGGCAGCCCGATCCAGAGATCGAGGCCGAGCGGGCCGGCGATGTCCTCCCGCAGCGCCGTCCCCAGCGTCCGGCCGTCGGCGCGGCGGAAGATCTCGCCGGCGAGGTAGCCGAAGGTCACCGGGTGGTAGCCGCTGGCGCTCCCCGGCGGCCAGAGCGGCGTCATCGCCGCGAGCCGCGCGCAGACGCCGTCCCAGTCGAACCAGTCGGCCGGTTGCATCGGCCCGGGCAGGCCGCAGAGCCCGGCCTGGTGCGAGAGCGCCTGCTCGACCGTGAGCTCGGCCTTGCCGGCCTGTCCGAACTCGGGCCAGAGATCAGCAACGCGCTGGCTGTAGGAAAGCCGCCCCTCGCCGACCAGCCGCGCGACCATGACTGCGGCGAGCGCCTTGGTGGTCGAGAACACCGGGGTCAGCGTGTCCTCGGCGAAGGGCCTCGTCTGCGCACGATCGGCCCAGCCGCCGATCAGGTCGAGGACGATCTCGCCCTCGATCGCGAACGTGAACCGCGCGCCGAGCTCCAGCCCGGCCGCGAAGTTCGCCTCGAACGCCGCCCGTACCGGGGCGAACCTCGGCGGACAGAGTCCGCGGATCGGCGCCTCAGCCATCGAGCCGCCGCAGCGTGACCAGCGGCGAGGGGGTCAGCGCGGTAGGCAGCGCGTCGATCGGCAGCTCGTCGGCGGCGGCCGCGACCTCCACCGCCTCGGCGACGGCGCCCACCGCCAACGCGAGCGCCTCGGCTGGCTCACGGCCCTGGACCAGGGCGGCGGCGAAGATGGCGGTCAGCAGGTCGCCGGTCCCTTTCGGCGCATGGCGACGGCGCGCGTGGACGGCGAGCCAGGCCTCGCGCGCGTCGACGTAGGCGACACCGATCCCGCCCGCGTCGGCCAGCGACGAGACCAGCGTCGGAAGCCCCAGCGCGCGGGCGGCGGCCACCGCGCTCGCCGCATCGTCGACGGTGCGGCCGCTGAGCCGCGCCAGCTCCCAGGCGTTCGGCGCGAGGAGATCGGCGTCGGGGACCAACTCGGCGGCCAGCGCCTCGGCGACCGGCTCGCGCACGTACAGCCCCTCGTCCGCATCGCCCATGATCGGATCGACGATCAGCCGCGCCCCCGGCGACGCGCGCTTCACCCGCGTCAACGCCTCGGCGGCGATCGCCACCTGTTCGGCGCTGGAAAAGTGGCCGCTGATCGCCGCATCCAGCGCGCCGAACAGCCCCTGCGCCTCGACGCCGCCCAGCATCGCCTCGAACACCTCCGGCTCGACGGGCTCGCC
>DATNEH010000126.1:0-2480 GCA_035553015.1 Caulobacteraceae bacterium | reverse complement strand
GCTGCGGCGGCTAAGGCAGACTCACCTACTCCGGGAGAGCCGAACCCATGAAACTGCTCGCCGGGAACAGCAACACGCCGCTGGCCCGATCGATCGCCGACTATCTCGAAATGCCGCTTACGCAGGCGAGCGTGCGCCGCTTCGCCGATGAGGAGATCTTCGTCGAAATCAATGAGAATGTGCGCGGCGAGGACGTCTTCGTGGTCCAGTCGACCAGCTATCCGGCCAACGACAATCTGATGGAGCTCTTGATCTGCATCGACGCCCTGGCGCGCGCCTCGGCGCGGCGGATCACGGCGGTGATGCCCTACTTCGGCTACGCCCGGCAGGACCGCAAGACCGGCGGCCGCACGCCGATCTCGGCCAAGCTGGTGGCCAACCTGATCACCCGCGCCGGCGCCGATCGGGTGCTGACGATGGACATGCACTCGGGCCAGATCCAGGGCTTCTTCGACATCCCCACCGACAACCTCCTGCCGACGCCGCTGATGGACGCCGACGTGCGCCGCCATGAGCGCAACGCCGGCGAGCTGATGATCGTCTCGCCGGACGTCGGCGGCGTCTCGCGCGCCCGCTCGCTGGCCGAGCGGCTGAACGCCGACCTCGCCATCGTCGACAAGCGCCGCCCAGAGCCGGGCGTCTCGCAGGTGATGAACATCATCGGCGACGTGAAGGACCGCCGCTGCCTGCTGTTCGACGACATCGTCGATTCGGCCGGCACGCTCTGCAACGCCGCGCAGGCGCTGATGGACGAGGGCGCCGCCAGCGTCTCGGCCTACGTGACGCACGGCGTGCTCTCGGGCGGCGCGGTGGAGCGGGTGGCCGGCTCGGCGCTGAGCGAGCTCGTCATCACCGACTCGATCGAGGCGACCGACGCGGTGGCCGCCTGCCCGAAGATCCGCCAGGTGACCTGCGCCAACCTGATCGGCGAGGCGATCCGGCGGATCGCCAACGAGGAATCGGTCTCCAAGCTGTTCGACTGACGACCGGGCCGATCCCGTCTGCGACCTTCGCGCACGGCGCATCACCGCCGCGCCGACCGCATGCTAGAAGAGGTCCGGGCGAATCGCCCGGCTGGAAGGGCAAGTGAGTCAATGCATTTCCCAAGCGTAGCCAAGCTGGCGCTCATCGCCGGCATGGCGGGACTGGCCGCCGTGGCGGCCGGGCCCGCCGCCATGGCGAGGAAGCCGCCGGTGATCGACGCGCCGCCATTTCCGCCGCCACCGCCGCCGATGCCGGAAGTCTCGATGGCGCACAGGTTCGTCGCCGCCGCCGGCGCCTACGACGACTACATCCATCAGGCGTCGTCGATCTCGCCGGCCTTCGCCGATGCGGGCGGGGTCGGCCAGTCGCTGCGCGCCGGGTCGGCCTACGAGGCCAGCCAGCTGCGCATCGGGGCGGTGTCCTACGCGGCGATCGCCGTGCTGACCGACCAGGCCTTCGTCAACGCCGTCCGTGCGTCCGCGCCCTTGCCCGACGACCGCTACGCGCTGGTGAGGAAGATCTTCTCCGACCCGAAGGCGGCGCTCCAGTTCGCCGACGGGACGCGGGCCGCGGGCATCGCCAAGCACGCGCTGATGTCGGGCGGCATGCGACTCTACGACGCCGGCAACTCGGTCAGACTCGCCGCCTACAGCATGCAGCACGAGCCCTGGTCGCTGCAGACGGTGCCCGACCTCGACACCCGCGCCGACGCGATCAAGCGGCTGTCGAACGCGCCGCGGTCGACGCCGGGCGGCGAGACCCAGACGCTCGACCTGATGGTCGCCGGCGAGCCGCCCGGCGGGGCGGCGCTGGATCCGGCGCCGGGGCCTTACACCGGCCTCGTGGTGCGGGCGGTGGCGCTGGCGGCGCTGGCGTCGATCGGCCAGGCCGACGACGAGATGGCGCCGCACCTCGGCTGGCTGACCGACGACTACTACCTCGACCACTGCCTGGCCGAGGCCAAGCTGGCCGAGTTCGAGTGCCTGGCGGTGGCGCGGCCCAACTACGAGGACGTCTTCTGCCTCGGCCAGCACGCGATGAAGGACACCGGCGCCTGCCTGGTGATCAGCGCCGGCGGCGCGGTGCCGGTCGACGTGATGACCAAGCCGCTCGCCGTGCCCCCGGTCCGCATGCACCAGACCCGGACGCGCCGTCGCCACCACAGCACCTGACGCTTCGATCCTCTCCCTCACAGGGAACGAGAATCGCGGCTGCGGCATCGACGGCCGGCCGTTGCATCGCGGGGCCGGTGCGTGTATCTAGCCGCACCCTTTTTCCGACCCCGCTTCGCGCGGGTCACTTCGCCGTGCGGCGCAGACCCGCGCGGCGGTTCGCATTTGAGGCAAGGCGATGGCCGAGATCGTTCTGAACGTGGAAGTGCGCGAGCACGCTGGCACGGGCGCCGCCCGCGCGGTGCGGCGCGAAGGCAAGGTGCCGGGCACGCTCTACGGCGGCAAGGAGGGCCCGATCTCGATCGCGGTGCGCGGCTCGGAGTT
>DATNEH010000125.1:0-30675 GCA_035553015.1 Caulobacteraceae bacterium | reverse complement strand
GAGGTCGCCGACCACGCCGCCGCCGAACGCCACGATCTGGTCGCCACGCTCGAGCTCCAGCGCCAGCAGCGCGTCGCAGAGCGCCTCCAGGCCCGCAAAGCTCTTGGCCTCCTCGCCCGGTGCGATCACCACCGGAAGCGCCTCGATCCCGGCCGCCTGCAGCGACGCAGCGAGCCGCGCCCCGTGCAGGCCGTTTACGGTCTCGTCGGCCACCACGGCCACCCGCGGGCGCTTCAGGACCGGGCGGATCAGCGCGCCGGCCCGCTCCACCAGCCCGCGCCCGATCAGCACCTCGTAGGGTCGGCCCTCAACCGCCACAGGGACGGCGGTCACGCCAGGGACGGCGGTCGCGCCAGGGACTGCGGTCGCGCCTGAGACGGCGGCGCCCCCGCCAACGCCGTTCATTGCGCCTGCGCCTCCGCGCGCCCGGCCAGCGCCTTCAGGATGGCGTCGACCGCCACCAGGTGCGGCGTGTCGCCGGTCTCCACCGCCAGATCCGCCTCGGCGTAGATCGGATAGCGGTCCCGGGCCTGGGCGGTCAGCACATCGGCCGGATCGCGCCCGGCCAGCAGCGGGCGGTCGGACTTGCGGCTGACGCGGCGGGCCAGCACCTCGATGTCGGCCTTCAGCCAGATCGAGATCGCCTTGTCCTTGATCAGCTGGCGGGTCTCCGGATGCATGAAGGCGCCGCCGCCGGTGGCCAGCACGTGCGGCGGCTCGGCCAGCAGCCGGGCGATCACCCGCCGTTCACCGTCGCGAAACGCGGCTTCGCCATATTGCTGGAATATCTCGGCGATCGGCCGGCCGGCGGCGGCCTCGACCTCGGAGTCGGCGTCGCGGAACGGCATGCCGAGCGCCAGGGCGAGGCGCCGGCCGATACTGCTCTTGCCGACGCCCGACAGGCCGACGAGGGCGATGGTTTTGTCAAAGGGACCCAGTGTTGGCGACATGACCGTCAGCGGCTTTACACGAGCGGCGCCAGCCTCGCCAACTTCGCCGCATGACGAGGCCGCGGGCGCGGTCGCAGGCGCGGGCTGGGTCGAGGCCTTCCTGGAGATGATGGCGGCCGAGCGGGCCGCCGCCGCCAACACGCTGAAGGCCTACGCCAAGGACCTGGCGGACGCGCAGGGCTTCTTGGGCGCCCGCAAGACCGATCTGGCCGCAGCGAGCGCCGAAGAGATCGAGGCCTACTTCGCGGCGCTGGGCGCGCGCGGCCTCGCACCCGCCACGGCAGCCAGACGGCGCGCGGCGGTGCGGCAGTTCTACCGCTTCGTGCTGGGCGAGCGCTGGCGTGAGGACGACCCGTCGCGGCGAGTCGATGCGCCGAAGCGCGGCCGGCCGCTGCCGAAGGTGCTGACGCGCGAGGAGATCGAGCGGCTGATCGCGGCGGCGGGCGGGCGGGAGCCCGAAGGCGACGGCGCGGGCGGGCTGCGCGTCGCCTGCCTGATCGAGCTGATCTACGCCTCGGGCCTGCGGGTCTCGGAGGCGACATCCCTGACACTGAATGCGGTGCAGCGCGACCCGGCCTACCTGATGGTGCGCGGCAAGGGCGGCAAGGAACGGCTGGCGCCGCTGAACAACGCGGCGCGCGCGGCGCTCAAGAGGTACCTCGCCGTGCGCCCGCGCTTCCTGCCGAAGGGCGCCAGACAGAACCCGTGGCTGTTTCCCTCGCGCGGCCGCGACGGTCGGCTGACGCCTCGTCGTTTCGCCCAGTTGCTCGAGGAGGCGTCGCTGGCCGCCGGCGTCGATCCGGCCAAGGTCAGCCCGCACGTGCTGCGCCACGCCTTCGCCACCCACCTGCTGGAAGGCGGCGCCGACCTGCGCGTGGTGCAGACCCTCCTGGGCCACGCCGACATCGCCACCACCCAGATCTACACCCACGTCGCCGAGGGCCGCCTGCGCGAGGTGGTGGAGACCAAGCACCCGCTGGCGAGACGGTAGGCGGTAGGCCCCGCCATCTGGAACTATCCTCCCCCGTCGTTCGCTTTGCCGGCGGCCGCCAAGTTGGGAGAATCGAACGCATGCCGCTGGTGAAATACCGCATCCACGGCCACCGCTTTCCGCCGCAGCCGATCGAGCTGCCGATCCCCGGCTGGGGCGGCGACCCGCAGCCGCGCGCGGATGGCAACCACGAGCAGGTCTGGCACTGCACGCCGTTCTCCGAGGGCGCGCGCTACGGCGTCGAGGTGCTCTACCCGTTCGACGAGGAGCTGCGGGTGACGCAGTCACGCGGCAAGGTGAAGCTCCAGGCCGACTGGGGCGTGCCGGTCGATCCCACCATGATGTGGCCGCCGTTCCGGCCGTTCGGCGCGGACTTCTACTCCTACCAGCTCTGCCTCGACCTGAAGGTCCCGCCGGGCTGGGCGGTGCGCACCGAGCCGCACCCGCGCTACTACTCGGACCCCACCAACACCACGCCGCTGGCGGTGCCGGCGCTGATTCGCAGCGAGTGGTGGCCGATGATGTTCTTCTGCATCTTCAAGGCGCCGCCGAAGGGCGTGACCCACGTCTTCCGCAAGGGCGAGCCGTTCATGAGCATCATCACGATCCCGGCCGAGCCCGAGCTCGAGCTCGCGCCGATGGACGAGGAGGAAGAGGCCGAGCGCGAGCTGCGCGCCCGCCGGATCGCCGCGAGCCGCGACACGCTCGCCGAGGGCACGCGGTGGACCTCGAGCACCAACACCGTCTTCGACGGCACCTACCGCCACATGGCGCGCGCAGCAAAAGCGAGGGACCGGGCGGGCTAGCCGTCCGGTCCCTCCAGGTCGATCTGCGCGTCCCTCCCCATGACGGGAAGGGATAGGCTCAGTAGTTGTAGTTGTGATGGTGGTGATGATGGTGGTGGTTTCGGGGCCGCATCACCCACCGGCCGCCGTACCAATAGTAGCCATGCGCCATGTACCACGAGCGATTGTAGTGGTTGTGTTGATGATGGTGATGGTGATTGTTGTAGCCGCGGCCGTTGTAGTACTGCGCCTCGATCAGCTGCGGCTGGGCCGCATCCAACTGCGCGTCGGCCTGCTGCAGCCGCTCCGACGCGTTCGGGATCGGGCTCAGCAGCTCGGCGTAGGTCGCGGCCACGGGCACGGCGGGTCCTGACGGCTGCGGGGTCGCTCCGGCCAGAGCCGGCACGGCCGCGAGGGCCGCGGCCCCGGCCAGGGTGGCGAGCTTGCCATCCATGATGTTCTTCCTCCTTGGCGCCCCCAAAGGCGGGCGCGATGCTTGTCCCGCTGTTTCAAACTCGCAAAACCGCGGTTCGATCCGTCGCGGGCCGCGTTCTTGCCCCTCGTTCTTGCTCCTGGGGCCCTTCCCGCCTAGGTTCCCGCGACCTTTGCCGGGGGAACCGCGTTCATCATCCATGGCCGCTCACTATTTGGAATTCGAGCGCCCAATCGGCGAGCTCGAAGCGAAGATCGAGGAGCTCTCGAAGCTCTCGGAGACGGCTGGCCCCGGCGCTTTCGACAATGAGATCGAGGCGTTGCGCCTGCGTGTCGCCGACCTGCGCCGTCAGACCTATGCGCATCTGGACGCCTGGCAGAAGACCCAGATCGCCCGCCATCCGCAGCGGCCGCACTTCGTCGACTACGTCAGTGGGCTGATCGAGGAGTTCGTGGAGCTGCGCGGCGACCGCAAGTTCGCCGACGACCAGGCGATCATGGGCGGGCTGGGGCGCTTCCGCGGCCATCCGGTGGTGGTGATCGGCCAGGAGAAGGGCCACGACACCACGACGCGCATCAAGCACAACTTCGGCATGGGCCGGCCCGAGGGCTTCCGCAAGGTGGTGCGCCTTGTCGACCTCGCCGAGCAGTTCGCCCTGCCAGTGCTGTCGTTCGTCGACACCAACGGCGCCTATCCGGGCCTGGTCAGCGAAGAGCGCGGCGTCGCCGAGGCGATCGCCCGGTCCACCGAGCGGTGCCTGACGCTGTCGACGCCGATGGTGGCGGTGATCGCCGGCGAGGGCGGCTCCGGCGGCGCGCTGGCGCTGGCCTGCGGCAACCGGGTGTTGATGCTGGAGCACGCGATCTATTCGGTGATCACGCCGGAGGGCTGCGCCTCGATCCTGCTGCGCGACGGCACCAAGGCCGAGGGCGCGGCCAACGCGATGAAGATCACCGCACAGGACCTGATCGGCTTCAAGATCGTCGACCGCATCATCGCCGAGCCGACGGGCGGCGCGCACGCCGACCCGGCCGCCACGGTGAAGACCGTCGGCGATGCGATCGAGGAGGAGCTGGGCGCGCTGCTGCCGCTCTCGGCGGCCGAGCTGAAGGCGCAGCGCGCCGAGCGCTTCCTGGCGATCGGGCGCTAGCGACGCCCTCAGGGGTTGAGACGGCCAATCGGCGCGACCGCGGCTTGTCTGCCTGCCGAACGCTGAAGCTGCGTCCTCGGGTTTCTACCGATGGGCGCTCTCCCGCAACCGGCGGATGTTCGCGCCGACACGGCGCGCCATGCAAAGCGGCGCCGGCGGAAACGAACGCAGGAAGGAGCCCCGGCATGCGGCTCGCTGAACCCTTGGCCATCAAGATCGGCTTCGCCGCGCTGGCCGGCGCGGCGCTGATCGCCATGCTCCCCTCGCGCCACGCGGCGACGGCGGCGGCGACGCCCGAATCGGGCCCCTACAGCCAGGATGTCACCGTGCTCGCGCCCGAGGTCGTGCGCGAACGGGTCGGCAGGGGCCGCCACCTGCAGCCGGTGTACGTGGCCTCGCTTTCCATGAAGGTCAGCTACGCCGACCTCGACCTGACCAAGGCGTCGGACCAGAAGGTCTTCAAGGACCGGATCACCGCCAAGGCGCGCGAGGCCTGCCAGGACCTCGACCGCCGCACGCCGGTGAAGATCTACCAGCCGCCGGTCAACACGCCCTGCATCGGCGACGCCATCGCCGAGGCGAACCGGGTGGCCGACGAGGTGATCGCGGCGGTCAACCAGCCTGCGACGGCCGGCTAATCCGCGCCCCTAATCCTCGCGGCGCGCCAGCGAGAGGAGCAGCTGGGCCTTGCGCGGCAGCTCGTCGGCGAGCCGCGAGGCGAGTTCGCGCGCGCCCACCGGATAGGCCTCGCCGCCAGCGGAGATTTCGGCGGCGCGCGTGGCGAGCGAGCTCAGGTCGCGCGCCAGGGTCTCCAGCTGTTCGCGGCCGAGCGCGCGGGCCTCGAACTGCAACTGCCGCATGCGCCAGGTCGCCGCATCGGCGCCGCGGCCGAAATCGACGACCCCGCTCTTGGTCGGCTCGCCGCTGCCGTCAGCTACGGTGGTCAGATGAGAGAGCGCCATCGTCCTGATATCCCCTGCAAGAGGCGAAGCTCGGCGGCCGGCCCAGCACAATCAGAATAAGTGCGGACCTTCGCCGCCTGAACCGACAAAAACTAAAGAACTGGCGCTGTTGCCCGCCGAGCACAGCAGAGATCGCGTAGTAAATGCAACCACACAGGAAGTATATCGTCGATTATTGATTATCGCCCACTAACCACCCCTTAAGGATCAGGGTGAATCGCCGGCAAGCATGTGCGCCCCTCGGAGGCGCCGGCGTCAGGTCGCGCCGCCCTCGGGCTGCGCGCCGCGCCGACGCCGGGTGCGGGCCACAGTCCAGCGGCGCACGCCGACGAAGAACAGCGGCGTGAAGAAGATCACCAGGATGGTCGCCGCCAGCATGCCGCCGATCACGCCAGTGCCGATGTCGTGCTGGCTGGCCGCGCCGGCGCCCGAGGCGATTGCGAGCGGGAACACGCCGGCCATGAACGCCAGCGAGGTCATCAGGATCGGTCTTAGGCGCAGGCGCGAGCCGGTCATCGCGGCATCGTGCGGGTCAGAGCCGCTCCGCTCGGCCTCGTGGGCGAACTGCACGATCAGGATGGCGTTCTTGGCGGTCAGGCCCATCGTGGTGAGCAGGCCGACCTGGAAGTAGACGTCGTTGTAGAAGCCCCGCAGCGTCGCGGCCATCACCGCGCCGAACACGCCTAGCGGCACCACCAGGATCACCGACAGCGGCACCGACCAGCTCTCGTAGAGCGCAGCCAGGCACAGGAACACCACCAGCAGCGAGAGGCCGTAGAGGAACGGCGCCTGCGAGCCGGAGAGCAGCTCCTGGTAGGAGAGCCCGGTCCACTCGAAGCCGATGCCGTGCGGCAGCTGGGCGATCAGCTTCTCCATCTCGCGCATCGCCGCGCCCGAGCTCTGGCCCGGCGCCGACTGGCCCTGCACCTCCAGCGACGGCTGGCCGTTGTAGCGGCCGAGCTGGGCCGGCCCCATCGTCCAGGCGGTGGTCGAGAAAGCCGAGAACGGCGCCATCGCGCCGGTCGAGCCGCGCACGTACCAGTCGCCGAGGTCCTCCGGGCTGGCGCGGAACGGCGCATCGCCCTGCACGAACACCCGCTTCACCCGCCCGCGGTCGACGAAGTTGTTGACGAAGAAGCCGCCGAACGCCGCGGCGATGGTGGTGTCGACGTCGGCGATGTTGAGGCCGAGCGCGCTGGCCTTGGCCTGGTCGATGGCCAGGTGCAGCTGCGGCGTGTCGAGCTGGTTGTTGGGGCGCACGCCGGCCAGGATCGGGTCCCGGGCCGCCATCTGGATCAGCTGCTGCTGGGCGGCGACCAGCTTGTCGTGGCCGAGGCCGGCGCGGTCCTCCAGCTCGAGGTCGAAGCCCGAGGTGCTGCCGAGCCCCGGCACCGCCGGCGGCACCAGCAGGAACACCTGGCCGTCGCGCACCTTCTGCGCCAGCGCCCGCGTCGCACGTTGGGCGATCGCCTGGGCGCTGTTCTCGGCTCCCGGGCGATCCTTCCAGTCGCTGAGATGGATGAAGGCCTGGCCGAGGTTCTGGCCGTTGCCGCTGAAGTTGAAGCCGGCGACCGTGAACACCGCCTGCATGTTCCGCCTCTCGGGGCCGAGCAGATAACCCTCGATCTGCTTGCCGACCGCGATGGTGCGTGACTGGGTGGCGCCCACAGGCAGCGTGTAGAGGCCGATCATCGAGCCCTGGTCCTCGATCGGCAGGAAGGCGGTCGGCAGGCGCACGAACAGCAGCGCCAGCGCCAGCGTGACGACGCCGTAGAGGATCAGCGCCGGCAACGGGCGGCCGAGGACGCGGCCGAGCCCGCCTTGGTAGCGCTGCACCGTGGCGGCGAAGGTGCGGTTGAACCAGCCGAAGAAGCCGCGCTCGTGCTCCTTGTGGCCGGCCTCGACCGGCTTCAGCAGCGTCGCGCAGAGCGCCGGCGTCAGGGTCAGCGCCACGAACACCGAGAGCGCCATGGCCGAGACGATGGTGATCGAGAACTGGCGGTAGATGACCCCGCTGGAGCCGCCGATGAACGCCATCGGCAGGAACACCGCCGCCAGCACCATCGCCACGCCGATCAGCGCGCCGGTGATCTCGCTCATCGAGCGGATGGTCGCCTCCTTCGGCGGCAGCCCTTCCTCGCTCATGATCCGCTCGACGTTCTCGACCACCACGATGGCGTCGTCGACCAGGAGGCCGATCGCCAGCACCATGGCGAACATCGTCAGCGTGTTGATCGAGTAGCCGAACGCCGCCAGCACCCCGAACGTGCCCAGGAGCACGACCGGCACCGCCACCGCCGGGATCAGCGTCACGCGCCAGTCCTGCAGGAACAGGAACATCACCGCGATGACGAGGATGATCGCCTCCACCAGGGTGACGATGACCTGCTGGATCGACAGCTTGATGAAGGTGGTCGAGTCGACCGGGAAGCTCAGCTTCAGCCCGGCCGGCAGGCTTTTGGCCAGATCGTTGGCCTTGGCCTTGACGAGGTCGGCGGTGGTCAGCGCGTTGGCGCCGGGCGACAGCTGGATGGCGACGCCGCCGGCCGGCAGGCCGTTCAGGCGCGTGGTCGCCGAATAGTCGTCGGCGCCCAGCTCCACCTTGGCGACGTCGGCGAGGCGGACCACCGCGCCGCTGGCTTGCGTCTTCAGGATGATCTGCCGGAACTCCTCCGGCGTGGTCATCAACGACTGCGCGGTGACCGTCGCGTTGAGCTGCTGGCCGGCCGGCGACGGCAGGCCGCCAACCTGGCCGCTGGTGATCTGGACGTTCTGCGCGAGGACGGCGCTGACCACGTCGGACGGCATAAGCGCGTAGGACTGCAGCTTGTAGGGGTCGAGCCAGATGCGGATGGCGTACTGGCCGCCGAATACCCTGACGTTGCCCACCCCGTTCACCCGCGCCAGCGGGTCGACGAGGTAGCTCCTCAGATAGTCCGCGATGTCGTTCGACGAGTAGCGGCCGCTCGCGTCACTGAGGGCGACGATCATCAGGAAGTCGCCCTGAGCCTTGGCGACGCCGATGCCCTCCTGCGTCACCTCCGCCGGCAGCACCGGCAGCGCCGACTGCAGCTTGTTCTGCACCTGCACCTGGGCGATGTCCGGGTTGGTGCCGGGCGCGAAGGTCACGTTGATCGAGGCGCTGCCGTCCGAGCTCGACGACGACGAGAAGTAGAGCAGGTGGTCGAGGCCGGTGAGCTGCTGCTCGATCACCTGGGTCACGGTGGTCTCCACCGTGGAGGCCGAGGCGCCCGGATAGTTGGCGAAGATGCCCACCGAGGGCGGTGCGATCGTCGGATATTGCTCGATCGGCAGGGTGGTGATCGCCAGCGCGCCGGCGACCATGATCACGATCGCGATCACCGTCGCGAAGATCGGACGCTCGATGAAGAAACGTGACACCGGACGCCCGCCCTACTGCACGTTGTCGGCGGGCGCGGCGCGCACCTGCATGCCCGGCTGCGCGGCCTGCGTGCCTTCGACGATGACGCGGTCGCCGGCGGCGAGGCCGCCGGTGACCAGCCACTTGCTGCCGATGGTCTGTCCGACCTGCACGTGGCGCAGCTCGACCTTGTTCTGGGCGTCGACGACCAGGGCGGTCGCCTGCCCCCGCGCGTCGCGCGTGACGCCCTGCTGCGGCACCAGCAGCGCCGACGGGTTCACCCCTTCGATCACGGTGGCCCGCACGAACATGCCGGGCAGCAGCAGGCCGGAGGGGTTCGGGAAGATCGCGCGCAGCGTCACCGCGTCGGTGGTCGGATCGACGGTGATGTCGGTGAACTGCAGGCTGCCGGGCAGCGCATAGGTCGAGCCGTCGTCGAGCGTCAGGTGGGTCTCGGCCCCGGCGCGCGCGTCCGGATGCAGCCCGCCCTGCGCCATCTGCCTGCGCAGCGCGACCACCTGGGCGGCCGACTGGGTGACGTCGACGTAGATCGGGTCGAGCCGCTGGATGGTGGTCAGCGCGGTGGTCTGGGTCGCGGTGACCAGCGCGCCCTTGGTGACCGTGGAGATGCCGATCTTGCCGGTGATCGGCGCGGTCACCCTGGTCCAGCCCAGGTTGATCCGCGCCGCCTCGACCGCGGCCTTGTCCTGTTTGACTGTCGCCTGGGCCTGCTTGTAGGCGGCCTCGGCGTCGTCGGCGTCCTGCTTGGCGATCGAGTTCAGCTTGACCAGGCCCGCGAGGCGCTCGGCCTTCAACCGGGTGTCGGTGAGGTTGGCCTCGGCGTTGGCGAGCTGCCCCTGCGCCTGGTCGTAGGCGGCCTGAAATGGGGCCGGCTCGATCTGGTAGAGCACCTGGCCGGCCTTGACGACCCCGCCCTCGGTGAACAGCCGCGCCTGGATGATGCCGCCCACCTGCGGGCGCACCTCGGCGATCTCGTAGGGATTGGTGCGGCCCGGCAGCTCGGTGGTCAGGGTCACCGACTGCGGCTGCACCGTCACCACGCCCACGGTCGGCGGCGGCCGCTGCGGCGGCTGGTGCGCCCCGCAGGCGGCAAGCAACAGCGCCGCCAGCGCGCCGGCGAAACCGGTGCGATGGAGACGTTGCGCTTCACTCTGCGGCTCGGAACCGTCCAAGCGCCGCATCCCCTTGCACATTCGGCGACGATGAAATCCGCCCGCTGCGGCAACCCCATACAATCCGGGCGAGCCGACGCAAGTCAGGAAGCGGCCTGAATGCGCCCAACTAGCGCTGCAGTCGCCAGCCGCCGGGGACGCCGTTGGGCGACAGCACGAACTGGCCGACGCTGATTCTGCGACTGCGGAAGCCGCCGGCGCAGGAGGCCAGGTAGTAGTCCCACATCCGACAGAATCGCTCGCCGTAGCGCGCCGCCATGGCCGGCCAATGGGCGGTGAAGTTGGCGCGCCAGGCCATCAGCGTGCGGTCGTAGTAGGCGCCGAAATTCTCCAGGTCCTCGATCACGAAGAGGCCCTCCACCGCCTTGCCGATCTGGCCGACGGTGGGCAGCACCCCGTTCGGGAAAATGTACTTGTTGATCCAGGGCTCGATGATCGGGCTGGCCTTCGGCTGGAAGATCGTATGCAGCAGGAAGAGCCCGCCCTCCTTCAGCACGCTGCGCGCCTTTTCGAAGTAGGTGCGGTAGTTCTTGCTTCCGACGTGCTCGAACATCCCCATCGAGACCACGTGGTCGACCTCACCCACGTAGGCGCGGTAGTCCATCAGCTGCGGGTCGACCGCCATGCCCTGGTAGCGCTCCCTGGCGTAGGCGACCTGCTCGCTGGACACAGTCACGCCGATGCAGTCGGCGCCGTACTTCTCGGCCGCGTAGCCCATGAAGGCGCCCCAGCCGCAGCCGATGTCGATCACCCGCTGGCCGCGCTCGAGGCCGATCTTGCGGCAGATCAGGTCGAGCTTGGCGTCCTGCGCCTGGTCGAGATTGGCGGCGTTCTCCCAGTAGGCGCAGCTGCCGGTGAGGCGCGCATCGAACGTCGCCTCGAACACGTCGACGTCGAGGTTGTAGTGCACGTCGGCCACCTGGAACGCGCGCTTTCGGTTCTGCCGGTTCTGCAGGTGCGAGGTGATGGCGAGCCAGGCCAGCGACGGCGTGATCTTCAGATGCGCGCCGAGATCGGCGGCGACCACGCGGTGGAAGAACTCGTCGAGCTGCGGCGAATCCCACCAGCCATCCATGTAGGCCTCGCCCAGGCCCAACGTGCCCTCGGCGATCACCCGCGAAAAAAGATCGTCGTTGTGGACCTGGATATCCCAGGGGCGCTGGCCGTTCACCTCGATATCGACATCGGCCAGCATGGCGCTCAGTTGATCCCTGGCGTTCATGGGCTGGCCGCGTCCTTTCTCAGCTCATGAGACCAGGCGGTGGGCGAAGAGGCCGCGCATGCGCGCGCGCCAGCTGCGCCGGTTGACCAGCCTCAGCATGTCGACGTTCTGGCGCACGAGGCCGAACGGCGTCAGCACCGAGGCGGCGTCGGCGATCATCTTCAACTCGGCTATCGTGCCGCGCCAGAAACCGGCCTTCTCGTACTTGCGGATGTTCAGCACCAGCGGCCAGCGCACCACCGCGATACGGCAGCCGCGACGGATCAAGATCTCGTTCATGTAGACCTCGCCGCCCCAGCGCGGCAGGCGCTGCATCGCCTCAACCGCGCCCGCCAGCAGCGCCTTGGGCGCCACCCGCTCGCCGGAGACGAAGTCGAGCCCGAGCTGGCGGTAGAGCCAGAGGCTGTTGGAGCGCAGCGAGATGCTGACATCGGCCTCGCCGCGTATCACCGGCGCGGCCAGCGCGTCGATGTCCGAGGGCTTGATGCCAGCGAGGTCGGCGTCGAGCAGCATCAGGTGGTCGCAGCGGGCGGCGGCGATGCCGCGGCTCAGCGCATAGGTCTTGCCGCGGTTCGGGGTATGGGTGAGCACCCGGATCGTCGGGTACTTGCGGATCAGCGCCTCGGTGTTGTCAGTCGAGCCGTCGTTGACCACGATCACCTCGGTCAGCGCCGGGTGGCAGTGGATCACGTCGAGGATGTTCCGGATGCGATCCGCCTCGTTGTAGGCGCAGACGACGCAGGAGATGCCCTTGATCGCGGGCGGTTCAGGCGCCGGCGGCTCAGCGATCGCGAAGTCGAGCACTTCGTCGAATGCGCGCCCGCGCGGCCCGTCGAGGTTCATCCTGGCAGCCCCTCCTCGCCGTTTCTCTGCAGTCCCTGAGCCCTGCATGGCTCAAGAACGCCTAGCAAGACAATCTGGTTACAATGCCCCCCGCGATTTCGCGCCAGGCTCTCGTGCGGACCGCATAGTAAGCGGTTTGGCGGCAATTCGGAAACCATCCGCGTCAAGGCGTCGCCAACTCACGAGCGAGCTCACCCGCGCCATACACCTTGATGAGCGCTCCCTGGATCGCTTGCGCGGTCACCGCGACGGCGCGGTTGGCGCTCGGGTCGAAGACGTAGTCGCCGCCCAGCGAGTGGATGTTGCCGTCGAAGACCGCGCCGATCACATCGCCCTTGGCGTCCAGCAGCGGCGAGCCGGAGTTGCCGCCGATGATGTCGTCGGTCGTCGAGAGATTGAAGATGGTCGCCGGGTCGAGCTTAGCCCTGGCGGCGATCCAGCGCGGATCGAGGTCGTAGGGGGACGCGCCGGTGGCGCGGTCGTAGAGGCCCGCGAATGTCGTGAAGGGCGCCGTGATCTTGCCGCGATAGGTCCAGCCGGCGACGGTTCCGTAGCTGAGCCGCAGCGTGAAGGTGCCGTCCGGATAGACGCTGTCGCCGAGCACCGCGAACCGCGCCTTGGCAATCGCTTCGGCGGCGCGCGTGGTCGGGCCGATGTAGCGGTCCTCGTAGGCTGACCTGATGCGCCGCGCCTCCGGGTCGATCCGCCGCATGAACTGGATCATCGGGTCGTCCGAGGCGGCGATCGCCGTGGCGCCGCCTTCCCAGAGCGCCTTGCGCAGGGCAGGGTCGCCGAGCTTGGAGCCGGCCGCCAGACGCTGCGCGAGGCCCTCGGGACTCTCGCGGCCCAGCACGGCCCGGACCGCCGGATCGTCGACCCCCAGCCGCTCGCGGGTCTTCGACAGCCAGAACTCCAGCAGGAACTGTTCGAGCGCCGGCTCGACCGGGACCGGGTCGAGGATCGCCTTCTCCATCGCCGGCAGCTGCGCGTCGGCGTAGCCCGGCAGCCGCTCAGCCGACGGCTTCTGGCGCTCGGCCGCCCCGCGGACCAGGTCGCGCGCGTAGTCGAACAGGTTCGAGCCGCGCGGGCCGATCTCCAGCTGGTGATAGGCGACGTAGACGTCGCCCAGCGCCGCCTGCGCCGTCGCCATGTCGGCCCACGGGTCGCCGAAGCCTGGGCCCAGCTTCGCGAGCGCCCTGGCTTTGAGGTCAGCCTCGGCGGCGTGCTTGGCGGCGATAAAGCCGGGATCGTCGAGCGTGGCGAGGCGGCCGGTCTCGACCTTGAAGTCGTTCTCCACGTCCATCAGCGGCTCGTCGACCAGGCGCTTGTTGGCCGCACTCTCCTCGCCGAACCGGATCATCCGGCCGCGCAGTTCGGCGAGCTCGGTCATGTTCAGCGGCCGCACGAGATCGCGCTGCGCCTCGACCTCGGCGACCGTCTCCTCCCGGAAGGTCCCGCCCGGATTGCCGGCCACGAACACCGGCTCGCCGAAGACCGGCGACCGCGGCGTCCAGCGCAGATGGCCGGGCGTGACGGCGGGCTTGCCGTCCTCGTAGAGGCGCACGAACGCGCAATCGAGGTCGAAGCGCGGGAAGTTGAAGTTGTCGGGGTCGCCGCCGAAGAACGCCGCCCGGTCGCCCGGCGAGAACACCAACCGGACGTCGGCGTATCGGTGATACCGGTAGAGCTTGTACTGGCCCCCGTGATAGAGGTCGACCACCTCGCAGCGCAGCTTCGGATCGGTCCCGCAGGCCTCGGCCTCGATGCGGCTCTGCTCGGCCTCGCGCGCCGCGACCAGCGCCGCGCCGGCCAGCCCGGCGCCCGCGCCCTGCATGCGCGCGGTGACATCGGAGACGCTGGTCAGTATCTCGGCGACCAGCTGCGGGCAGCGGCGCTCGTCGGTGCGTGCTGCCGCCAGGAAGCCGGCCTGCTGGTAATCACGCCCGCCGCTGGTCAGCGCCTGCACGCAGTCGGTTGCGCAGTGGTCGTTGGTCAGCGTCAGCCCCGCGCCGCTCACCACCGAGGCCGAGCAACCGGACGACAGACGCACGGCCGCCGCCTGCACGCGGTCGACCCAGGCCGGCGTGATGTCGACGCCGTAGGCCGCCTTCACCTTCGCGGCCGGGAAGTTGTCGAAGGTCCAGTACCCCTCGTCGGCGCGGGCGACAGGCGCCCCCGCGACGACGAGCGCAAGCACGAGCACCAATCGAGCAGGCCGCATCCACCACCCCGGAATGATCGTCCGGCCGCTTAGCACGCCTTTCTGAGCGCGTCGTCGCGATCAATACCAACGGTGAAGTTGCGCCGCCTCAATTTGCGGCCTACCTCGTGTGGTAACGCCTTCGCGTGTGACTAGATTCGTCCCCTGACAACTGGAGATCAGTTCATATGAAGCGTACCCTCCTGATCGGCCTCGCGGCCATTGCGTCTGCCGCCATCGCCACTTCGGTGAGCGCGGATCCCTCCGGCGTCAACGCCGGCGTGCTGTCCTGCGACGTCAGCAGCGGCTGGGGCTTCGTCTTCGGCTCGTCGAAGGACATGAATTGCACCTTTTCGCCGGCCGGCGGCGGCGACACCCAGCGCTATACCGGCACGATCAACAAGTACGGCGTCGACATCGGCTACACGCGCGGCGGCGTGATGGTGTGGGCGGTGTTCGCGCCTGGCACGCTCGCGCCCGGCGCGCTGGCCGGCAACTTCGGCGGCGTGACCGCCGGCGCAGCGGTCGGCGTCGGCGCCAACGCCCATGCGCTGGTCGGCGGCTCCAACAACAGCGTGTCGCTGCAACCGCTGAGCATCGAAGGACAGACCGGCCTCAACGTGGCGGCCGGCGTCGCTGGCGTGACGCTCACCGCCGTGAAGTAACGAGTCGGATCGCCGGGGCGGCTAAGCGGCCGCCTCGGCGGGTTCGACCTGTTCGCCGGCATGCTCGGCCGGCGTTTCAGGGGCGCGCGTGAGGCTGAGCGCCACCACGCCCAGCCCAACCGCGGCGGCAGAGCCCGCGAACACCCCTAGCTTGGCGACCGCCGCCAGGCCTGAGCCGGCGAACGCCTGCTCGGCCAACAGGATCGACAGCGGATCGCCGATCCCGCACAGGCACGCGGCGCCGAGAAAGGCCGCGCCGGTCGCGTCCGGCGCAAGGCCGATCCGCGCCCGCACCGTCCCCCAGGTGGCCAGCACGATACCGAGCGGCTTGCCGATCGCCAGGCCGAGCGCGACGCCGGCCAGCACCCGCCAGGCGTCTGGCGCGCCGAGGTCGGCGGCGAGCGGCACGCCGGCGGCGGTGAAGGCGAACAGCGGCAGCACGAAGTAGGTCGACCAGGGCGCCAGATCGCGCTCGACCTTCTCGGCCGGTGACAGCAGCCGCGCCGCGGCGGCCGAGAGGTTGCGGCTCGCCCAGTCCCAGATCGGCTCCTGCTCGACGCTGGCGAGCTCGCCGCCCGCCTTGCGCACCGCGCGCTCGGCCTGCTCCAGCTCGGCGAGCGCGGTGGCGGCCTGCGCCAGCAGCGGGCCAGCCGCCGGCGTCGGCCGGGTGGGCAGCGAGAAGGCCAGCACGATGCCGGCCAGCGCGCCGCTGACGCCGGCCTGGTGCAGCGTCAGCCAGAGGGCCACGGCCGCCAGCCGGTAAGGCCAGCCGGCGTAGATGCGCCAGCGGCTCATCAGGAACATCAGCGCCGTCGCGGCCGCCGAACCGATCAGCCACAGCGGGTGCAGCTCGTGCGGATAGAAGATCGCCAGGATCAGGATCGCCAGGATGTCGTCGGCCACCGCGTAGGCGGCGACGAACACCTTCAGGCCCGCCGACACCCGCTGGCCGAACACCGCGAGGATCGCCAGCGTGAAGGCAATCCCGGTGTCGGCCGGCGCAGACCAGCCAGCCGCGGTGTGGCCCGGGTTCAGGGCGAGGTAGATCGCCGCCGGGACCAGCACGCCGCCCAGCGCCGCCAGCGCCGGCGTCACAGCCGCGCGCGGATCGCTCAGCGAGCCGCCGCTCATCTCGCGGCGGATCTCCAGGCCGACGATCAGGAAGAAGATCGCCAGCAGCCCTTCCGAGCACCAGTCGGCGACACTCATCCAGACGCCGCCGCCGGTGGGGCCGATGCCGAGCTGCGCGTCCACGAAGCGCATGTACATCGGCGCCAGCGGGGTGTTGGCGCAGAGCAGCGCGGCGGCGGCGGCGATCAGCAGCGCGATGCCGGCCGAGGCGGGCAGGTTGGCGAAGGCGCGCGCGGTGCGCTGCACCCGGGCGCCCACCGGCCGCTCCAGCGCCTCCAGCATCGAGTAGAAGTCCCAGGCGCCGTCGTAGCGCACGCCGTCGATGAAGATGGTCGGCGTGGCGGTGACGCCGTTGGCGCGGCCGTCGGCGAGATCCTCATCGACCCGCTGTCTCAGCTTCGGGTCGGCGACGTCGTGCTCGAACCGCTTCATGTCGAGCCCGGAGTCCTTGGCGATCCGGCGCACGGTGGTCTCGTCCAGCGGCGGGTCGTGGCCGAAGAGGCCGTCGTGCATGTCCCAGAACTTGCCCTGCCGCGCGGCAGCCTCCGAGGCGATCGAGGCGAACTCGGCGCCGGGGTGCACGCGCTCGTTCGGCATGTGGCGGAAGACGTAGCTCAGCCGCTCGCCGAGCGCCTTGCGCAGGCGGTCCAGCACGGTGCGCAGGCGCCGACAGTAGGGGCATAGGTAGTCGCCGTAGATCAGCACGGTGGCGCGGCCGCGGGCGACCGCGCCGCCACGCACGTGGTCACGGCGCTTGTCGACCGGGCGCAGCAGCCGCCGCTGCTCGGCCGGCTCGGCGCTCATGCGGCCCTGCCCTGAGGTGCGGATCGTGCGTGGTTCATCACTGTTCCACTGTGTAGACCGACAGGTCCGGCGCCGCGAAGTCCCGCGGCCCGGACGGCTGGAGATAGGCGCCCGCTTGCCCACCCGCGATCAGAAGAGCGCCGGCCTCTTGGTCTGGCGCAGAGGTCCGGCGGGACCTGAGTTCCTGCTGTCGCACCCGGGCGGTCCGTTCTGGGCGAAGCGCGACGCCGGCGCCTGGACGATCCCGAAGGGGCTGATCGACGACGGCGAAGACCCGCTCGCCGCCGCGCGCCGCGAGTTCCGCGAGGAGATCGGGATCGAGGTCGCCGCCGCGGACTTCGTGCGGCTTGCCGACCGGCGGCTCAAATCCGGCAAGACGGTGCTGGCCTGGATGGCCGAGGCCGACCTCGACCTTTCCGCCTTCCGCAGCAACACCTTCGAGCTCGAGTGGCCGCCGCGGTCCGGCCGGCGGATCACCGCGCCCGAATGCGACCGTGCGGCCTACTTCGCGCCGGCGCAGGCGCTGGCGAAGATCCTCGACTACCAGCGCGGCTTCATCGAGGAAGCCGCGGCGCGGCTCAGCGGTGGCGGCGCCTGACGCTGGCGTGGGTCAGCGGCATACGCACGATCGAGATCAGCACGAGCACCGTCATCAGCCCGACCATCAGCACGAAACCGGCCCCGTAGCTGGTCGAAAGCTGCTGCAGCCCGTGGAGGACCGGGGCGGCCCCGAAGACCACGCCAACCGCCAGAAGGATTGCCAGAAAAGGCGCAAGGATGCGCCAGGTCGATCGAGACATGGCCAAACTCCGTTACGCGGCCCCCCGTATCGCCGAACAGCTTCGGACGCCTTCGTCGCCATTCGATTAACGATGACGCAGCGTGCGCCGATTCTTTCTGCTTTGAGACACGGACTCGAGCAGCCGTCTTTGATGGGGAGGCCGCTTCGGGTTCGACAGTCAGGCTGAAAGGCACGCCGCGCAGTAGGCGATGGCCTTGCGGGCGGTGACGGCCCAGTCGTCGGGCGGGCCCAGCGCGAGGTAGCGCTCGTAGAGCGTCTTGGCCTCGGCGACGTCGCCCGCCTTCATCTTCAGCTGGGCGAGGTTGAAGAGCGCGTCGGCGTAGGTCGGATCGGCGGCCAGCACGCGGGCCAGTTCGGCCTCGGCGGCGCCCGTCTTGCCGCCGGCCTCCAGCGCCTGGGCGAGGTTGTAGCGCGCCTCGATGAAGCGCGGATCGCGGACGAGCGCGCGCTGGTAGGCGAGCGCCGCCTCCTCGCGCGCGCCCTGGGCGAGGCGGATGTTGGCGTAGTTGTAGGGCGCGATGGCGTCGGTGCGGTCGGCGCGCCCGCACATGTCGTAGAGCCGCGCCGCCTCGTCGAGCTCGCCGTCGGCCTCGGCGATCTCCGCCGCCTCGAAGAGGTCGTCGAGCGTGGCGTGGTCCTCGTCGAGGGGCAGCACGCCCTGCCCCTCCAGCGTCGTGCGCCCGTCATCCCACTGCAGCGCCGCCTCGCCGGAGGCAGTGAGCACGATCTTGTGACGGCCGATCGGCGCGAGATCGCGCGCCCGGGCCAGGATGCGCACCGCGTCAGCGGCCGAGCGGCCGCCGCCGATCAGCTCGCCGGCGGTGCGGATCACGCCGGCGTCGCCGAACCGGCAGGCCTCGCCTCGCAGCTCGATCAGGTCGAAGGCGGCCAGCAGCTCGGCGTCGGCGCGGGCGAGGCCGGTTCCGGCCAGCGCCGTGGAAAGCGGCAGCGTCGGGGGCTCGGGCGCCTCGCCCTCCAGCGCTCTGGCGAAGCTGCGCTCGCCCAGCACCGGCACGCCGCGCGCCTTGGCCCGCTCCAGCCGTTCCTGCAGGTGACCGTTCTCGACCAGCCGCGCGGCCTCGGCGCCGATCACCAGGATGTCGCTGCGGCGGGTCAGGTCGCGCGTCGCCGAGCCGCGAGCGCGGACCACCCGCCGCTGCAGCTCGTCACGCCGACCGCCCGAGAACCTCCCGTAGAGCGCTACCGAGCGGCCACGCAGCTGCATGGCGTCAGGCGGTTTTCTTCTTCTTCGCTGTGGCCTGGGCGGGGGCTCGGGCCGGCGCTCGGGCTGCCGCCGGGGCGGCGGCGGCTTTGGCGGGCGCCTTGCCCTTGGCCGCCGGCGCGGCCTTGGCCGCGGTGACAGCCGCCTTGCCGAGGCTGGGCGCCGGCGGGCGCCGCTCCTCCTCGATCGAGCGGCGCAGCGCGTCCATCAGGTTGACCACGTTGCCGCGCTCGGGCGCCTTGGTGATCACCGGCTGGCCGCCGCTGATCTTCGACTTCACCAGGGTCAGCAGCGCTTCCTCGTAGCGGTCCTCGAACTCGGCCGGCGCGAACTCGGCGTTGCGCGAGGCGATGATCTGCGAGGCCATCGCCAGCATGTCGTCGGAATACTTGGCGTTCAGCTTGTCGAGCGCGCTGGACGGCTCGCGGATCTCCTTGGCCGAGCGCAGCGTCATCAGGCGGAAGCCGTCCTCGATCGGCTCGATCGCCACCAGCCGCTCGCGGCCGGAGAGCACGATGCGCGCCATCGCCACCTTGTTGGCCTTGCGCATCGCTTCGAGGATGACGCTGAAGGTCTCCTCGGCGATCGGGCCGTCCGGCGCGAGGTAGTAGGTGCTATCGATGTAGATCGGATCGATGTCGCCGGCGTCGCAGAAGCCGTCGATGTCGACGGTCTTCGAGGACTCGATCTCGATCTCGTCGAGCTCCTCGGCGGTGACGACGACGTACTTGTCCTTCTCGAACTGGTAGCCCTTCACCAGGTCGGCGCGGTCCACCTCGCCGAGCTCAGGATCGTGGTAGCGCTGCTGCACGCGGTTCAGCGTGTCCTTGTGCAGCATGTTGAAGGATATCTTGCCGGCGGTCGACGACGTCGCCGGGTAGAGCTTCACCGGGCACGAGACCAGCGACAGCTTCAGATAACCTTTCCAACTCGCACGCCCGGCCATGACGACACCCCTTATGTTTTCATGCCGATGTTACGCCGCATGGTTTGCGTAATCTTTACAGCGCTCGATCCTAGCTCATCCCACGGGTCTGCGGCCAGGGTCTCGATCCGCTTCACCACGCTAAGACGGTCGAAGGCGTTCCCGCCCGACAGCTTGCGCAGCTCCGACCATTCGATCGGCGTAGCGGCCGGGAAGTTGGGCTTGGCGCGCAGCGAATAGGACGCCGTGGCGCTGGCGCCGCGGGCGTTGCGCAGATAATCGAGGTAGATCTTGCCGCGCCGCTGCGACTTGATCGCGTTGGCGGTGAAAAGCTGCGGCGCGTCGGCGGCCATTGCGCGCGAGACCGCCTCGGCGAAGCCCTTCACCAGCGGCCAGTCCGGCTGGCCGGCCAGCGCCATCACCAGGTGCAGGCCCTTGCCGCCGGTGGTGCGCAGGAACGGCCGCAAGCCCAGCTGCTCCAGCCGCGCCTTCAGCATCTCGGCCCCGTCGCAGACCCTGGCCCACGGCAGCGCCTCGTCCGGGTCCATGTCCATGACCAGCCGGTCCGGATGCTCGGGATCGTCGATGCGGCAGCCCCAGAGGTGGAACTCCACCGCGCCGAACTGGGTGAGCCCGAGGAACCCCTTCGGCTCGGTCACCGTGATGAAGGCGCCGCGGCCCTCCTCGTCGGCGAGGTCGATGGTCTCGACGCCCGGCGGCAGGCCGTGGAAGGCGTGGCGCTGGTAGAACAGGTCCTTGATGTCGCCGGTGGGACACCGGATCACCGTCACCGGGCGCCTCAGCAGCTCCGGCAGCAGCCAGTCGCCGACCCGCGCGTAGTAGATGGCCAGGTCGAGCTTGGTGACGCCGCTGCCGGCGAACATCTCCCGCTCCGGGTTGGTGAGGTGGATCGACGCCAGCTCGCGGTCGCCGATCAGCCGCGGCTTGGTCGCCCGCGCCGGCGGGGCGACCTTGCGCGGCGCGATGCCCATGAACACCGGCGCGCGCGGCGCGTCGCCAGCCGAGCGGCTGCGGTAGCCGATCTGCACGGTCCAGTTCGGCTCGACCCAGCGCGCGCCCGACGTCTTCGGGACAGGCACGACGGGCGCCTTGATCTCGCGCCTGGAGAGCGCCGCGTAGAGCTCGCGAGCCCGCGCGTCGCCGATGCCGGAGCCGACGCGGCAGGCGTAGACCAGCTCGCCGTCGCGCTCCTCCGCCACGATCAGCGAGGAGGCGGCCTTCGGCATGTTGGACATGAAGCCGATCGCCACGAAGTCGGCGATCTCGACCCGCTTGACCTTCACCCAGGTCTGCGAGCGGGTCTGCTGGTATCGCGCGTCGGCCTTCTTGGAGACGATCCCCTCCAGCCCGAGGCGGCTCGCCTGCGCGAACAGCGCGTCGCCCTCTCCCTCGACGTGGTCGCTGAACTGGATGGCGCTGCGCTCGTCGATCAGCGGCCCGACCAGCGCCTCCAGCGCCGCCTTGCGCTCGACCAGCTTCGCCGCCGAGAGATCGAAACCGTCGAGGTAGACGAGGTCGAAGGCGAAGTAGGTGAAGGTGTGGTCGCTCCCCTCCGACAACGCCTGCTCCAGGAGATTGATCGAGGTTGCGCCGCGCGCGTCCTGCACCACCACCTCGCCGTCGAGCACGGCGCTCTTGCAGGGCAGCGCCTCGAACGACCGGGCGAGCTGGCCGTAGCGGTGCGTCCAGTCGTGGCCGTTCCGCGTCACCAGCCGCACCTTGCCGTTGTCGACGAACACCAGCGTGCGGTAGCCGTCGTACTTGATCTCGTGGATCCAGCCGGCGGTGCGGGGGGGCGCGTCGGCCTCCGAGGCGAGCTGCGGGCGCCACTTCTGCGGCATGGACGCGGCGATCGCGCCCTCGATCCTCGCGGCGGCCTTCTTGCGTGCGGCCTTGCGCGGTTCGGACTTCGCCGCTTCCGGCGCCGGCTCGTCGACCGGGCGGCCGGTGATCACGCTGTTCGGCTCTTCGACCAGCACGTCGTAGTCGGCGAGCGGCCGCGCCTCGATGTCTCGTTCCTTGATCAACAGCCAGTTGGTCGGATCGTCGGGCAGCCGCACCAGCGTCCAGCCGCCGGCCAGCTTCTCGCCGGCCAGCCGGAACTTCAGCTCGCCGGCCGCTAGCGCTGCCTCCGGATCGTCGGCGAGCGTCACATAGGCGCCGCGATCCCAGACGATCACCGTCCCGGCCCCGTAGTTGCGGTCCGGGATGCGGCCTTCGAAGCTGGCGTATTCGAGCGGGTGGTCCTCCACCAGCTTGGCGAAGCGGCGCACTTTCGGATCGAGGCACGGCCCTTCCGGCACAGCCCAGCTGCGCAGCGCCCCGCCGATCTCCAGGCGCAGGTCGTAGTGCATGCGCCGCGCATGGTGCTTCTGCACGACGAAGATCGGCGCGCCGGACGACGCGGCGCCGCCCTTCGGCTCCGGCGTCTCCGCAAAGCGCCGCTTGGCGCGATAGGTCTCGATGCCACGTGGCATGGCGCCAAGATGGCTGCGGCAAGCCCGATCGTCCATCGGCGCCGCGGCCACGCCTGCGCTATGGTCGATCCATGGACGCTGAACCGATCAGGATCACGCTGGGGGACGGGTCATCCGTCTCCGGGCTCTGGCAGGCGCCGGCGGGCGCGACGGCGGCGCTGGTGCTTGGACATGGCGCCGGCGCCGGCATGACGCACCGCGCGATGGCGGCCACCGCCGACGGCCTCGCCGAGCGCGGCGTCGCGGTGCTGCGCTACCAGTTCCCGTACATGGAGAAAGGCGGCAAGCGCACCGATCCGCCGGCGGTGGCTGAGGCCACGGTGCGCGCCGCGGCGGCCGAGGCGCGGCGCCTCGGGCCGGCGTTGCCGCTGTTCGCCGGCGGCCGCTCGTTCGGCGGGCGAATGACCTCGCAGGCGCAGGCGGCCCAGCCGCTCGACGGCGTGCGCGGCCTCGTCTTCTTCGCCTTCCCGCTGCACCCGGCCGGCAAGCCGTCCACCGATCGCGCCGCGCATCTCGCCGACGTGAAGGTCCCGATGCTGTTCCTGCAGGGGACCAAGGACACGCTGGCCGAGCTCGACCTGCTGCGGCCGGTCGTCGATGGGCTCGGCGGGCGCGGGTCCCTGAAGCTCTTCGAGCACGCCGACCATTCGTTCCACGTGCCCGCCAAGGCCGGCCGCAAGGACGCCGAGGTGATGGCCGAGCTGCTCGACGCGGCGGCCGCCTGGATGGCCGCTCACTGACCGAAGGAGGTTCTCGATGACCCGCCAGACGCCGCCGGACCTCGCCGCCTTCACGCCCGAGCAGACGGCCGAGCGCGACCGTTTCCTGAAGACCCGCCGCGCCCGCGCCGATGGCTCGCTGGGCGGCCCGTTCGATCCCTGGATGACCAACCCCGAGCTGTTCCACCGCCTCAGCGGCCTCGGCGGCATGCTCTGGGAGCGCACCAGCCTCGACCGCGGCCTGGTCGAGCTCGCCATCTGCGTCACCGGCAAGTTCTGGGAGGCCAACGTCGAGTGGGTCGCCCATGCGCCGCGCGCGGTCGAGTACGGCGTCGCGCAGTCGGTGCTCGACGCGGTGCTGGCCGGCCGCCGGCCCACGAGCGGCCGCCCGGACGACGCGCTCGTTTACGATCTCTGCCAGACCATGCACGAAACGCACGCCCTGCCCCGCCCGCTCTACGATGCGGGCGTCGCGCGGTTCGGCGAGCGCGGCCTCGCCGAGCTGATGGCGGTGATCGGCTACTACACCCTGGTTTCGATGACCCTGAACGCCTTCGAGGTGCAGGTGGGGCCGGGGCAGCAGCCGGTGTTCGAGAGGGGCGACTGAGGGATCGAGGGACACGCGCGAAAGTCGTTGACGCCCGCGACGGCAGGCGCGGACGATGCGGTCCAAACGACCCGAGGGAGACGCGCCATGGCCTACGACCTGGTGATCCGCAACGGCTTGGTGGTCGACGGGACCGGCGGCGCGCCGTTCGAGGCCGATGTCGGCATCGAGGACGGCCGCATCTCGGCGATCGGCAAGGGCCTGGCGCGCGGGACCGAGGAGATCGACGGCAGGGACAAGCTGGTCACGCCCGGCTTCGTCGACATCCACACCCACTACGACGGCCAGGCGGTGTGGTCCGACCGGCTGGCCCCTTCGTCGTCGCACGGCGTCACCACCGCGGTCGGCGGCAACTGCGGCGTCGGCTTCGCGCCCTGCCGCCCCGAGCACCGCGACCTGCTGGTCAGCGTCATGGAAGGCGTCGAGGACATCCCCGAGGTGGTGATGACCGAGGGCCTGACCTGGGACTGGGAGACCTATCCGGAATACCTCGACGTCATCGAGCGGCGCCCGCGCGATATCGACTTTGCCTCGCAGATCCCGCACTCGGCGGTCCGCGTCTACGCGATGGGCGAGCGCGGCGCGAACCGCGAGCCGGCGACGCCCGAGGACCTCGAGCGCATGCAGGCGATCGTGCGCGAAGCGATCGACGCCGGCGCGCTGGGCTTCGCCACCTCGCGCCTGGTGATCCACAAGACCGGCCAGGGCGATCCGATCCCCACCTTCATGGCCGCCGAGACCGAGCTCGAAGCCATGGCGATGGCGCTGAAGGACGCCGGCCGCGGTGTGCTGCAGGCGGTGTTCGGCATCCCCGGCCGCACCTTCGAGGACGAAATCGACCTCTTGGCGCGGCTCGGCAAGATCAGCGGCCGCCCGGCCAGTTTCTCGATGGCGCAGTCCAACCAGTCGCCCGACGCCTGGAAGGGCGCGATGCGGCGCCTGGCCGAAGCGAACGTCGCCGGCCCGCCGATCCGCGCCCAGGTCTACCCGCGCCCGATCGGCATTGTGCTGGGCTGGGACCTCTCGATCAATCCGTTCAGCCTCTGCCCCAGCTACCAGCCGCTGGCCAAGCTGCCGTTCGCCGAGCGCATCGCCGCGCTGCGCGACCCGCAGGTGCGCGCGCGCCTCCTGATGGAGGAGCCGGCCGACGCGCTCATTCCGCTCTCGCGGTTCGGCCGCAGCTACGACTTCATGTGGCCGCTGACCGACCCGCCCAACTACGAGCCGAAGGCGGAGGACTCGATCGCCGCCGTCGCGGCGCGGGGCAACATGTCGCCCGGCGAGATCGCCTACGACCTGCTGCTGGAGAACGAGGGGCGCGGCCTGCTGCTGGTGGCGCTCGCCAACTACGGCGACCGCAGCCTCGATCCGATCCACACGCTGATCACCGACCCCAACGCGGTGCTCGGCCTCGGCGACGGCGGCGCCCACTACGGGATGATCTGCGATTCCAGCTACCCCACCTTCGTGCTGCAGCACTGGACGCGCGAGCGGACTGGCGAGCGGCTCTCGATCGAGCGGGCGATCAAGGCGCTGGCCGCCGATCCGGCGCGGACCGTCGGGCTCATGGACCGCGGCGTGTTGAGCGTGGGCCGCAAGGCGGACGTCAACGTGATCGACCACGACGCGGTGCGCCTGGCGCCGCCCAGCGTGCTCTACGACCTGCCGGCGGGCGGACGCCGCCTGACCCAGACCGCGCGCGGCTACGACGCCATGGTGGTCGCCGGCCAGATCGTCAGCCGCGGCGGCGAGCCCACCGGCGCCCTGCCTGGCCGCCTGGTGCGCGGGCCGCAGGCGGCGCCGGCGTAAAGGATCAATCAGCTCGCCTCGCCAAGCAGCGCTCTTTCTCCCCTTGGGAGAAGGATAGCGCTTTGCGACTGACCCTAGATCGAGCGCAGTCAGGGATGGCCGAGACGACAATCAGCAGTTGCCCGAGGTGCAAACGCTCGCCTTCCCTGGGCGTATCCTGGCCGCGCCGGAACGGACCGGCCAGGGACAGGTGACGCGATGATGAACAAAGTCGTCCTTTCGACATTCGCCGGGGTTGCGGCCGCGGCGCTCCTAGGCACGGTGGCGCAGGCCGAGCCCACCGCAGTGCCGCTGAACGGCGAGGCCACTGTTGGCGGGGTGCAGGTGGGCTGCACCGGCATCGGCCAGAGCCGGCACGATCCGAAGTGGGCCGCCTTCCCGGTGCGCATCGACTTCGCCAAGCCGAACGGCCACTTCCTGGCCGACGTCGAGGTGACGCTCAGCCGCGCTGACGGGACCGAGATGGCCGACGTGAGCTGCCAGGGCCCGCAGGTGCTCTTCAAGCTGCCGGCCGGCAGCTACCGCGTGGAAGGCCGCCTGACCAAGTCGCCGAATGCGAAGCCGCAGACCGCAACGGTCACGGCGGCGACGTCAGGCCAACGGGTAACGACGCTGCGCTTCCGGGACGCCTGAGTTTCGCGACCAGCCGGACTAGCGAGCCCCTTCTCCTCGAGGGAGGGGGTTGGGGGTTGGGACTCGCAGTGATTTGCCGCGCGCCCGGTGCGGTGCGCCGACCGCGGCCGTGCCTGAGACAGCCCCCATCCCCACCCCGCTACTCCGCCGGGCGGGGCGCGCAGCTGCAAGCGACTCAAATCACACAGACGCTCGCGCGCTGGGTGACCCCCAATGCGCCCGCACCTGCTCCAGCACCGGCAGCAGGTGCTCTACGAACGCGTCCGGGCTCTCGGACATCGGGAAGTGGCCGACGCCCGGCATGCCGGTCCAGGTCGAGCCTGGGATCGCACGATGCGCGGCTTGCCCAAGCTCCATCGTGCCGCTGCCGTCGTATTCGCCGTTCAGGATGTGGACGGCGGTGCGCGCGGTGTCGATCCCGCCGGCCTCGGCGGTCAGGTCGTAGTCGGCGAGGTAGTAGTAGAGGTCGCCGCGGAAGGCCGGCGGCCAGCCCGACGCGTAGACCGCGCTGGTCTCCTTGCGGAACGCCGCCGGCGACGTCGGGCTCATCAGCCCGTTCATCAGCCGCGCCTTGTATTCGTTGCTGACCTGCGGATGCCAGAGCGCGTCGAGCTGGCGCAGCTCGCCGGGGATCTTCAGCGCCCCCTCCAGCGAGATCACCGCGGCGAAGAGCTCGCCGTGGTGGCGGGCGAGATCGAGCGCCAAGAGGCCGCCGACCGAGCACCCCATGAACACCGGCCGCTCGAGCCCCAGCGCCGTGGCGAGGCTCACCGGCACGGCGCGCAGGAAGTCCTTGGTCAGCAGGTACTCCTCAGCCCACCACGCAGGCCCTACCGGCGGCAGCGACTTGCCGTGGAACGGCAGGTCGTAGGCGATCAGCCGGAAATGGTCGGTGATCTCGGGGCGCTCGAAGAGATGGCGCCACTGCGCGCCGTGCGCGCCGGCGGTGTGCTGCATCAGCATCGGGATCCCCTGCCCCGCTTCCTCGAAGTAGATGCGATGGTCCTGGCCGGCGATCTCGAGGTGGATGTAGCGGCCGACCGGGCTGTCGAACTCGCCGGCCTCGCGCCGCGCTTGGCGGGCCGGCGCCGCGACAGCGGGCGGCCGCAACAGCTCGATCGCCCGCATCGCGGCCGGATAGTACTGCGCGTAGGCCACCGCCTCGCCGAGGCTGGCCATCCGGCCGGCGCCGATCAGCAGGAAGATGTCGTTGGAGAGCCGCGGCGGCGTCGCCGCCAGCAGCTCGGCCCACACCACCTCCGCCGCGGTGAGCGCGATGACGCCGGGCTTGTCGGCCGGCGGCGGCCCAGCCGAGAGCGCGCCGTCCGCCAGGGTCACCCCGATCGCGCCGTCCGGGTCCTCCAGCCGCAGCCCGCCCGTCCAGCGCCGCGCCGCCAGCCCGAACTCGCCGTCGTCCGCGCAGAGCAGCGCCAGGCGCTCGGAGGTGAATGCGTTCCGCCCCAGCATTTCAGCGCCCTTCTGATGTCGGCGAGCGGACCATCACACGCCGTGCCGCCGCAACCACGCTGACCCGGCGTCCTCGCGCGCCGCGCCGGCCAGGAACGGGTAGTCGCCCGCGTTGAACTGGGTCCACGGGTGGATCGCGCCGAACGGCGGCGCGCGCGGGCTCGGCCGCGGGATATCGCCGGCGAGGTCGGAGAGCTCCACCGCCTCGCCGCCCGCCGCGATCGAGGCATTGGCGCCGATGCCCACCATCGCCGCCCAGACCCCGGCCAACTCGTCGGCGGCGCGCTCATAGGGGTCGTCGGCGATCTCGCCAAACAGATGCTGCAGCATCACCGCATCGCCGCCGCCATGATCGCCGACCGCCGCCGGGATGGCGAGGTCGAAAGGCGGGCTGAACAGCGGCTGCACGACCACGCTCGAGGTCTCCGGCAGCGCCGGCCGCACCAGGCCACCGTCCTCGCGCACGTAGGAGCGCTCCGTGGTCTCCAGGGTGATGAGGCCGCGCTCCCCATGGAAGACGGCGCGGTAGCCCTCGCGCGGATTGTTGGCGGTGAGCAGGTAGTTGACCACCGCCCCGTTCTCGTAGGTCAGCGCCGCGGCCATCGTGTCCTCGATGTCGATGTCGGGGCTGAAGACGCAGCGGTCGCGGTAGTAGCCGTCGTGGCCCTCGTTGTCGGCATAGAGGCCGGTCAGCGCGCGGCTTCTCGAGAGATCGAGCCTCACCCGACAGCGATCGAACGCCGGGCAGCCTGTGCAGCGCTCGCCGCGCGGCGCCAGGCCGAGCGCGTCGGCGGTCTCCGGGCGATAGAACCCCCGCTCGCCGGTCGCCCGCACACGCGTCACCGTCGAGCCCAACCACCAGTTCAGGAGGTCGAAGTGGTGGGTGGCCTTGTGCACGAACAGGCCGCCCGAGTTCGCCTTGTTGCGATGCCAGCGGCGGAAGTAGTCCGCGCCGTGGTGCGTATCGAGCTGCCACTCGAAGTTCACCGCGCGCACCCGCCCGATGATCCCGGACATCAGCGCCTGCTTCACCAGCGTGCGCGGCGGCGAATAGCGATAGTTGAAGGTGACCCGAAGCGCCCGGCCGGAGCGGGTCCGCGCCGCGGCGATGCGCCGGCACGAGTCGGCGTCGACGGTGAGCGGCTTCTCGGTCACGACGTCCCGTCCGGCTTCCAGGGCGGCGGTGATGTAGCGGGCGTGGGTGTAGTCGGGCGAGGTGACGATCACGCGGTCGACGGCTGCGTCCGCCAGCATCTGCGCGAAGAGGTCGGCGCGGTAGGTCGCGACCTGGACGCCGGCGTCGGCGACATAGCCAGCCGCGCGCGCCAGCCGGCCGGGGTTGGAGTCGCACAGCGCCACCAGCTCGCCAGCGCCCGCGTGGGCGCGGCTCAGCGCCTCCAGGTAGAGATACGCACGTCCGCCGACGCCGACGATCGCGTACCGGGGCTTGACGGGTTGGGGCATGACGGCCGGGCTCGTGAGGCGCAAGCGTCATCCCTAACCCGAAGCCGCCCGTCGTGCGACGGCCGGCTTCTCGCATTTCGAGACATCGACGCGCTTTCGGTCATCGATCAAAACAATCAATCGGAACAGCGCGTAACGAGCGGCTCGGGCGCGCCGAATTGGGTCGGGATAAAACAATCCTGGCTCAGGGCCACGCTTGCAGAAGGAGCAGCGAGATGGACCGACGTATCTTTGCTTCCGGCCTTGGCCTTGTGGCCGCGGCCTCGCTGCTGGCGCCGCTGGCGCTGGCCGAGGGTGCGCCCGCTGACCGCAAGCCGGAGAAAGCCCGCAACGTCGTCCTGGTGCACGGTCTGTTCGCCGACGGGTCATGCTGGTCGGAGGTGATCTCGCGGCTGCAGGCGCAAGGGCTCAGCGTGACGTCAGTGCAAAACCCGCTGACCACCCTCGAGGAGGCGGTCGCGTCTGCGCAGAGGGTGCTGGCGCGGCAGGACGGACCGACGGTGCTCGTCGGTCACTCCTTCTCCGGCATGATCGTCACCGAGGCCGGCGTCGATCCGAAGGTCTCCGCGCTGGTCTACGTGGCGGCGCGGGCGCCGGACGCCGGCGAGGACTACACGGCGCTCGCCAAGACCTTCCCGACCCCGCCGGCCTCGGCCGGCATCGTCTTCGATGGCGACGAGGGCCGCCTGACCGAGGCGGCGTTCCTGCGCGACTTCGCGGGCGACTTGCCGCAGGCCAGGGCGCGGGTTCTCTACGCGGTGCAGCAGCCGTTCCACCGCGCTCTGCTGGCGGGGAGGACCACGCACGCCGCCTGGCGATCGAAGCCCAGCTTCTACGCCGTCTCCACCGAAGACCGCACGATCGATCCGGACCTCGAACGGTTCATGGCGAGGCGCATGGGCGCCCACACGATCGAGATCAAGGCGAGCCACCTGTCGCTGATCTCGCATCCCCAGGAAGTCACCGACCTGATCCTGACCGCCGCCGGCCGCCGCTGAGGCGCCCCATGGCTAGCCGGTGATCTGGTCCATCCGGCATTGGGCGGGCGCCTTGTCGGGACGAAAGCGGATGAGCCGCGTGCCGTGGCGAAAGCGGCCGCCGGAGACGTGGTCGAACGAGACCTCGACGACCAGCTCGGGCCGCACCGGCGTCCACGCGAACGAGCGGGCGTCCGACCAGCGGCTGGGGCCGCCCGGCGCGTCGCCGGTGAAGCCCGGCCCGCCGCGCAACGCCTCCAGCTCGCGCGTCAGCGCCGCGCGGTCGACGCCGGCAAAGCCCGAGGTGAAGCCGACGTGGTTGAGGCGGCCAGCCGCGTCGTAGAGCCCGAGCAGCAGCGAGCCGACCAGCGGCGCGCCTTCCAGGTAGCGGAAGCCGCCGACCACGCAGTCAGCGGTGCGCACGCGCTTGACCTTCAGCATGGCGCGCTCGCCCTCGCGGTAGGGCGCATCGAGCCGCTTGGCGACGACGCCTTCCACCACGCCGCCGTCGAGCCAGGTCTGCGCCAGCGCGCGATCCTCCGTGCCTGGCGTGGCGGTGAGCCGCGGACCGGCGTGGCGGGCGAGAAACGCGGCCAGCGCCTCGCGCCGGCGCGAGAGCGGCTCGGCGCGCAGGTCGCGGCCGCCGACGTCCTCCAGCATGTCGAACAGCGCGAGCGTCGCCGGATGGCTCGCGGCGAGCTTGCGGACGCGGCTCTCAGCCGGGTGCAGGCGCAGCTGCAGCTGCTCGAACGAGAAGCCGGCCGCGTCGGCGATCAACAACTCGCCGTCGAGCGCGAAGACGGCCTCATCGAGCGCCGCCAGCTGCGCGGCGACCTCCGGG
>DATNEH010000124.1:0-4121 GCA_035553015.1 Caulobacteraceae bacterium | reverse complement strand
TGCCCTCCCGGAGGCTGATGCAGCGCCTCCGCATGCGCCACGTACGGACGTTCTTTGCGGACTATCCCGACACCCTGCCGGGCGGCGAGGCGGGCGACGTGGAATACGAGCTGACGCGGGACGATTGGAACCCACCGGCGGCCTGAACAGCCGCCAACCGGAGGCCGGCAGCCCGAGGGCCCGCCCCGGTCTTCCGGAGCGGGCCCTCCTCGCGTTTTCAGTCGCCAGGCGCGCTTAGTAGCAGCGCTCCACGCGGACGTAGCGGCCCCAGTACTCCGACCAGCGCCACGCGTAGCGGCAACCCTCGTCCTCGTCGTACGTGTAGTACGACGGTCCGGCGTAGTAGCCCGGGGGCGGGCCATACGCCGGCCGCGCCAGGCTGGCGCCGAGCGCGAAGCCGAGGATGCCGGCGCCGATGGCGGCGCCCGCATTGTTGGAGTGATCGTGCCCATACCGGTCGTAGCGCTGCGCGCTGGCCGTCGTCGCTGTCAGTCCGGCCGCGCCCAGCGTCGCCACAGCGGCGGCGCCCAGCACGGTCTTCTTCAGGGTCTGCTTGATGTCGATCATGGTGACCTCCTCTAAGCGGCTTGCGTGTGGAGCGCTGGCACGCGCCCCTTGTCAGCGCAGGAGTCCGCCTCCGGCGCTGAGCCCGCTGCGGACATCCATTCATGTTACGTTCATCAAGATGAATGCGACGCCCGATCGGGTCTTGCGAGCAAACGCGAAGGCAAGCTCGAAGGTTGCCAGAATATTTCCCGCCAGCCAGGACGTAAGCTGATGCGGGATCAGCGCTTGGATACGCTCAGAACTCGATCTGAGAGCTGTATTATGCGTCAGATAGCGTTAGGATGCTGCCGAACGTCCCGTCTGCTTTCTTGGCGCGGGACGCCGAGCCGCGCCCCTAACGCATGAAGCGGTAGCCGACGCCGGGCTCGGTGAGGATGTGCTTGGGCGCGGCGGGCTCTGCCTCGATGCGCTGGCGCAGCTGGCCGACCAGGACGCGCAGGTAGGGCAGGTCGTCCGTGTGGGCCGGCCCCCAGATCGCGGTCAGCAGCTGACGGTGGGTCAGCACGCGGCCGTCGCCCTCGGCGAGCCGCGCCAGCAGCTCGTATTCCTTGGGCGAAAGCCGCACCGGCTCGCCGCCGCGGCTGACCAGGCGCCGCACGAGGTCGATCTCCAGGTCGCCGGCCTTCACCACCGCCTCGGCGCCGCCGCGCTCCAGCCGATGGCGCAAGGCGACGCGCAGCCGCGCCAGGAACTCGCCGACCCCGAACGGTTTCTGCACGTAGTCGTCGGCGCCGAGGTCGAGCGTGTCGATCTTCTCGGACTCGCGCTCGCGGGCCGAGAGCACGATCACCGGGCCTGTGTAGAAGGCGCGCGCAGCGGCCAGCAGGGCCTTGCCGTCCATGTCGGGCAGGCCGAGGTCGAGCACCACCGCATCGGGCGAGCCGGCCGCGATGGCGCGCAAGCCCGACTGGCCATCGTCCGCGCGGATCGCCTCGAAGCCGGCCGCGGTGAGGGCCGGCCCGAGGAAGCGGTGCATCTGCGGCTCGTCGTCGATGACGAGGATGCGCGGCTTGTAGGCGCTCATGTGGATTGCGTCACAGCAGCCAATGCGGCGTCGGCTTGTCTTTCGGCAGGCTGATCAGGATGCGCGTGCCACGGCCGTCCTGGATCGGGCTGGCCGCCGCGATGCGCCCGGCCATCGCCTCGACGAAGCCCTTGGCGATGGCGAGGCCGAGCCCTGTCCCCTGCCCGCTCCGGTCGCTGCTCGTGTCCGAGAGCCGCGAGAACCGCTCGAACACCTGTTGCAGCTGAGGGGTGGGGATGCCCTTGCCCTCGTCCTCGATGCTGATCACCACGTTGCGCTGGTCCTCGTAGACCGCCGCCTCGATGCGCGAGCCGTCGTCGCTGTAGGCGATGGCGTTCTCCAGGATGTTGACCAGCGCCTGTTCCAAGAGGGCAGGATCTGCCGGAACCATGCTGATGGTCGGCGGGTAGTCGCGCACCAGGCTGCGCTTGCCGAGCCGGCGCGCGACGCGATCGGCGGCCGCCGAGATCACGTCGCGCAGGTCGGTGGACTGGGTGCGCGGCGCGACGCCGCCGCCCTCCAGTTTGGTCATGTCCAGGAGGTTGCCGACGTAGCGGTTCAGCCGCTCGGCCTCGTCGCGGACGCTCTCCAGCAGGTCCACCTGGATCGGCCGCTCCAGCTCGGGCCCGTACTCCAGGAGGGTCGTCGTGGCCCCCAGCACGCCGGCCAGCGGGGTCCTGAGGTCGTGGCTGATGGAGTTCAGGAGTGCGGTGCGCAGGCGCTCCGAGCGGCGCAGCGCGTCGGCGTCGGCGGCCTCGGCGGCGAGCTCGGCGCGCTCGACGGCGATCGCCCCCTGGTCGATCAGCGAGAGCACGAAGCGCTGCGATTCGGAGTCGGCGTCGGGTCGGGGCTCCAGCGCCGCGACGCCAGCCCGCTTGGCGATGCCCTGCAGTGGCCAGAACGTCCAGGCGGCGTTGGGCAGCGTGCCGGTGCTCGCGCCAGCCGCTTCTCCGTGTTCCCAGGCCCAGCGCGCCGCCGCCATGTCCTGGGTGCCGAGCGGCGTCATCTCGGGCGCGGCGGCGGCCGGCGCGATCTCGGTCGCATCGTTGGGCAAGAGGATCATCGCCTTGCCGCCGGTGGCGGCCTGTAGCTGTTCGGCAAGCGCGGTCGCCGCGTCGAGCTTCTTGGCGGAGGCGGAGAGCCGCCGGCTGGCGGCCAGCAGCGCGGTGATGGCGGCGGCTCGGCGCGCGGTCGCCTGCTGTTGGTCGCGCACCCGTCCCGCCAGGAAGCCGGTGACCAGCGCCACCGCAAAGAACACCAGCAGGGTCAGGATGTCCGTCGGCGAGCCGATGACGAACGAGTAGCGCGGGGCGAGGAACAGGTAGTTGTAGATCAGGAACGCGAGCACCGCGGCCAGCAGCGCGGGCCTCAGGCCCTGCAGCACCGCCGCGCTCAGCACCGCGGTCAGGAAGATCATGCCGAGGTCGGAGGCGCGGAAGGTGCGGTCGAGGTACCAGGCGATCGCCGTAGCGACGCCCACATAGGCGACGCCCGGCAGATAGCCGCGCCAAGCGATCGGCCGGCGCGGCGCCTTCTCCGGCATCGAGGCGCTGGCGCCGGCCGTCGACTTCTCGGTGATCACATGCAGCGCGACGCCCTGCGCGCGGCGCATCATGGCGCTGGCGAACGAGCGGCCTAACGCCTCGCGCCAGCGGCTGTCGCGTCCCTTGCCGATCACCAGCTGGGTGACGTTGTTCTTGGCGCAGTAGTCGGCGACCACGCCAACGATGTCGTCGCCGGTCAGCACGATGGTGGCGCCGCCGAGCTGCTCGGCCAGCTTCATGGCGTCGTTGATACGCCCCAGCGCCAGCGCCGAGGGCGGCGCGCGGCCCGGCCGCTCGACGTGCGCGACGGTCCAGGTGGCGTCCATCATCTCGGCCAGCCGCCGGCCGGAGCGCACGAGATGGTCGGCCATCGGATCGCCGCCCACCAGCACCAGGATGCGCTCGCCGGCCGCCCAGGGTCCGGCGACGCCCGCGCGCCGCATCGCGCCGATCAGCTCGTCGTCGACCACCTGCGCGGTGCGGCGCAGCGCCAGCTCGCGCAGCGCCGTCAGGTTCTCGGGCTTGAAGAAGTTCTCCGAGGCGAGCCTGGCCGTCTCGGGCACGTAGACCTTGCCCTCGGCAAGGCGCTGGCGCAGCTCCGCCGGCGTGATGTCGACGATCTCCAGCTCGTCGGCCTCGGAGAGCACCACGTCCGGCACCGTCTCGCGCTGGCGCACGCCGGTGATCTTCCAGACCACGTCGACCAGGCTCTCCATGTGCTGGATGTTGAGCGTGGTCCAGACGTTGATCCCCGCCCCGATCAGCTCCTCCACATCCTGCCAGCGCTTCGGATGGCGTGAACCGTAGGCGTTACTGTGCGCCAGCTCATCCATCAGGATCAGTGCCGGGTGGCGTGCCAGCGCGGCATCGAGATCAAATTCCTGCACTAAGCGTCCGCGATGCTGGATGCGTTTTTGTGCCAGCAGATCCAAGCCGTTCAGCAGCGCTGCGGTTTCGCTGCGGCCATGGGTTTCCACCACGCCGAC
>DATNEH010000123.1:0-4383 GCA_035553015.1 Caulobacteraceae bacterium | reverse complement strand
TTGGATCATACTGGCGGCCCTCCTTTCCGTGATTCGTCGCGGTTGATCGGAGCCGCGCTTCTAGGCCTGCGCGCAGAGGCGCGTCAATGGGGCGCGGAGCCGGACGAAGCGGTGTGGCCGGACTGCCGCAGTGAACCCCGTCAGTTGATCAGGATCGCGCCCAGGAGGACGGTCGCGCCGGGGCGGCCGAGCGTCAGGTCGGCCTGGCGCTGCAGCGCGCGTTCCAGGTAGTCGGCGTTCGGCGGCGCGCCGGGCGGCAGGCCGGCGGCGTAGATGCGCAGCACCTCGGCGAAGTTGGCGTGCAGCAGCGGCGTCGACTGCGCGGCTCGGGCGTGCAGACCCGCGTCGGCCACGTCGACCCCGACCTCCGCCGTCATCACGCCGTGGCGCCCATCCGGCCGGGTGATCGTGGCGACCAGCGTGTCCAGCTGGATGTACGAGGCGCCGCCGCCCTTCTTCTTGCGCTCCTCCTCGGCGCTCGCGAGCGCCGGCAGGGCCGCGAAAGCAACCACCAGGGAGATCAGGGCGCGCCGGTTCATGCAGGCGAGGTTCGCGCGCGCCGGTTGATAGAGGGTTTCCGAACACCCCTCGTTAACCATGAACGTCCACCTTGCGGCCCATGCGATCCATGGGGGGCTTGGAAGGGGTGGGCCGCTTTTCACCCAAAGACCTGAAGCTCGACGGCAAGGTGATCCTGGTCACCGGGGGCACCGGCTCGTTCGGGCGGCGCTTCGTCGAGACGGTGCTGCGCCGCTACGAGCCGCGCAAGCTGATCGTCTATTCGCGCGACGAGCTGAAGCAGAGCGAGATGCAGCTCGATCTGCGCGAGAAGTTCGGGCCCGAGAAGCTGGCCGCCATGCGCTTCTTCATCGGCGACGTACGCGACCGCGCCCGCCTGACGCTCGCATTGCGCGGCGTCGACATCGTGATCCACGCCGCGGCGCTGAAGCAGGTGCCGGCGGCCGAGTACAACCCCTCCGAATGCATCGCCACCAACGTGATGGGGGCGGAGAACGTGGTCTGGGCGTGCCTCAGCAACCGCGTGCGGCAGGTGATCGCGCTCTCCACCGACAAGGCCTGCAACCCGATCAACCTCTACGGCGCCACGAAACTGGCCTCCGACAAGGTGTTCGTGGCCGCCAACAACCTTTCTGGCGACATCGGCACCCGCTTCGCGGTGGTGCGCTACGGCAACGTGGTTGGTTCGCGCGGCTCGGTGGTGCCGCTTTTCCAGCGGATGATCGCCGGCGGCTGCCGCAAGCTGCCGGTCACCGATCCGCGCATGACGCGGTTCTGGATCACGCTGCCGGAGGGGGTCGACTTCGTGCTCTCCTCGCTCGAGGTGATGCGCGGCGGCGAGATCTTCGTGCCGAAGATCCCCTCGATGAAGATCACCGACCTGGTCACCGCCATGTGCCCCGGCGCGGAGATCGACGTGGTCGGCATCCGCCCCGGCGAGAAGCTGCACGAGATGATGATCTCGGCCGACGACGCGCGCTGCACCGCCGAGCTGGGCGACCGCTTCGCGATCGAGCCGGCGTTCGTCGAATACCCGCGCGCCCCGTTCCGGCTGAACGGCGGGCCCGCCGCCGTGCCCGAGGACTTCAGCTACGCCAGCGACACCAACACCGACTGGCTGACCGCCGAAGCGCTGATCGCCATGGTGGAGGAAAAGGCCGCCGCGTGAGTGAAGCATCGTCCGCGGCGGTGCTGCCCTATGGACGCCAGTCCATCGACGACGATGACGTGGCCGCCGTGGCCGCCGCGCTGTGCGACGACTTCCTGACCACCGGCCCGCGCGTCGAGGCGTTCGAGGGCGCCTTCGCCGAGGCGGTCGGCGCGCGCCACGCCGTCGCCTGCGCGAACGGCACCGCGGCGCTGCACCTGGCCATGCTGGCGCTTGGCGTCGGCGAGGGCGAGGTCTGCATCGTCCCCTCGATCACCTTCCTCGCCACCGCCAACTGCGCCCGCTACGTCGGCGCGGAGGTGGTGTTCGCCGACGTCGATCCGGTCAGCGGGTTGATGACGGCGACGACGCTGGTCGACGCGGTGGCGCGCTGCGGCGGGCGCAAGATCGCCGCGGTGCTGCCGGTGCACCTGCGCGGCGATGTCGCCGAGCTGCCGGCGCTGCGCCGCATCGCCGACGACGCCGGCGCGGCGCTCATCGAGGACGCCTGCCACGCGCTGGGAGCGCGGATGGCCTTCGATGACGCGCCCGCCCGGGTCGGCGACGGCCGCTGGGGCGAGATGGCGGTGTTCTCGTTCCACCCGGTGAAGACGCTGACCACCGGCGAGGGCGGCATGGTGACCACCGCCGACCCGCTGATCGCGCGGCGCCTGAAGCTGATGCGCAGCCACGGCATGGTCCGGCCCGAGGGCGCCGATCCCTGGTGGTACGAGATGGCCGAGCCTGGGTTCAACTACCGCCTGCCCGACCTCAACTGCGCGCTGGGCCTCTCGCAGCTCGCCAAGCTGCCGCGCTTTGCCGAGCGCCGCCGCGCGCTGGCGCGACGCTACGAGAGCGCGCTGGAGCCGCTGGCCCCGCTGGCGCGGATCGCCGCGCGGCCCGCCTGGTCCGATCCGGTGCTGCACCTGATGAGCGTGCTGATCGACTTCGAGGCGGCGGGCGTGACCCGCGCCGAGCTGATGGCGGCGCTGAAGGCGAGGGGGATCGGCAGCCAGGTCCACTACATCCCGGTCCACCGCCAGCCCTACTACGCCGCCCGCTACGGCGTGGCCGACCTCCCCGGCGCCGACGCCTGGTACGCGCGCTGCCTCTCGCTGCCGCTGTACCCGGCGATGGCGGACACGGATGTGGACCGCGTGGTTGAGGCGCTGGCGGAAGCGCTGGGGGTGAAGCTGTGAGGGCGCTCCGCAACGCTGTCCCTCCCCTCCATGGGGAGGGTGGACGACGCGGAACGCGTCGGCCGGGTGGGGATGTCCGGAGCGTCACCAAACGCCGAACGGTGAGCGCCGCAGCGCGTCAGACTCCCCCGCCCGGTCGCTGCGCGCCCACCCTCCCCATGAAGGGGAGGGGCGCGTGAGCGTGGCCTTCGAGATCGCCGGCCGCCCGATCGGCCCCGGCCATCCGCCGTACGTGATCTGCGAGCTCTCCGGGAACCACAACGGCAGCCTGGAGCGTGCGCTCGCCATGGTGGATGCAGCCGCCGCCACCGGCTGCGACGCGATCAAGCTGCAGACCTACACGCCCGACACCATCACGCTGGCTTGCGACGGCCCCGATTTCCAGATCACCGACGGGCCCTGGGCCGGGCGCACGCTGCACGACCTCTATGCCGAGGCCTATACCCCCTACGACTGGCACGCGGCGCTCTTCGAGCGCGCTCATCAGCGCGGCGTCACGATCTTCTCCACCCCGTTCGACGAGACCGCGGTCGACCTGCTCGAACGCCTCGGCGCGCCGGCCTACAAGATCGCCTCGTTCGAAGCGGTCGACCTGCCGCTGATCGCCCGCGTCGCGCGGTGTGGCAAGCCGATGATCATCTCCACCGGCCTCGCCAGCCTGGAGGAAATGGGCGAAGCGCTGCGGTGCGCGCAGGCGAACGGTGCGGCCGGCGTCGCACTGCTGCACTGCGTCTCGGCCTACCCGGCGCCGATCGACGAGGCGAACGTGCGCACGGTGCCCGACCTCGCGCGCCGGTTCGGCGTGGCGACCGGGCTCTCCGACCACACGCCGGGCTCCGCCGCGGCGGTGGCGGCGGTGGCGCTGGGCGCGGCGATCATCGAGAAGCATTTCACGCTGGCCCGCGCCGACGGCGGTCCGGACGCCGCCTTCAGCCTGGAGCCGGCCGAGTTCGCCGCGATGACCCGTGACTGCAAGGCGGCGTGGTCGGCGCTGGGCTGCGCGACCTACGACGAGCTGGGCTCCGAGCGCGCCGCCGCCGGCCACCGCCGCTCGCTCTACGTGGCCGCCGCGGTGAAGGCGGGCCATGCGCTGACCAACGCGAATGTCCGCTCGGTCCGGCCGGGCTATGGCCTGGCGCCGAAGCACTTGCCCGAGGTGCTCGGTCGCAAGGCGGCGCGCGACCTGAAGTTCGGCGAGCCGCTCGACTGGAGCATGGTTGTCTGAGCGTCGGCCGGCGCGCTGCAGATGCGTCGCCGCGCCCAACACCATCGCCTGGCGTCGGACGTCCGCCAAGCGATCGACGGCGCAGTCTCGTTCTTGATGCCCGCCCCGCTGGCGGCCTCCGCCCGCGGGGGCTAGACGAGACGCGATGCCCCGCGTGCTCATCCTCTCCAGCTATGTCGCCGCCAGCCGCGTCGGCGGCGGCGCGCAGGCTTTGGTGCTGGCCAGGCTCGGGATCGAGCCGATTCTCGTCCCGACCGTGCTGTACGGCCGGCATCCCGGCATCGGGCCGCCGG
>DATNEH010000122.1:0-15476 GCA_035553015.1 Caulobacteraceae bacterium | reverse complement strand
GCCGCCGCCGGACTCGAGCGTGGGCGGCGTGGCGTAGGTCGACTTCTGCGCATCGTCCTGCAGCTTCAGACCGCCGCCCGGGTTCGGCTGGTAGCAGGACGAGAACCGCTCGACCTTGTCGTCCGGGACGAAGAAGGCGGTGTCGGTCATGCCGAGCGGCTCGAACAGCCGCGTGCGCAGGAACTCGCCGAAGCTCATCCCGGACAGCTTCTCGACCAGATAGCCCATCACGTCGATGGAGACCGAGTAGTTCCAGCGCGTGCCCGGCGAGAACTCCAGCGGCAGCGTGGAGAGCTGCTCGATGAAGGTGTCGAGGCCGCCGGGCGTGTCGAACGCGTTGATCTTCAGCTTGCGGTAGGCCCGGTCGACCTCGGTGCGCATCATGAAGCCGTAGGTGAGGCCGGAGGTGTGGGTGACGAGGTCCACCACCTTCATCGGCCGCTCGGGCCGGCTGTTGATGAACTGCGGCGGCTGGTCGGCGAGCAGGGTCGGCATACCGCTCTGGTAGACGCCGAGGTTCTTCCACGACGGAATGTGGGTGGCGACCGCGTCGTCGAGGCCGATCGCGCCTTCCTCGACCAGCATCATCAGCGCGATCGAGGTGATCGGCTTGGTCATCGAGTAGATGCGGAAGAGGGCGTCCTCGCGCATCGGCTTGTTGCGCTCGAGGTCCATGTGGCCGGACATGCCGACGTGCACCAGCTTGCCGCGGCGCGAGACCATGGTCAGCAGGCCCGGCAGGTAGCCGCCGTCGACGTAGCGCTTGGCCATCACCTCATCGAGCCGCGCCAGCCGCGCCGCCGACATACCTTCGCTTTCAGGCTTCATGGCCCTATTCCTCCCAACTGGAACGATTGTCCGCCCATAACCGCCATTGCCGGCGCGGATGTCAAATGAACCCGCGGCGCAATCGCGCCGGACCGAAATCGCAACTGGCATCGCAATTGTCACGCGTGTCACGCGTGCGCGGTTGGGTCACCGGCATGAGCACGACACGCTGCCGACCGCGGGCGCCACCGGCTACGCCGCCTGGGCCGAAAAAACGCTGGAAGGCGCGTGGCGGCGCCTCGCCGCCCAATCGAAGTTCCTGACCACCGCGCGGCACGGCGCAGTTGCCCTGAGCGGCGATTCGTTGTTTGCCGCTCTGGGGGACCGGTAGTCGTGCGGTGGACGTGAGCTTGCCACAACGAAGGATGCGCCGCGTCGGCCTGCGGCGGGACTGGATCAGCGCCGCCGCGCTCTTCCTGTGCGCGGCGCCGCTCGCGCATGCCCAACCAGCATCGTCTGCGCCTGCCGTGGGGACGGCCCCGGCCTGGAAGCAGCTCTACGACGACAGCCAGACGAGCTACTACGTCGACGCCGACACCCTGCCGAAGAGCGGGCCGTCCGACGTCACGACGATGCTCGAATACAAGATCCCGCAGGTGATCGGCGGCGCGCAGGTGTGGTCGATCGTCACCCACATGAGGGTGAACTGCGACGGCAACCAGATGGTCACCCGCGACAACACGCTCTACGCCTCGAAGATGGGGGCCGGGCCGGTGGTGCAGTCGCAGCCCGCGAACGACAATTGGCATGCGCCGCTGCCCGGCACGCTGGGCGGCCTGGTCTGGGGCGCGGCCTGTCCGAAACGCTGAGGCGGAGGCGCGCTCAGCCCCGCCGGCGGCCGCCGTGGCCGAGCTGTCGCTGGACGTAGGTCTGCGGCAGGCCGGCCAGGGTCAGGTAGCCGCTGTGCTCGGCGTCCAGGCGCGCGAAGTTGTCGGCGGCGTGCGCCAGGAAGCGGGCCCGCTTCACCTGGCCGCTGAACACGTAGTCCGGGTCGGCGGCGGTGACCGGTTCCGGCGTGGCCATCAGCCCGTAAGGGGCCGCGCCGGTCATCTCCGAGGGCTGGTTCGAGCCGTCCGGCGAGTTCGGCCTCACGTCATCCGGCAGCACGGCGCCCTGGTTGGGGTCGCCGCCGTGCGAGTAGCCGCCGGGGTTGCCGGACAGGTCGCCGCCTTGCGGGCCGTTGTCGCGCATCGGCCCCCCTTCCATCGGGCCGTATTGCGCCAGCCACAGGCGCGGCGCGCCGCCCGATCTGACGCCCCAGGTCCCGTCCGCGTAGACGGTGACGCGCACGCCCAGCACTTCGGGGGCGATGTTGTGCTCGTAGAAGGCGATGTCGGAGGCGTCGAGCACGCCGTGCTTGTTGAGGTCGAGATAGTCGAAGAAGGCGGCCGCGTCGGCGACGAACTCGGCTTTGTCGAGCTTGCCGTCGCCGTTGCGGTCGGCGTCCTTGAACCAGTCGCCGACCGGATAGGGCGCGCCGCCCACTGCGCGGTACGGCCGCCCGTGCGGGCTGAAGAACACGTTGGGCGGGCCGTCGTCGTCATCGCCGCGCGCCCAGGCCGGCAGCGCTCCAGCGAGCCCGGCGGCGGCGAGCGAGCCCGAGACCAGACTGGCGAAGCGCCGGCGCGTGGCGAACATGGCGGAATCCCCCGACAAAGAGGTCGAACCGCAGTGTTGCGCGCCCCGAGTGCGCCTGTCCATGGGGCTGGCGGGCGGCGCCAGGAAGCGAAAACCCCGCGCCCGGGGCGGGGCGCGGGGCCAAACTGCGAGTTCGGCGAATGGACCGAACTCCGGATGCCTGTCCTCCGGGGGGAAAAGGGTGAGACAGACAAGCAGAAGTTGCCACAGGCCAGGTTCGCCGCCTATCGGGTTGAACCCTGGGCAAAGGTTGGCAAGGCGTTAACGTCCCACCCAGCCGTCCGGCAGAGCAACCGGCGGTGGACCGGTGGGGGCGAACCTTAGCGTGACGGCGCGAGCGCGGGGCGGGTCCCGGCGCCAGGTCCCTGGGCGCGCGTCGCCCGGACACCCTGCTTGCTCCTATGACGGCGGTCCCAATAAGGGCGCCTTCGCCACGACCCCCAGCACCGCCAGCGTCATCGCCTTCACGCCGCCGCGGATCGCCGGCTCCGGCGTGGGCGCGTAGGTCGAGGTGTGGGGCGCGGGGTCCGGCTCGCCCCTTGCGCGCGCGGCGGCCAGCGCCGCCCGGTCGAAGCCGCCGATGAAGAAGAAGTTCGAGGGCACCCCGGCGTGGATGAACTCGGAGTAGTCCTCGCTGGCGGCGGCGGGCTTGGGCATCAGCACCGCCTGGTCGCCGAACGCGGCGCGGAAGATCGCGCCGGTGCTGGTCGCCAGCGCCTCGTCGTTCACCACCGCCTTCGCGCCTTCCTTGATGGTGATCTCCGGGTCGGGCGCGCCGGACATCGCCGCGACGGCCCTGGCCGTGCGCTCCACGCCGGCGATCAGCTTGCCGCGGACGGCGTGGTCCAGGCTGCGGATGGTGCCATGCAGCCGGCAGCAGGCGGGGATCACGTTGCCGGCCGAGCCCGCATGGATCGCGCCGATCGAGACGACGCCGAAGCCGAACGGATCCTTCTCGCGGCTGATCACGCTCTGCACGTCGGTCACGAAGCGGGCCGCCATCATGATCGGGTCGATCGTGCCGTGCGGCATCGAGCCGTGACCGCCGCGCCCGTTGAAGGTCAGGTCGAGGCCGTCGGCGAACGAGGTGAAGACGCCGCCCTTGTAGGCGATCATGCCGGCCGGCAGCGGCGCGACGTGCAGGGCGAAGCCGCAGTCGGGCTTGCCGAACCGCTCGATGAAGCCGTCCGCCAGCATGGCCTTGGCGCCCTCGCCCGCCTCTTCGGCCGGCTGCGCGACGAAGACCAGCGTGCCGCTCCAGGCGTCCTTCAGATGGATCAGCGCGCGGGCGACGCCGATCCAGCACGCCATGTGGATGTCATGCCCGCATGAGTGCATGACCGGCACGTCGTCGCCCTGCCAGACCGAGCGCGCACGGCTCGCGTACGGAAGGCCGGTCTCTTCCTCGATCGGCAGGCCGTCGAGCTCGGTGCGCACCATCACCCTTGGCCCGTCGCCGTTGCGCAGCACCGCCACGACCCCGGTGCGGCCCACCTGCTCGGTGACCTCCAGGCCGAGCTCGCGCATCAGGCCGGCGAGCCTGGCGGCGGTCCTCGCCTCCAGGAACGGCAGCTCCGGGTTGGCGTGGATGTCCTTGTAGAGCGCGTCGAGGCCCGGATAGTCCGCGTCGAGCCGGGCTTCGATGAGGGCCGTGAACGCATCCACGTCCAGCGGATGCGACGCGGAGCGCCAGCCCCCCGCGTCGGTGACTTGGCTATCCACGCGTCGCTACTCCCTAAGCCAGCGCCTCGGCGAACAGGTCGGACATCTGCTTCCAGGAGCGCCTGTCGGCGACCGGGTCGTACTTGAGGAACTCGGGGCGGTTCATCTTGTCGGCGTCGGGGTTGGTGAAGCTGTGCACGACCCCGCCATAGAGCGTCATCTGCCAGTCGACCTTGCCCTCGCGCATCGCCTTCTCGAACGCCTCGCGCTGGTCGGGCGGGATGCTTGGGTCGTCGGCGCCGAGGAGGGCCATCACCTTGCCCTTGATCTGCCCCGCGTCGCCCGGCGAGGTGACGGTGAGGCCGCTGTGGAAGCCGACCGCCGCCTTGATCGGCGCGCCGGCCAGCGCCAGCTCGAAAGACATGGTGCCGCCGAAGCAGAAGCCGATCGCCGCTGTGCGACCAGCGTCGACCTCCTTGCGGGAGGTGAGCGCGGCCAGCGCCTTGCCCGTACGGTCGCGCACTTTCGACGCGTCCGTGCGCAAGGGCCCGAGCAGCGGCATCACCTGCGCGAGGTCCTCGATCACCTTGCCGTCGCCGTGCAGGTCGCAGGCGAGCGCCGCGTAGCCAAGCTCCCTGGTCAGCCGCTCGCCGCGCCCGATCGCATGCTCGCCCAGCCCGAACGCCTCGGGGAACACCAGCACGCCAGGCCGGGGAGACGTCGCCGTCTCGTCCCAGGTGAAGCGCCCGATCATGTTGAGGCCGTCGGCCTCGTAGCGCAGCTCTTCGCTCTTCATGCTGGTTGCTCCTACCTCTTCAGGAATCCGTCGATGCCCGCTTTAGCGCTGGCGAATGACAGGTTCTCGACCATGCCCTCGGCGGCGATCGCGTAGGCTTCGTCGAGCGGCGCCTCGATCTGGCGGGCGAAGACGCGCTTGCCGAGCGCGATCGCCTCGGGCGCCTTCGCCGCAATCAGCAAGGCAGTCTCGTCGATCGTGGCGTCGAGCGCGTCGGCGGGAACGGCGCGGTTGATCAGGCCGAGCTCGGCGGCGCGGGCGGCGTCGATGAAGCGGCCGGTCATCAGCAGCTCGGCGGCCGCCTTGGCCCCGATCGCGCGCCCGAGCGCCACGCCCGGGGTCGAGCAGAAGAGGCCGAGGTCGACGCCGGAGACCGCGAACTTCACGCCCTCCGCCGCGTAGGCGAGGTCGCAGGCCGCCACCAGCTGGCAGCCGGCCGCCACCGCCGCGCCCTGCACCCGCGCGATCACCGGTGCGCGACAGGCGCGGATGTCGAGCATCAACTCCGAGCACAGCGCAAAGAGCGCTGCGTGCGGCTCGGGGTTGTCGCTGGCGCGCAGTTCGCCGAGGTCGTGGCCGGCGCAGAAGATGCGGCCGGCTGCGCCCAGCACGATCACCCGCACCCGTTCATCAGCCGCCGCGTCCGCGAGCGCGGCCCGCAGCGACGTCATCATCGCCTCGGAGAGCACGTTGGCGCGGGCCGGATCGTTCAGCGTCAGCCGCGCGATCGGTCCGTCGGTCTCGGCGAGGACGAGGTCGTTCCTCATGCGACTTCGGCAAGCGCCTCGATCTCGGCTGCGTCAAGCCCGCACTCTGCGAGGATCTGGCGGGTGTGCTGGCCGATGCCCGGCGCCATGCGCGGCGCGCTCTTCGTCTCGCCCTCGAGGTAGAACGGGCTGTCGACGGTGCGGATGCCGTAGCCGTCGGCGAACTCCGGCAACATGCCGTTGGCCTCCAGCTGCGGGTCGGAGATGTGGTCGGTGACCTGGCCGACGATGCCGAAGGTGATGCCCCCGGCGTCGAGCCGCGCGCGCGTGGTCTCCCAGGTGTCGGCCGAGAAGATCGCGTCCAGCCGGTCGACCAGCGCGCCCTGGTTGGCGAAGCGGGCCTCCGGCGTCGCGAAGAGGGGATCCTCCAGCCACTCCGGATGGCCCATCGCCTTCGCCAGCAGCGGCCAGTCGCGGGCAGGGTTGGTGGTGGTGAGGATGAACGAGCGGCCGTCGACGGTGGTGTAGGTCTCCACCATCGCGCCACGCTGGCCGCGCGGCGGCCGGCCGGTGAGCTCGTAGCCGAGCAGCGAGGCCTGCACCTGGCAGGAGTTCGACCAGAGGCCGTTGGCGACCAGCGAGGTGTGCACGACGCCGCCTTCGCCGGTCATCTGGCGCCGGTAGAGCGCGGTGACGATCGCCGCGTACATGGCCATCGCGGTCGGGTGGTCGCCCATGCCGGGCATCGAGAGCGCCGGCTCGGTGTCGCCGGTGGCGCGCACCATGTCCATCAGCCCGGACCTCGCCCACCAGGCGGTGGTGTCGAAGCCGGTGCGGTCGCGCTCCGGCCCGTGCTCGCCGTACGGCGACAGCGAAGCGTAGATCAGCCGCTTGTTGAGGTGCGTCAGGTCCTCGGCGCGCAACTGCAGGCGCTCGCGCACCGGGAACGGGAAGTTGGTGATGAAGACGTCGGCCTTCTTGACCAGCTTCTCCAGCACCGCCCGCGCCGTCGGGCGTTTGAGGTCGATCGCCAGGCTCTCCTTGTTGCGGTTGTCCATGGTCCAGAAGTAGTCGAGGTCGTCGGGCGTGCCGCGCAGGCGAAAGAGGTTGCGGTAGCTGTCGCCGATGCCGGGCGTCTCGATCTTGATCACCCGCGCGCCGAAGTCCGACATGATCGTCCCCGCCGCGGGGCCGGCAATGAAGCTCGCGCAGTCGATCACCAGAAGGTCGCTGAAGAGACCGGACGCCATGACACCTCCCCGGCGCATCCACATTTGCGAACCGTGGGCGCCACTGACCGCTACCTAGCGAGGCCGGTTCGAGCGGGGCAAGGGTGACGTAGGGGCGGCTCTCGCGCGTCAGCTGAGCGCGGCGAGCCAGCCGGCGGCGCCGGCCGCGATAAAGCGGGTGATCTCGGTGTTGGCCGCGCCGTGGCCGGCGTCCCACATCGTCCGCCACGGCTCGATGCCGGCGGCGGCGCGTTCGGTGAGGCCGGCCAGATCGGCGCGCGCCCGCCAGACGATCCAGTCGATCAGCTCGGGCGCGGTCACCTGCCAGGCGTCGCGCAGCAGGGCGAGGCGGTGGACGATCGGGACGTCGTAGGGCGGGTTGGGGATCAGCGGGACGAAGGCGCGCGCCGCGTAGGCCAGGTCACTGAGGCGCTGGCCGGGCGCGGCGAGGTCCCAGTCGATGAAGGTGAGCTCGCCGGAGGGGGCGAGGATCAGGTTCCAGGGTGCGAGGTCGTTGTGGCAGAGGGTGTCGGCCGCGCCGCGGCGGGGTGCGATCGGACTCCAGGCGGCGCCCGGCGGCGGCCAGTAGTCCGCCACGGCGGCGTGGTAGGCGCCGATCAGTTCGGCGACGCGCAGCAGCGCCGCGTCGCCCGCCAGCGGCCCGAACGCCTCCCACGGCCAGGCCGCCGCGCCGTCCGCGAACGACAGGATCTCGCGGCCTTGCGCGTCCATCCCGAGGGCCCGGGGCGCGGCGGTAAAGCCTTTGCGCTCAAGGTGTTGGAGCAGGCTGTGAACGGCCGGCGTCCAGGGGCCGGCTGGCCGCCGCACCGTATCGCCGACGCGGACGACGCCGGCGGTGACATTGCCGCCGCTGAGCGGGTGCTCGTCCATCTTCAGTCCGGCCTCAATCCGGATTGCGGAAGAGCGTGCAGCCGAAGTCGAGCTCGTCGTGCAACAGGCCGTCCGCATCGGCGAAAGGCGCCAGGGTGGCCTTCAGCGCCGCAGCGAAATCGTCGGCCTCGTCGCCGAGGATCCTGCGCGACGCCACCGAGGTGGAGTGGAGGTAGCCGAGCACCCCCTCGAAGGTCCAGGCGTGGGGGACTGCGAAGTTGCGATCCGCGACGAGGCGGAGGCCGGCCGCCTCGAGCAGGCGGATGCTGGCGTCGAGCGTTGGCTCGACCCCAGCGCGGGCCGGGGCCCAGCCGGTCGGGAAGGCCTTCGCCGTCCAGCGCCGGGCGAGCTCCACGGCGGCTAGTTGCCAGTCCCGCGAGCCGTTCAGGATGGCGCCGGCGCCCATCGTGGCGAGGCCGCCGCCCGGCTTCAGCCACCGCCGCGCCTTGGCCGCAATCAGCCCCTGGTCGAGCCGGTGGAACGCTTCGCCGACGGTGATCAGGTCGAAGTGGCGGTCAGGCGCCTCGAGCGCTTCGGCCGGCCCGACCGACCAGCTGACGTTGGCGATGCCGCGCCGCCCGGCCGCCGCCTGCGCGACGGCGATCATCTCCGGTTCCAGGTCCAGCGCCCACACCTCGGCAAAGCGACCGGCGAGCGCCAGCGCGATGCGTCCAGGCCCGGTGGCGAGGTCGAGCAGCCGCGCATCCGGCCGTTCGCCGGTCTCGCGCACGAGCCAGTCGAGCAGCACGGCAGGGTAGGGCGGGCGCCAGCGGGCGTAGGCCTCGGCGGTCCCGACGAAGGCGTCGGGCCTGATGTTGACTGGATCGGACATGCGGCGTCAGCGGCGGCCCATTTGGCCTTCCGGTCCATAGATCGGGCCGGTGCTCAGCGCCAGCACGCGGCTGAGCGCCGTCAGGTTGCGGCCCGTCGCCTGGCTCCAGCCGTTGAAGGCGTCCTGCACGGCCTGGAAGTCCTTGCGGCCGGACGGCGGCTTCTCGATCACGCCCGCCTCGATCAGCGCGGCGGCGACGTCGCGCGTGGTGATGAAGGCGGGCTTGCCCATCGTGCGGAAGAACCGCATCGCCGTCTCGCCGGCGCAGCGCGCGGCGCGCTTCTTCATCAGCTCGAGGAGGCCGACGAAGTCGCTGTCCGGCCAGTCGCCGAAGAACTTCGCGGCGCTGCCGCACTCTCTGGCGAGGTCGACCAGGAACTGGGCGTTTGCCCTGACCGAGGCGACCTTCTGGGCGTTGCGGATGATGCCGGTGTCCTTCAGGTGCGCGTCGAACTCCTCCTCGCTCATCGCGGCGTTGAGCGGCGGGTCGAACCTGTGGAACGCGGCCTCGAAGCCGGTCCACTTGTTGTCGATGACCCGCCAGTTGAAGCCGGCGCGGAAGACGGCGCGCGTCATCTCGGCGAGCCAGCGGTCGTCCGGGATCGCCGCCAGCTCGGCCGGCGTCTTGGCCGCATGCTCCGCCAGCGAAGCCTCCAGCGCCTCGGCCCCACCCCGCCGCGCCGCCGCCCGGTCATAGATTTGATCGAAGCTCTGCATCACGCCCGCCTGCCGCTTTTGCCTTGCCGCCCCATCTACGATAGAACCCGCGCCCTTCGTTAGTGACCCTGCCTCAAAGACCCGAGCCGATGACCGACCGCTGGACGCCCGCGTCCTGGAGGAGCCAGCCCGCCAGGCATGTACCGGACGACTACCCGGACATGGCGGCATTGGCGCGCGTGGAGGAAGAGGTGCGGCGGATGCCGCCGCTGGTGTTCGCCGGCGAGGCGCGGCGGCTGAAGCATCTGCTCGGCCAGGTTTCGGAAGGGCGCGGGTTCCTGCTGCAGGGCGGCGACTGCGCCGAGAGCTTCAAGGAGTTCTCCGCCGACAACATCCGCGACCTCTTCCGACTGATCCTGCAGATGGCGGTGATCCTCACCTTCGCGGGCGGCAAGCCGGTGGTGAAGGTGGGGCGGATGGCCGGCCAGTTCGCCAAGCCGCGCTCGGCGCCGATCGAGACCATCGACGGCGTGACGCTGCCCTCCTACCGCGGCGACAACATCAACGCGATGGAGTTCACGGAGGAGGCTCGTCGGCCGGATCCGGAACGCCTCTTGAAGGCCTATGCGCAGTCGTCGGCGACGCTGAACCTGCTGCGCGCCTTCGCCGGCGGCGGCTACGCCGACCTCTACAACATCCATCGCTGGACGCTCGGCTTCGTCGAGGGCTCGCCGCAGGGCGCGCGCTATCGCGAGCTGGCCGACAAGATCTCCGAGACGCTGACCTTCATGGCGGCGATCGGCGTCACGCCGGAGACCCAGCCCGACCTGCACAGGGTGGAGTTCTTCACCTGCCACGAAGCGCTGCTGTTGGGCTACGAGGAGGCGCTTACCCGCGTCGATTCCACCTCGGGCGACTGGTACGACTGCTCTGCTCACCTGGTGTGGATCGGCGAGCGCACCCGCCAGCTCGGCGGTGCGCACGTCGAGTTCTGCAAGGGGATCAAGAACCCGGTCGGGCTGAAGGTTGGCCCGACGCTGGAGCCCGACGAGCTGATCCGGCTGATCGACGCGCTGAACCCGGAAGGCGAGCCCGGCAAGCTGACCCTCTACGGCCGCTTCGGCTCGGACAAGATCGCGGCGCGGCTGCCGACGCTGATGAACGCCACGCGCCGCGAAGGCCGCAACGTGGTCTGGGCGATCGATCCCATGCACGGCAACACGTTGGTCGCGAATAACGGTTACAAGACAAGGCCCTTCGATCGAATCCTCGCAGAGGTTAAGAGCTTCATCGAGATCGCCGAGGCCGAGGGCGTGCATCCGGGCGGCGTCCACCTGGAGATGACCGGCCAGAACGTCACCGAGTGCCTGGGCGGCGCGCGGGCGCTGGCCGAGGGCGACCTTGCCGACCGCTACCACACCCACTGCGACCCGCGCCTCAACGGCGAGCAGGCGCTGGAGCTGGCGTTCCTGGTGGCCGAGAAGCTGAAGGCCGCGCGCCTGCCAGGCTTGCAGGCGGCGGAGTAGGGCCCGCCTTCGCCGAAGGCTTCGGCGGGCAAGGGGGACGCAAGACCGGAGTACGGAGCATGAGCCCGCGCAGCGTCCGACTCGCCCGCAGCTTCGGGCGCCAGGCGTTCGGCGAGGACCCAGCCAACTACGACGCCGCGCGACCGGACTATCCGGACTGGGTGTTCGAGGAGCTGCGCGCACGCTGCGGCCTCGGGCCCGGCAGCGCGACGTTCGAGGTGGGAGCAGGCACCGGCAAGGCGACGCGGCCGCTGTTGGCGGCAGGCGCGGATCCGCTCTACGCGATCGAGCCGGACGCGCGGCTGGCCGCCTTCCTGAGCGCCAGCATCGCCGCGCCAGCGCTGCATGTGGTGAACGCGGCCTTCGAGGATGCACAGCTGCCGCGCGGGGGCCTCGACCTTGGGCTTGCCGCGACCTCGTTCCACTGGGTCGACGCGCTCGCGGGCCTGAACAAGGTGGCGGGGTGGCTGCGACCTGGCGGCTGGTGGTCGATGGTCTGGAACGTGTTCGGCGACGAGTCGCGTCCGGATCCCTTCCACGACGCCACCGATGCGCTGCTCCGGGACGGTCCGAAAAGCCCGAGCCAGAGCGCGAAAGGCACGTCGAGCGCGCTGAGCGTTAACGACTGGATGAGCGCCTTCGGCCGCAGCGGTGCGTTCGAGGACATCGGCTGCCGCACCGAGCCCTGGGAGCTGGTGATCGATCCGGACCAGGTGGTCGCGCTCTATTCGACCTATTCGAACATCGCCGCCTATCCGCCCGACGAGCGCCGCCAGGTGCTGGCCGAGCTGCGCCGGATCGCCGCCGACGAGTTCGACGGCCACGTCGTGCGCAACATGATCACCATCCTCTACACGGCCCGCCGCCGCGCCTGATTTGTCGGCGAGACCGGGGGTTGACGAGCCGGGGCGCCGTCTGTTCCATCCGCCGCCAACCGATGGACACCCGTAGCCGGATCATCGAGGCGGCCCGCGACCTCTTCTGGGAGAAGGGGTACAACGCGACGTCGGTGGCCGACATCCTGTCGCGCAGCCAGGTCAACTCCGGCAGCCTCTACCACTTCTTCCCGGGTAAGCAGGACGTGCTGGTCGGCGTGCTCGCGGCCTACCGCGACGGTATCGAGGCGATGCTGCTGTCGCCGGCCTGGGACGGCATCGACGATCCGCTGGAGAAGATCTTCGCGCTCCTGGCTCACTACCGCTGGCAGCTGGTGGAGACCGACTGCCTCTACGGCTGCCCGATCGGCAGCCTGGCGCTGGAGCTGCACGAGCCCGACCCGATCGTGCGCGAGCTCTTGGCCACCAACTTCTCCAACTGGACCGGCGCGGTCGAGGCGCGGCTCATCGAAGCCGGCGCGCGCCTGCCGCCCGATCTCGATCGCCGCGCGCTCGCCGAGTTCGTCATGACCGCGATGGAGGGCGGCGTGATGCAGGCCCGCACCTACCGCGACGTCGCCTTCTTCGACCGCAACGTCGCCGCCATCCGCGACCACCTCGCCATGCTGATGGAACGGGCGAAGACGGCGGCGTAAGCGCGCGCAGCCGCCGCCTCCTTTGTTGCGGACCCGCAACCATGATGGCCCAGATCGGTCGTGCCGGATCGACCCAGGTTGCGGTCGGGGACGCGCTCGTCCAGACTCGCGGCCTCCTGATCACAAGGTGACCCATGAGCGGCGAGGCCGCGGCGGCGGCTTCCCGTGCGGGATCGCCGCCGCATCCTGTTCGAGACGACCTTTTCCGGCTCGGGCGCCTCGCCGGCCCGGTCGTGGTCTCGCGGCTGGGCGTGATGACGATGGGACTCACCGACACCATCGTTGTGGGCCGCCACTCGGCGATCGAGCTCGGCTACATGGCGCTGGGCTGGGCGGTGTCGAGCACCATGCTGGGCACGTCGATGGGCCTGCTCTCGGGCGTCCAGGTGATGGCCTCGCGTGCGACCGGCGAGAGCGACCTTCCGGCCGCCGGCGCGGCGCTGAGGCGGGGGCTCAGCTACTCGCTGTGGATCGGTCTCGCCTCGGCCGCGGTGCTGGCGATCGCCGGGCCGCTGCTGCTGGGCGCACTTGGGCTGAAGGGGAACCTCGCCGGGGGCGCGACGGGTCCCCTGCTGGTGCTGGCGCTGTCGATGCCGAGCTTCGCGGTCTCGTCGGCGGCCTCGTCCTGGCTGGAGGGGCTCGGGCGGATGACGCCGCCGATGCTGCTGATGTGGATCGCCAACGCGCTCAACCTCGGTGTCGACCTGGTGCTGGTGCCGGGCGGCTTCGGGCTGCCGGCGCTGGGCGCGGTCGGCGCGACCTGCGCCACCTTCACCGCGCGCAGCTTCCTGGCGCTGGCGACGCTCGCCTACATCGCGCTGATGCCCGACGCTCGCGCGCTCGGCGTCTTCGCCAAGCCTGAGCGCTCCAGGCCGCAGGAGATCGAGCAGCGTCGGGTGGGCTATGGCGCCGCCGCGTCGAGCTTCTTCGAGATCAGCGCCTTCGCCGCGATGAACGTGATCGCCGGCTGGATCAGCCCGCTGACGGTGGCGGCCTGGGCGCTGACGCTGAACGTGCTGGCGCTGATCTTCATGGTCCCGGCCGGCCTCTCGACCGCGACGGCGGTGCTGGTCGGCCGCGCCTACGGGGCCGTCGATTCAGCCGGCTTGAAGCGCGCGGCGGCGGTGGGGTTTGCGGTGACGGCGGTGTTCGGCGTGGCGGCCGGCGCGCTTTCGTGGCCGTTCGTGCGCCAGATCGCGGCGCTCTACACCTACGACGCCCAGACCATCGCGCTCGCCGCCGGCGCCATGGCGCTCTGCGTGATCTTCTACCTGCCCGACGGCCTGCAGGTGGTGGTCGCCCAGTCGCTGCGCGCCCGCGGCGACGTGCTGGTCCCCAGCCTCACGCACCTGACCAGCTACATCATCGTCATGCTGCCGCTCGCGTACTGGTTGGCCATCCCGCGCGGCTTGGGCATCGCCGGCATCGCCTGGGCGATCATCATCGCCGCCTACGTCTCGGCCGGCCTGCTGCTGGCGCGGTTCTGGATGCTCGCGCGGCGGGACTGACGCCCCTCGGGTACCACGAAAAGCGGATGCCGCGGCCCTACGCGCCCAGCACCCAGCCTTCTTCGCGTTCGGCGTCGACCACCACGTCGGCCGCGGCGTCCTTGGCGTGGCCGAACACCGCGCCGAGCCGCGACGCTTCGTCCAGGCGGGAGAAATGTTCAGCGGTGACGCGTACTTGCGTCAGGTCCTTGACCTCGCCCGGCAGCGCCTGGCCCTTGAACATCGAGGGGTAGACCTCGGCCGCCACCACGTCGACGCCGGCGAGGTCGGCCTCGGTCAGCGCCTTCCAGCCGGTCTCGAACGGCCAGATCTTCATCGCATCGCCGCGCGCCAGCTTGAGGCGGCGCACCATCGGGATGCCGAGGATCGCCTGCCCGCCGACCGAGCCCTGGTAGTAGAGCTTCCAGACCGGGCTCGATCCCTTGGCGGCCAGCTCGGCGTGGCGGAACTCCGGGATGTCACCAGGGCCGTGCGCGCGCTGCTTCTTCGGCTGCAGCGTGGTCAGCGCGTCCTTCGGCGGCACGCCCCAGAACGGAAACGGCCCGCCGGTGAGCCGCCGGTTGATCTCCGAGCCCACGCCGAAGCGGTTGTTGGTGTTGTCGGCCTTGTCCTTCACCATCCGGTCGAGCTGGTTCCAGACCGCCAGCCACGGCGGCGTCTCGGCCGGCAGCTTCAGGCCGTCGGCGAGGCCGCGCGGGAAGCCCAGGTTGAAGTCGAAGCCGATCAGCGTGCGCTCGCTGCGCTTGGCGCGATCGTCGAGGATGCCGGCGATCAGCGTCTCGGCCGCCGCGCGGGTCGACGGGTTGTGGCTCTCGAACGCCATGCGGAAGCGCACGTCGCGCTTGAGCACGCCTACCCAGATCGAATCCGCGCCGGTGGTCGGCTTGGAGGCCGCGCTCCAGTCCACGATGACATAGGCGTTGAACAGGCGGGCCACGGGCGCTCCAGGTCGAGGTCGGGCGCCTTCTAGCCGTTCCCGGCGGGCGGGCCAACGAGCGTTCGAGCCGGATTCGCCTGCGGTTGATCAGGCCGGCGTGAGCGCGGCCGCCGGTTGCACCGCCGCAGCCAGCAACTCGTCCAGACGCGCGCCGGCCGGGCAGGGCGCCGGCGTCGCCAAACCCATCGCGTGCGCGCCCACAGCCGCGTCGGGAATGGGCGCGCCGAGCCGGGTCTCGATCGGGATAACGCCGCTCCAGGCGGGCCAGCCGGCGTCCTGCTCGTAGTTGGCGACGCCGCCTTCGCGCACCTTGGCCGAGGCCTCCTCGATCTCCATGGTGACGAAGCTCGTGGTGCGCAGCTCCACCTCGTTCGGCCGGCGCAGGGTCGCGGCGCGGCCGGGGTAGATGCGCTCGATGAAGGCGTCGGCGGCGGCGAGCTTTCCGGCCTCGTCTTCGATCAGCTGCGCGTGGCCGAACGCCATCACCGAGCGGTAGTTCATCGAGTGGACGAAGTGCGACGGCGCCAGCACCAGGCCGTCGATCAGGCTGACGGTGACGCAGACCGGCGCGCCGCCGGCCACCGTCTTCAGCATCCGGCTCGCCGCGGCGCCGTGCCAGTAGAGCCGCCGGCCTTCGCGCCAGAACAGGGTCGGGGTCACCAGTGGCCGACCGTCGATCAGGTAGCCGACGTGCGCCATCAGCGCCGCGTCGAGCACCGCGTTGACCGCCGCCT
>DATNEH010000121.1:0-38985 GCA_035553015.1 Caulobacteraceae bacterium | reverse complement strand
AGACCAAGAGCTTCGAGGGCCTGGCCGACGTCAGCGACCGGTTGCTGGCCCTGGAACTCGACCGCGGCGACGTGATCACCGCGTTCGGCGGCGGCGTGGTCGGCGACCTGGCCGGTTTCGCCGCGGCGATCCTGAAGCGCGGCGTCGACTTCGTGCAGATCCCGACCACGCTGCTCGCGCAGGTCGACTCGTCGGTCGGCGGCAAGACCGCCATCGACACGCCGCGCGGCAAGAACCTGATCGGCGCCTTCCACCAGCCCCGCCTGGTGCTGGCCGACCTCGACGTCCTCGCCAGCCTGCCGCGCCGCGAGCTGGTCTGCGGTTACGCCGAGGTGATCAAGTATGGCCTCTTGGGCGACGTCGCGTTCTTCGAGTGGCTGGAGGCCAATTCCGCCGAGGTGCTGGCGCTCGACGAGGCGGCGATCTCGTACGCGATCCGGCGCTCGGTGGAGATGAAGGCCGAGATCGTCGCCGAGGACGAGCGCGAGGCGGGCCGGCGCGCGCTGCTGAACCTCGGCCACACCTTCGCGCACGCGCTGGAGGCCGAGACCGGGTTCGGCGAGGCGCTGAAGCATGGCGAGGCGGTCGGCATCGGCTGCGCGCTGGCGTTCCGGTTCTCCGCGCGGCTCGGCCTCTGCCCGGGCCAGGACGCCGAGCGCGCCGCGCGCGCCATCGCCGCTGCCGGCCTGCCGACCCGGCTTTCGGACCTCGCCGGCGGCCCGTTCGGCGCGGACGCGCTGGTCGCGCACATGGCGCAGGACAAGAAGGCCGAGGGCGGTGCGCTGACCTTCATCCTGGCGCGCCGCATCGGTGAGGCGTTCGTCGCCAAGGGCGTCGACGCAGCCGTGACCCGCGACTTCCTGATGGCCGAGGGGGCGCCGCCATGACCTTCCAGGCTGAGCTGATCGCCGTCGCGCCGCTGATTCTGGCGATACTCGCGGTCTCGGCGGTCTTCTCCGCGGCCGAGACCGCGCTCACCGGCGCCAGCCGTGGCCGCATGCATCAACTCGAGCGCGACGGCGACCACGCCGCTGCCAGGGTCAACCGCCTGATCTCCGACCAGGAGACCATGATCGGGGCCGTCCTGATCGGCTACAACGTCCTGAATATCCTCAGCTCCGCGCTCGCGACCGAGTTCATCACCGGCGTCGTGCCGGGCGCATGGGGCGTGGCGATCGCCACCGGCATCATGACCGTGCTCGTGGTGGTGTTCGTCGAGGTGCTTCCCAAGACGCTGGCCATCGTCAGGGCCGACGACGTCGCCCGCGCGCTCTCCGGGCCAATGCTGGTGGTGGTGCGCGTCCTGGGGCCGGTGATCTACGCGATCCAGTGGATCGTGCGGCGCACGCTCGGCATGTTCGGGGTCCGCCTGGACATGGGCGCCGACGTGCTGGCCGCGCACGAGGAGATCCGCGGCGCGGTGGAGTATCACCACGCGGAAGGCGCGGTGGAGAGCCGCGACCGGAACATGCTGGGCGGGGTGCTGGACCTCGGCGAACTCACGGTCGGCGACGTGATGGTGCACCGGCGTCAGATCGCCATGCTGAACGCCGCCGACACCCCGCGCGAGATCGTCGCCGAGGCGCTGAAGAGCCCGCACACGCGCCTGCCGCTCTATCGCGGGGAGCCGGAGAACGTGGTCGGCGTACTGCACGCCAAGGACCTCGCGCGCGCCATCTCGGCGGTCGACAGCATCGACAATCTGGACATCGGCGCCATCTGCAGCCCGCCCTGGTTCGTGCCGGAGAGCGCCCACCTGAAGGATCAGCTGAACACCTTCCTCAAGCAGCGCGCCCACTTCGCGCTGGTGGTGGACGAGTACGGCGCGCTGCAGGGCCTGGTGACGCTGGAGGATATCCTCGAAGAGATCGTCGGCGAGATCGAGGACGAGCACGACCAGACCATTATCGGGGTAAAGCCGCAGCCCGACGGCTCGGTGATCGTCGACGGCGACGTCGGCGTGCGCGAGCTGAACCGGGCGCTCGGCTGGGAATTGCCGGACGAGCATGCGGTCTCGGTGGCCGGGCTGGTCATCCACGAGGCGCAGGCGATACCGGAGGTCGGCCAGGCGTTCATCTTCCACGACCACCGCTTCCAGGTGCTGCGCCGACAGCGCAACCAGATCACCTCGCTGCGCATAACGCCGCTGCCGCGCGAGTCGTGATCGTCTCCCCGCTCGAGTCGCATTGTTGGCGTCCGCACGGTGGCCTAGTGTGACAGCCGTGCCGAGGCGACGCGATTTCTCGGGGAACCGATAGCGAACATGACAGAAACCCCCGCCTTCGCTGGCCGTCGCGTGCTGGTGGTCGAAGACGAGATGATGATCGCCATGCTGGTCGAGGACATGCTCAGCGAACTGGGCTGCGCCGTCGTCGGTCCGGCCCATGGGCTCGACGACGCGCTCGATCTGGCCCGCACCGAGGTCGGCCTCGACGCGGCGCTGCTCGACGTCAACCTGGCGGGTCAGCCGGTGTTCGCGGTGGCTGACGCGCTGCGCGAGAAGGGCGTGCCGGCGATCTTCTCGACCGGCTATGGCGATGCGGGCCTGCGCGAGATCGACCGCGGCGCGCCGGTGCTGCAAAAGCCCTTCCGCGCCGGCGACCTCGCCCGCGCGCTCACCGCCGCGCTGGGCACGTCGGCCCAGCCGTAGCCTGGCTAGGTCTTGCGGGGCGGGACGGCGCCGCGCGCGAAGAGCCGCTCTTCCTCGCACCAGACTTCGACGCCCACGCCGTCGGACGTCTGGGTCAGCAGTTCATCGGCGATCTCGGCCGCATGCGAATGGTCGCGTGTCGTCACCAGGTGCAGCGACGGGGGCGTGCGCGCGCCGTGATAGACCAATACCCTCAAGGTACACACCACGCTCCCCCTAGACCCCCGAACAATCGTAAGTGTTGCCCCCGCGTCGACTAGCGGTATCTTCGCAACGCGTTATAGCTCCGGGCGATAGGTGTGCTGCGTATCTCGCGACTGCGCCAGGTCATGGCGATCCACGATCAGGGAAGCTTCGCGAAGGCTGCGCGGCGCCTCGGCATCGCGCAGTCCAGCCTCTCGAAGAGCGTCGCACGGCTCGAGGACGAACTGAAGATCAAGCTCGTCGAGCGATCGCCGCAAGGTTCGCGCCTGACGCCGGCCGGCGGCCTGCTTGCCGAACGGGCGCGGGCCTTGCTCGACGGGGCCGAGAGCCTGCGCAGGGATCTGATGCTGATGGCCGGGGGAACGCCCTCGAAGATCAGGATCGGCATCGCGAGCGCGCTCAACAGCGGATTCGTTCCGCGCTTCGCGCTCGCCGCCGCTGAGAGCCTGCCCGAAGTGCGGCTGCACTTCGAGATCGTGCCGAGCCATCGGCTGATGCAACTGCTGGACAAGCGCGAGCTCGACCTCGTCTTTGCCGGTCATCCGCCGGGGGAGCGCGACGCCAGGCTCGACTGCGCGGACGTGTTCACCACCGGATCGGTGGTTGTCGCCGCGCCGGGCCACCCGCTGGCGCGGATGAACCAGGTCACGCTCGAGGATCTCCGTGGATACGCCTCGTGTGGGCTCCTGCACGGGCACGCCAAGGCGCTCGGCGTGCCCGACTCCGAGAACCTGCAGTTCTACCAGTCCAACTGTTTCGACGCCGTGCTGCCGATCGTGGAGGCTGGCCGCGCCGTGCTGATCGCGCCGACCTTCGTCGTGCGGAGGCAGCTGGAGGCGGGGACGCTCGTGAGGCTGCCCTGTGACTGGGCCGTCGAGGTGAGCTACTCGGCGATGACCAACCGCGGCGTCCTGGAGACCGCCGCAATCCAGATCCTGATCAGCGCGGCGCGCCGCTGCGCCGCCGATCTCTGATCAACGGCTTCGAGGACCGAGCATGGCCGGCTGGCTGACCCATAACCCGGCGCTGTTTCGCGGCGGTCCGCAGGTCGAGAACTTCCGGAGCATGTCGACCATCTACCCGGTGCGCGTCATCCGGCGCGCGCCGAAGCCGTCGCCGTTGCCCGCGGGTGAGCCGTTCCAGGCGCCGGAGAGGTTTTCCTACGAGGGGCGCACGCTCGACACCGCCCAGTTCCTCGCGGAGATGGAGACCACCGGCCTGATCGCGATCCGCGACGGCCGGGTCGTGTTCGAGGACTACTGGCTCGGCAACGACGCCAGCTGCCAGACGATCGGCTGGTCGGTGACCAAGTCGTTCGTCTCCGCCCTGGTCGGCATCGCCATCGGCGAGGGCGCCATCGGCTCGGTCGAGGACCCGGTCACCCGCTACGCCCCGTCGCTGGCCGGCAGCGGCTACGACGGCGTGCGATTGAAGGACGTCCTGCAGATGTCGTCGGGCGTGCGCTGGAACGAGGACTACAGCGATCCGAACTCCGACGTCGGCGCGCTCGGCCGGGAAATGGTCAGCGGCGGCTCGCTGGACGCGTTCGCGGCGCGCTGCGTGCGCGGCTGCGCGCCGGGGACCTTCAACCGCTACAACTCGATCGACACGCATGTGCTGGGCATGGTCGTGCGCGGCGCGACGGGGCAGACGCTGTCCGACTACCTGCACGACAAGCTGTGGGCGCCGCTCGGCATGGAGGCCGACGGCTTCATGGTGGTCGACGCGACGGGCGCCGAGATGGCGATGGGGGGCCTGAATGCGGTGCTGCGCGACTACGCCCGGCTCGGCTGCTGCTACCTGAACGGCGGCGCCTGGAACGGCGCCCAGGTCGTGCCGGCCAGCTGGGTGCGCGCGTCGGTGACGCCGGACGCGCCGCACCTCAGGCCCGGACCGCGACCGAACGCCGCGCTGCCCATGGGCTACGGGTATCAGTGGTGGGTTCCGGACGACAGCGGCGCGTTCTGCGCGATCGGCGTCTACAACCAGTTCGTCTGGGTCGACCCGGCCACGCGCACGGTCGTCGCCAAGTCCTCGGCGTTCCACCGCTACGGCTCGTCGCCGGCGATCGAGGACTACCGGGTCGGCGACCACTTCGCCTTCTTCGCGGCGATCGCCGACGCCATCCGCGCCGATTCGTAGGGCGCGCGCTCAGGCGCTCTCGCCGGGCGCCAGCGCCTTCACCGACAGTGCGTGCACCGGGCCGGCGAGCTCCTCGGCGAGGGCGGCGTAGACCATGCGCTGGCGCTGCACCCGCGCCACGCCTTCGAAGGCGGCCGCCCGGATCACTACATTGAAGTGGCTCTCGCCGCCTTCGCGTGCGCCGGCATGGCCCGCGTGGCGCGACGAATCGTCGTCGACCTGCAGCAATTGGGGGGAAAACGCGGCGTCCAGCTTGGCCCGCAGGCTCTCCGCGACGGCGCCCATCATTCCTGCTCCGTATTCGTCGCCTGTCAATTCTTGATCGGCAAAAGTTGGGCTTCATACTTCGGGCAATGGCCACCGCCTTTCAATACCGTCCCAGGTTCGTCGATATCCGGGTCCGGCCGCCCAAGCGCGCGGAGGATGCGGCTGCGGAGGAGGTCGGCCTGAAGCCTGGCGAGCGGCCCTGCGACCACCCGGGCTGCAAGGTCGCCGGTGTGGCGCGCGCCCCGAAGTCGCGCGACATGCTCGACGAGCACTACTGGTTCTGCCAGGCGCACGCGGCCGAGTACAATCGCAGCTGGAACTTCTTCGCCGGCCTGAGCGAGGAGCAGATCCGCGCCCGGCAGGAGGAGGAACAGCGCACCGGCGGACGGCCGACCTGGCAGTTCAAGGCCGGGCGCGGCTCGCGCGAGGCGGCCGCCGCCGCGTCACGCGGCTTCTTCCGCGATGCGTTCGGCCTCTTCGGTCGCGACCGGCCGCCGACCGATGCCGAGAAGGCCGCCTACGACAAGCGGCTCGGCCGGCTGGAGCGCAACGCGCTGGCCGACCTCGACCTCGACGCCACGGCCGACGCGGCGACGATCCGGCGCCGCTACACCGAGCTCCTCAAGCGCTGCCACCCGGACGCCAACGGCGGCGATCGCTCGACCGAACACAAGCTGCAGCGCGTCATCAAGGCGTTCCGGACCTTGCGGAAAGCAAAACTGGCCTGATCCGCCGGCAGTCCAGCCCGCGTTGAAACATCCGTTTGCTTCAGCCCCATTCCACGCTAGTGAACCCGCGCCATGACGATCCTTACCAGTCCAGCTGACGACGTCCTGCTCAACATGGTCCCTGACCGGATGGTGGGCGTTCGCGAAACCTTCGGCGTCGATTCCGACATGCAGGTCCCGGCGTTCTCCGTGCGCGACAGCCACGTGCCGGACTTCGACGACGCCTACCGCTTCGACCCGCAGACCACGCTCGCGATTTGCGCCGGCTTCGCGCACGACCGCCGCGTGATGATCCAGGGCTACCACGGCACCGGCAAGTCGACGCACATCGAGCAGGTCGCCGCGCGGCTGAACTGGCCGATGATCCGCGTCAACCTCGACAGCCACGTTTCGCGGATCGACCTCGTCGGCAAGGACGCGATCGTGCTGAAGGAAGGCCGTCAGGTGACGGAATTCCGCGAAGGCATCCTGCCGTGGTGCATCCAGCGGCCGATGGCGCTGGTGTTCGACGAGTACGACGCCGGCCGCCCGGACGTGATGTTCGTGATCCAGCGCGTGCTGGAAGCGCAGGGCAAGCTGACCCTGCTCGACCAGAACCGCGTGATCCGGCCGAACAGCTTCTTCCGCCTGTTCTCGACCACCAACACGATCGGCCTGGGCGACACCACCGGCCTCTACCACGGCACCCAGCAGATCAACCAAGGCCAGATGGACCGCTGGTCGATCGTCACCACGCTCAACTACCTCGCGCACGACGTCGAGGCCGAGATCGTGCTGGCCAAGACGCCCGCCTACGGCAAGACGCCGGAAGGCAAGCGCACCATCGCCGCGATGGTCCGCGTCGCCGACATGACCCGCAACGCCTTCATGAACGGCGACATCTCGACGGTCATGAGCCCGCGCACGGTGATCACCTGGGCGCAGAACGCCGAGATCTTCGCCGGCGACATCGCGCTGGCGTTCCGGCTGACCTTCCTCAACAAGTGCGACGAGCTGGAGCGGCCGACCGTGGCCGAGTTCTTCCAGCGCGCCTTCGGCGGCGACCTGCCGGAGAGCGCCGCGCGCGTGCGGGTGGTCTGAGCCCATTCCTCCACGGGAGGAGGGGATGGCGACAACGATCAGGGTCCTGTCGGCCGCCGACGCGCCGCTGCTGGAACGCGTCGCCGAAGGCGTGTTCGACGATGCGGTCCAGCCGAGACTGGCGGCCGAATTCCTGAACGACCCGCGTCACGCGCTCAGCGTCGCGATCGTCGACGGCGTGATCGTCGGCATGGCGTCCGGCGTCCGCTACGTGCACCCCGACAAGCCGAGCGAGTTCTGGGTCAACGAAGTGGGCGTCGCGCCAGCGTTCCATCGCCAGGGCCTCGGCAAGCGGATCATGGCGGCGCTGCTCGACCACGCCAGGCGCGAAGGCTGCCGCGAAGCCTGGGTGCTGACCGACGATGACAACACCGCCGCCCGCGCGCTCTACGCCTCCGCCGGCGGCGACGCCGGCAGCCCGCAACGCATGATCACCTTCAGGCTGTAGGCCTCGCAGGCGCCCCGGTTGAAGGCGGGCTCAGGCCGCCGCCGCCCTGCGCCGGACGATCTGGGCGGACTTCTCGTCGCGGGCGAGGCCGCAGAACTCGGCGGCGATCTCCAGGAAGGCGCGGGCGCGGGCGGGATCGACGCCGTCGTCGGCGCGGATCTCCTCCAGCACTGCCTCGACGTACTTGTCGAGCCGCATCTCCAGCACCTCCAGCGCCTTGGCGCGGGCCGAGGCGAAGCCGCCGGCGGCGGCGCTGGAGCGCACCTCGCTCATGAAGGTGAGCAGACTCGCCGCCTTCTCGACGTGCGCACGGTCCGGGTCGTGGGTCAGCCGCGGCACGCCGCGCTGGGTGCGCGGGCCGATGCGAACCGTCTGCTGCGGCAGCGCCAGCGCGACGGCGCCGTCGGTCTCCTTCAGGTGGCCCTCGATCGCGGTCGCCAGCGCCAGCTTCTGGCGCGCCAGACGGCCGCCCCAGCTGCCGTCGGGGGCGAGGTCGAACGACTGCTCCAGCTCGGCGATCTCGACCGTCGCCAGGTGCACGGACTGCGCGGCCGCATGCGCCGCCTCGCGGCCGGCGGCCGCCTTGAAGGCGGTGACCTCGGCGAGGCGCCGCTCGATGTCGGCCAGCACCCGCTCGCCGAAGCTGGCGAGCTCGGAGCCGGAGACGTAGGCCTCGGCCGGCCGGTCCATGACGCCGGAGATCATGCGCAGGATCAGCCACGGCTCGGCCAGGTGCGCGGCCAGCATCTCGAAGAAGCGCGGGCCGGCGTCCTCGGCGGTCGCCACCGCGTCGCGGTAGGCCAGGCGCAGCTTGGCCGCCTTCTCGCTGGTCATCCGACCCAGCCAATCCGGCATCTGTTCGAGCGCGCGGCGCGTCACCGGGGCGATGTCGAGGCAGGCGGCCAGCGAGTCGCGGCCGCCGCCCTGGTCGGCGGCGCTGGCCGCCGCGCCGAAGGCGCCTTCGCCGCCGCGCAGGCCCGCCGCGGCGCGGGCGCAGAGCAGGTCGAACAGCTCGGGACTGCAGTCAGGACCACCCCAGCGCGCCGCCATCGCCTTGGCGGCGGTCACATCGTCCGGGCACTCCACCTTCAGCGCCTTCCAGATCAGGGTCAGCGCCCGCGTCGGGAAGTTGAGGCCGCTGAACGGCCCGGCCGCGGCGCACAGCGGCGCGACGGGCGAGAACACCAGGTTGCGGGCGCGTCGGTCGCTCGCCTCGAGCTCGATCATGCTCTGGACGACGCTGAGGCTCTCGTCGTGCCGGCCGTCGGCCCTGAGCGCGCGCAGCAGGTTCTGGATTGCGAGGTCGGGCGCCTGTTCGATCAGCCCCCTGACCAGGCTCACCTTCACCTCGGACAGCTGAGTCATGCGGTCCGCTCCGGACGCGATGCGCATCCGATTTCAGCATGCTGAACAGACGTTAAGCATCTCCGAACGGAAGCCTCAGGCTTCCCCGCGCGGCAGCGTCAGGGTGGTCATCAGGCCGCCCCAGTGCGAATCGGAGAGCGCCAGGGCGCCGCCATAGGCCCGCGCCAGCTCGTCGACGATGGACAGGCCCAGGCCCGATCCGGGCGCCGTCTCGTCGAGCCGCGCGCCGCGCTGCAGCACCTCGGCGCGGTCCTTGGCCGCGAGGCCCGGCCCGTCGTCCTCGACGGTCAGGCTGAAGCGGGTGGCGTCCAGCGCCTCGGCGGTGACGCGCACGCGCGCCTTGCACCACTTGCAGGCGTTTTCCATCACGTTGCCGGCCAGCTCCAGCAGGTCCTGCCGCTCGCCGTGGAAGAAGAGGTCGTCGGGGGCGCGCCAGTCGATCTCGACGCCCTTGTCCTGGAAGATCCGCTCCAGGGTCAGCGCCAGCTCTTCGAGGAGCGGCGCGACCTCAGTGCGATCGCCGCCGCCTTGCTGGCGGGCCGAGGCGCGCGCGCGGCGCAGGTGGTGGTCGACCTGCTCGCGCATCACGTCGACCTGCCGGCGCACGACGTCGCCGAGCGGGCCGGGCCTGGCCTGCGCCTCGGCGTCCATCACGGTCAGCGGCGTCTTCAGGGCGTGCGCCAGGTTGCCCACGTGGGTGCGCTGGCGCTCGACGACCTCCTGGTTGTGCGCCACGAGCGCGTTGAGCTCGGAGGCGAGCGGCTCCAGCTCGGCCGGATAGTCGTCGCCGACCCGGTCGGTCTTGCCGGTGCGCACCGACGCCACCTCGCGCTGCAGCCGGAACAGCGGGCGCAGGCCGAATCGCACCTGCAGCATCACGCCGCCGATCAGCATCGCCAGCAGCGCGGCCAGCGCGATGGCGACCGAGACGGCGAAGGTGCGGATGTTGGCGTCGATCGGCGAGCGGTCCTCGGCGACCATGAAGATGATCGGGTCCTTGACGCCGGCGATGTGCACCAGCTCGGCGGCGATGCGCACATGCTCCTTGCCGGCCGGTGCGCCGGGCTGGGCGGACGCGCCGCCGCTCGGCGCAGGCCCCATGCCGTCGTAGTAGAACGTCTTGCCGGCCCGGCTCGCCAGCGCGGGCGCGCCGCCGGCCGGCAGGGCGAAGTCCGGCGCGTCCCACATCGAGCGCGAGCGGTCGATCGCGTGCACCGGGCCCCCCTCGCCCGGCGTCACCAACTCCCAGTACTTGCCGGAGTAGGCATAGCCGGTGCGTGCATCGGTGAGGGTAGGGGCGGCGACCTCGCCGGTCTCGTCCACCGAGGTGCCGCGCACGAGGTCGAGCACGTCGTCGCCCAGCCGCTCGTCGAACGCCGCGGTCGAGCGCTCGGCGAAGAAGGCCGACAGCGTAACGCCGCCGATCGCCAGCACGATCGCGCTCAGCACCGCGTGCAGGACGACCAGGCGGCGGACCAGCGACGGCTGGCGACGCGGCTTCGGGGGCGGCGCGGCGGCCGCGGATTTGGCCCGGGCGGCGCGCCGGCCGAGGAACGGCGACGCGGAAACGCCCGTGGCCTTCAACTCGGTCACGTCGTGGTCGCCTCGCCCTCGAGCGCCACCAGCCGATAGCCGAGACCGCGCACCGTCTCGATCCGGTCCGGCCCGACCTTCTTGCGCAGGCGCCCGATGAACACCTCGATGGTGTTGGAATCGCGGTCGAAGTCCTGGTCGTAGAGATGCTCGACCAGTTCGGTGCGGCTGATCACCCGGCCCTGGTGCATCATCAGGTAGTGCAGCAGGCGGTACTCCAGCGAGGTGAGCCGCAGCGGCTCGCCGTTCACCGTGGCGCGGGCCGCGCGCGGATCCAGCCGCAACGCGCCGCACTCCAGGCTCGGCGAAGCGTGGCCGGCCGAGCGCCGCAGCAGCGCGCGCAGCCTGGCCAGCAGCTCCTCGGTGTGGAACGGCTTGGTCAGGTAGTCGTCGGCGCCGGCGTCGAACCCGGCCACCTTCTCGCTCCAGGCGCCGCGCGCCGTGAGGATCAGAACTGGTGTCGCCACGCTGGCGCGCCGCCAACGCTCCAGCACCGAGACGCCGTCCATCTTCGGCAGGCCGAGATCGAGCACGATGGCGTCGTAGGGCTCGGTGTCGCCGAGGAAGTGGGCTTCCTCGCCGTCCGGCGCGTGGTCGACCGCGTAGCCGGCGTCTCCCAGCGCGGCCTTCAGTTGGCGGGCCAGATCGGGGTCGTCTTCAACGACGAGTATGCGCATGTAGTCTCTTCAGCCTCCGCTCAGGATGGCTCCGGTCGTCGCGTCGATCAAATAGTCAACGCGTCGTCCATCGCGTGTCATCCAGCGGACCCTGTAGATCGGCTTATCGCCCTGATATTCCAAGCCCGCGTCCAGCTGGCGGCCAGGCGAGCGCGCGTTGATCCGCTCGATCACCTGGCTCAGCGGCATGATCCGCCGCTGCTGACGCTGCTGACGCACCTCGTCCTGTTGCAGCCGCCAGTCGGCGCCCAGCGAGTTCGGCTGGTGCGGCGGATTTGCCGGCTTGCCGGCTGGCTGGTTCGCAGGAGGACGCTGTGGGGACTGTTGGGCCATGGCGCCGCCGGCCGCGGCAAGACTTACCGCAACGACAGCAATCAGAGCGGGCAAGGTCCGCTGCATGGCCTGGTCCCTAGGAGGCCACCGCTGAATAGCGGCTGAACATTGCCGCCGGTTTTCAGTCACCTCAGCAGACTAGCGCTTGGGACGCGGCGTGTAAGGGCGTTCTTTGCGCCATTCCTCGGCGAACTTGATCAGCTCCGGATCGGGGCTGTCCGGCAGGGTGACCAGCAGGCGCGCCATCAGGTCGCCGCGCCGCCCCAGCGGCCCCGGCATGCCCTTGCCCTTCAGGCGCAGCGTCGAGCCGGAGTTGGAGCCGGGCGGGATGCTGAGCGTCACCGGTCCATCGGGCGTCGGGGCCTCCACCTTGCCGCCCAGCACCGCATCGGGCGCCGAGATCGGGAGATCCATGACCAGATTGCCGCCGTCGCGCTTGAAGATCGGGTGCGGCCTGATCGCCAGCTCGATCAGCGCATCGCCCGATCCGGCGCGGCCCGGCGCGCCCTGGCCCTTCAGCCGCAGCACCTGGCCGTCCGCTGCGCCCTTCGGGATGGTGACCTCCAGCGTGCGCCCGTCCGAGAAGGCGATCCGCCGCTTGGCGCCGTTGATCGCCTCTTCCAGGTCGAGCTCGACCCGGGCGCGGACGTCCTGGCCGCGCTGGTTGAAGTTGAAGCCGCCGCCGGCGCGGCCGGCGCCGCGGCCGCCGAACATCTCTCCCAGGATGTCGCCGAGGTCGACGTCCTCGAACTGCGCGCCGCCCGGCCCCTGCCGGAAGCCGCCGCCCTGGAACCCGCCAGCTCCCTGGCCGAACGGATTACCGCCGCCGCCGTAGCCGCGCATCGTCTCGCGTCCGTCCGCGTCGATCTCGCCGGCGTCGAACTTCTTGCGCTTGTCCTCGTCGCCCAGGAGGTCGAACGCCGCCGAGATGCGCTTGAAGCGATCCTCGGCCGCCTTGTCCCCCGGGTTCTTGTCGGGGTGGTACTGCTTGGCGAGCTTGCGGAAGGCGCGACGGATCTCGTCCGCGCTTGCGGTGCGCGGCACGCCGAGTTCCACGTAAGGGTCTTGCGCCAAGGACGTCTTGCCAGCTGAGCCAAATACCGATGCACCGGTTTAAGCCAAAGCGCTCGCTGGGCTCAATCGTCGCTGCGATCGCGAGATAGGTCTGGCGCTTCGAAATCCAAGGCGTCCTCGGGATCGTCGAGCGCCAGCTCGGAGATTGTCTGGCCGCGCACCGAGACGCCGGCGCGGTGCGTGCTCTCAGGATCCCCGGTGATCAGCGGGTGCCAGCGGGGCAGGCGCTTGCCTTCCCAGAGCCGCCGGTAGGCGCAGCTCCTCGGCATCCAGCCCAGCGCCTCGATGTTGCCGGGCGTCAGCTTGATGCAGTCCGGAACGTAGCGGTGGCGGTCCTCGTAGTTGGTGCACCGGCAGGCGTCGGGGTCGAACAGCTTGCAGTGCACGCGGGTCGGGATGATCTCGCCGGTGATCTCGTCCTCGAAACGCACCAGGCAGCAGAGGCCGCAGCCGTCGCAGAGACTCTCCCACTCCCGCGGGGTCATCTCCTCCAGCGATTTGGTCTCCCAGAACGGCCGCTCGGTCATCAGAAACCCGTCCCTAAGCCCATCCGCCGTCCAGGGCCAGCGGAGCGGTCCGCGCAGCCGCGTTCCACACGCTGAACAGGGTTTTCTGGGGACAAGCGAAGCTGCTGAATTCACGGATGAAACAGGGGCTGATCGGCCCTTGTCCACAACTTCTGCACCGCCTGCGCGCCGGGTCTCCACAACGCCCTGATCCAGGCCGCTTGCGGCCGTCCGGGGCCGGCGTAATCTCAGTCTCGTGGAAGGCGGCGATGCGGAGCCGGAGAGGGAAACCTCGATGGAAACCGACGCCGGGGAAGCCAAGTCCGAGAAACCCCCAGGGCGACCTGGGACCCCTGGACCGGCTTTCTGGCCAAAGGGCGACGAGGCGAAGGGCAACCGGAGCCGGCGAGTTCGAGGCGTCACCTTCGACGCAAGTCCGACCAGGACTTGGGTGAGAGGGCGAGGCTCGGGGCGACCTGAGCATCGCCCTCTCTCTCGTTATGCGTGCGCTCTCGCCTTCGGCGCCTCATTCAAGGGTGAGACGATTCGCGCTTAGCCAACGTCCGCCGCCGGGCGGAAAGTGCGCGTTGAGGGACGGACAGGGCGCAAGGCAACGTCATGCTGGGCGACAAGGCGCACGTGCGGCTCCACCGCGCAGCCCTCGCCGTGACGTTCACGGCCGGCTATGCGGCGAGCGTGCTGCTGAGCGTATTCGTGAGCCGCGTCGCGGTGGGCGCGGCCGCGAGCCTGTGGACCGCCAACGGCTTCCTGGCCGCCGCCTTCATCCTGCTGCCCCGCCCGTGGCGCATGGGCGTCGCGACGACCTGTGTGGTCTTCCAGGCCGCGGTCGACCTGAGCGCCGGCGACGGGTGGGCGCGTGCGGCGCTCTATCCCCTGGTCAACGTGCTGGAAGCCGGCCTCGCCGGCTGGCTGGCGATCCGCTTCTGCGGCGTGCGCGCGCGGCGGCTGTCGCTGCGCGAGTTGGCGCTGGCGCTGATCGCCGCGATCATGCCCGCTGCGGCGACGGCCGGCGTCGCCGGCGCGCTGGTGGGCTCGGTCTTGTACGGCCAGCCGTTGCTCGCCGGCTGGCTGGCGTGGGCAATCCCGGGCGGGCTTGGCATGGCGATCGTGCTGCCGGCGCTGCTGCTGGCCGCCCGCGCCGGGCAGTACAAGGAGTTCGACCGCTCGTGGCTGGAGACCGCCGCGATCCTCGGCGGCCTCTGCGCGCTGGTGATCGGCGTCTTCCTCGAGCGCGACCTGCCGCTGCAGTTCGCCATCTTCCCGGCGCTGACCGTGATCGCCGTGCGGCTGGGGCCGTCCGGAGCGGCCGTCGCCGGCCTCTTGACGGCGCTCATCGCACTGCCGCTGACGCTGCTTGGGCCCGGCGCGCCGGCGCCGTGGCTGGACACCGCCGGGCGCGTGCGGCTGACCGAGCTGATCATCGCGGCGGCGCTCTTCACCACGCTGGTGACCGCGGTCGCGATCGGCGAACAGACGCGGCTGCGCCACCTGATGCTGGGTCGCGACCGCGCCGCGCGCACCGCGCGCGAGCGCGCCCGCCGCGCCGAGACCGCCGTCGCCCAAGCCCGTGGCCAAGCCCTCGATGCCGCTGCGGAAGCCGCGGAGGCGCCGATCGCCGCGGCGCTGCCGCGCGAACGTGTCGCCGGCCTGGTCTGAAATCGGCCCGCCTCAGACGGACGAGGACCGTTCCCCTTTTCGCGGCCGCGCTTTAGGTTTCCCGGCCACTCGGGGAGGTCTCATGCGTCTGAAGCTATTGCTCATCACCGCGCTGGCGGCGCTTTGCGCGTGCTCGCAAGGCCAGCCGTCCGCGGGCGGCGGCCCGCCGAAGACGCTGATCCGCTTCGCCACCGACTGGCAGGCCGAGGCCGAGCATGGCGGCTTCTACGAGGCGCTGGCGACCGGCGAATACGCCAAGCGCGGCCTCGACGTGCACATCATCCAGGGCGGCTCGACCGTCAACGTGCCCGAGCTGGTGGCCTCGGGCGCCGTCGAGCTGGGCGATGGCTCCAACAGCTTCATCGTGATGAACCTCGCCAACGCCGGCGCGCCGGTGAAGGCGGTGGCGGCCTTCATGCAGAAGGACCCGCAGGTGCTGCTCGCCCACCCCGACGCCGGGATCAAGACGCTGGCCGACCTGAAGGGCCATCCGGTGCTGCTGTCGGACGCCTCGAAGACCGCGTTCTGGCCCTGGCTGAAGCGCCGCTACGGCCTCTCCGACGACCAGGTGCGCAGCTACAACTTCAACAACAACACCTTCATCCTGAACAAGAACGCGGTGCAGGAGGGCTACCTGACCTCCGAGCCCTACACGATCCACAAGGCTGCCGGGTTCGAGCCCACCACCTTCCTGCTCGCCGACCAGGGCTACCCGAGCTATGCGGCGATGGTGCTGGCGTCGGACGCGCTGATCGCCAAGAACCCGGCCGCGATCCGCGCCTTCGTCGAGGCGAGCGCGGTCGGCTGGAAGAACTACCTCTATGGCGATCCGAAGCCGGCCGACGCGCTGATCATGAAGGACAATCCCAGCATGACCGAAGACGTCCTGGCCCAGGCGCGCGACAAGATGCGGACCTACCACCTGGTCGACGGCGGCGACGCCGGCACGCTCGGCATCGGCGCGATGAGCGACCAGCACTGGGCGGACTTCTTCAAGCTGGCCTCCGACAAGGATCCGGCCAACTACAAGAAGGCCTTCACGCTCGCGTTCCTGCCCAACCCGCCGGTGAAATAGATGGCCGACGCGGCCGCCGCTGCGCTCGCAGGCGTCGAGGTCGACTATCCAGGCCGCGGCCGCGCGCTGGGGCCGATCGACTTTTCCCTGGCGGCCGGCGAGATCGTCGCGTTGATCGGGCCGTCGGGCTGCGGCAAGTCGACGGCGCTCAGGCTGCTGGCCGGGCTGGAGGCGCCGACCCGCGGCCAGGTGCGCCGCGCGGCGGGCCGCGGCGAGACCGCGGTGGTCTTCCAGTCGCCGACGCTGGCGCCCTGGCTCACGGCCACCGCCAACGTGTCGCTGCCGCTGGAGTTGGCGGGCGTCGCGGGCGGCGAGGCGCGCGCCCGCGCTGCCGAGGCGCTGCGCCGGGTGGGCTTGGCGGGCGCCGAGCGGGCGCGGCCCGCGCAGCTTTCCGGCGGCATGGCGATGCGCGCCTCGCTGGCGCGCGCGCTCGTCACCTCGCCGAAGGTGCTGCTGCTCGACGAGCCGTTCGCGGCGCTCGACGAGATCACCCGCCGCCAGCTCGCCGACGACGTACTGGCGCTGTGGGCGGTCGAGCGCCCGGCGATCGTCTTCGTCACCCACAATGTCGAGGAGGCCGTCTACATGGCCGGCCGCGTGGTGGTGATGACGGCTGGGCCCGGCCGCATCGCGGGCGAGCTCGCCGTCGAGGCGCCGTCCCCGCGCCCGCCCGGCTTCCGCACCACCGAGGGCTTCCGCCACACCGCCGAGCGGCTGTCGGAGATGCTGCGGCAGGGCATGGAGGCGCGGGCGTGAAGCGCAGCGTCGCCATCCTCGCGCCGACGCTGTTCGTCGCGTTGCTGCTGGCGGCCTGGGAGATCGCCTGCCGGGCGCTGAACGTGCCGCCCTATTTCCTGCCGACGCCGTCGGCGATCGTGTTGGCGCTGGTCGAGAACGCGCCGCTGCTGTTCGTCTCGGCCTGGCGCACCCTTTCCACATCGCTGATGGCGTTCGCGATCACCGGCGTGCTGGCCGGCCTCGCCGCGCTCGGCGCCGCGTCGGCGCGGTTGGCGGAGGCCAGCTTCCGGCCGATCGCCATCGCGCTGCAGGTGACGCCCATCATCGCGATCGCCCCGCTCTTCACCGTGTGGGCCGGCATCGATCATCCGCAGGTCGCGGTGGTGGCGCTGGCCTGCGTCGCCGCCTTCTTCCCGATGTATTCCGGCGCCCTGGCGGGTCTCTCTGCCGTGGATCCCGAGCTCGAGCGCCTGTTCGACCTCTACGGCGCCAGCGGCTGGCAACGGCTGACGCGGCTGAAGCTGCCGTCGGCCGTGCCGCAGGCGCTGGAGGGCTTCAAGGTCGGCCTGGGCCTGGCGCTGGTCGGCGCGGTGATCGGCGAGATGCTGGCCGGATCAGGCGACCAGCAGGGCCTCGCTTTTCGCATCCTGGAGGCGAGCCACCGCATGCAGATGCCGCAGAGCTTCGCGGCGGTCGTGGCGCTTGCGGTGATGGCAGGCGTCTTGCACGCCGCCTTCCAGGCGTTGGAGCGGCGGCTCATCCGATGGTGGCGGGGCCGCTGAACCAGCGCCCTGTTAGCGGTGAATTAAGCCGCGCACCTTAAGGGCGATCAAATGGATTTCCTCCGGCGCATGACTGGGCGGCCCATGTCGGGTTGGCGCGTGCTCGCCGCGGCGACGGCCCTCACGGCATCCGCCGGCTTTGGCGCGGCCTGCCACGCGCAGGACATTGGCGGCGCGGCGCCGCAGGGCGGCTACAACGGTCCGTACCTCAGCTGGGCGGGCAAGCAGCCGGCCCGGACGACGCCGCCCAGCGAGCTCACCGAGGCGCGCTACGCGCCGGCGCCCGACTATGCGCCGAGCCGCTACGCGCCGCAGTCGCCGCGCGGCGATGAGGCGCCGCCGTCGACCGATGCGCCGCCGCGCTACATGCCGGCCAGCTATGGGCCAGCCAGCAACGCGCCGGCCCCGCAAGCGGCCCCAGAGCCGGCCTCCGAGCCGGCTCTAGGGCCGGCCCCGCAAGCGCCCGCGCCGGTCGCGCGGCGCCACGCGGCGATCTTCGCCCCGCCGCCGCCGCCGCCCGCAGAGGCTGCGCAGGCCCCCGTCGCCGCGCCTTCACCGCCGGCCGAGGAACCCTCGGAGCTGTTCCCGCCGCCCGAGCCGCCCGCGTCGCAGGCTGCGCCGGCGCCCGCCGCCGCACCGACAGCCGCGCCGAAGTATGCTCGGCCAGCCGCCGCGCCACCGCCTGCCCAGCCGTCGCAAGCTGCGGCAGCAGCCCCGGCCGAGGGCTTGACCAGCGTGCGGTTCTATTCGTTGCATCGCGCCTACGGCCTGTCGCCCGACCCGATCCCGGCGCCGACTGAGGGCCACACCGTGCTGATCGGCCCGCCTGATCAGGGCGCGGCGGACAAGACCCAGGACCAGGGCGCCGGTGCGGATCAGGACGGCGGCGACGGCGGCAAGTCCGCCGCGCATGGCGACGCCGGCGATGGCCAGAACGGGGACAACTGACGTCCGTGTCGAAGCTTTACGACCTCATCGCGCTTGCCCAGGAGCCCTCGAGCGAGAAGCGGCGCGTGCTGCTGCGTGAGCTGACCGACCTGTTCTTCGCCAATCCCGAGCACCGGGCCGGCGAGATGGCGCTGTTCGACGACGTGCTGACCCAGCTCGCCGGCGAGATGGAGGCGGCCGTCCGCGCCGAGCTCGCCGACCGCATCGCGCCGGCCGACGACGCGCCGGCGAAGCTGGTCCACAGCCTCGCCGCCGACCAGGCGATCGAGGTCGCCCGGCCGATCCTGGAAGGCTCGCACGCGCTCAGCGACGACGACCTCGTGGCGCTGGCGCGTGGCCGCGGCCAGGAGCACCTGAAGGCCATCTCGCGGCGCGAGACGCTGTCGGCGGCGGTCTCCGAGGCGATCGTCGAGCGCGCCGACGACGAGACGCTGGGCGTCCTGATCAGCAACGACGGCGCGACGCTGTCGCGTCAGGCGCATGAGACGGTGGTCGACCGCGCCGCCGCCAACCCGGCGCTGCACGACGCGGTGGTCAATCGCAGCTCGCTGCCGATGGACCTGCTCAACGAGATGTACTTCGTGGTCGAGGCGCAACTGCGCCAGAAGATCCTGGAGCGCAACGCCGAGGTCGATCCGGCCGAGCTGGACGCCGCGCTGGCCGCGGGCCGCAACCGGCTGGCCGCCAACGACGGCGCGCTGCCGCCCGACTACGACGCCGCCGAGCGCGACGTGCGCTCCCTGGTTGCGCGCAAGGCGCTGACCCCGAAGGCGCTGGCCAGCATGCTGCGCAACCGCGAGTCGACCCGTTTCATGGTGGCGTTGGCCGAGCTGGCCGGCATCGACTTCCATACCGCGCGGCTGATCCTCGAGCGCCGCGAGCTCGACGCGTTGGCGATCGTCTGCAAGGCGGCCGACTTCGAGCGCTCGCTGTTCCTCACCTTCGCCGTGCTGGTGCTCGACCGCGACGCCGACGCGATGGGCAGAGCCAAGGAATACGGCGAGCTCTACGCCAACCTCCCCAAGGACGCCGCCCAGCGCACGCTGCGCTTCTGGAAAATGCGGCGGCAGACCACGGACATCGCGGCCTAAGCGCCCGCCGAGCCCGGTTCCCTGCTGTTCCGCTCTCCCCGCGGAAGCGGAGATCACCGCCGTGCGAGCCACTCCTCACGCAGCGTCGTGGAAGATCACGCCGAGCGTGTGGCGTTTGCCGGCGCGCAGCAGGCTGACGCCGTGGTTCAGCTTCACCTGGTAGTCGCCGCGCACGCCCTTGACCGGCCGGCCGGCGACCGCGAAGACCGCGCCGTCGCCTTTGCGCAGCGGCAGCACCATCGCGCGCGTCTGCATGCGCGGGCGCTGCTCGGTCATCACGAACTCACCGCCGGTGAAGTCCGCGCCGGGCTCGTCCAGCAGGACGGCGATCTGCAGCGGGAACACGTGCTCGCCATAGAGGTCGCGGTGCAGGCAGTTGTAGTCGCCCGGCCCGTATTCCAGCAGCAGCGGCGTCGGCCGGGTCTGGCCGGCCGCATGGCAGCGCGCCAGGAACGCCGCGTGTTCGTCAGGGAAGCGAACCTCCTTGCCCATCCGCGCCTGCCAGGCGTTGGCGATCGGCGCGAGGCGCGGGTAGGCCGCGGTCCGCAGCGCCGCGACCAGCGGCGGCAGCGGATAGCTGAAATAGCGGTACTCGCCGCGGCCGAAGCCGTGGCGCGCCATCACCACGCGACTGCGAAAACCGCCCTCGTGGGCGTAGAGGCCGGCGACGGCGTCGGCCTCGGCGTGGTTGAGCAGGCCCGGCAGGATCGCCCAACCCTGCGCGTCCAGGTCGCCGTGGACGCGCGGCCAGTCGACCCGGCCGAGCCGCTTTGCGATCTCGCAGCCGCTCACGCCACGCCTTCCAGATTGATCAGCCTGCGCTTGCGCCCAACGCCCCAGCGGTAGCCGGAGATCGAGCCGTCGGCCTTGACGACGCGGTGGCACGGCACGGCCACCGCGAGGCGGTTGGCTGCGCAGGCGGCGCCGACCTCCTGCGCGGTCGCCGGCATCGGCAGCGCCTTGGCGAGGGCGCCGTAGGTGCGGGTCTCGCCAGGCGGGATCGCACGCAGCGCTTCCCAGATCGCGATCTCCAGCGGCGATCCGCTCAGGTCGAGGGCCAGGTCCGCGGCGATGTGCGGCGCGTTGACGAGCGCGACCACGCTCGCGATCGTCGCCCTCAGGCCCGCGTCGTCCGCGGTCAGAGTGGCGGCGGGGAAGGCGGCCTGCAGATCGCGCAGCAGCCTGGCGCGCTCGTCGCCGAGGAAGATCGCGGCGACGCCGCGGTCGCTTTCGGCGACCAGCACCGCGCCGAGGCTGGTCTCGCCATAGCCGAACCGCAGGGCGTCCGGGCTGGCGTTCGAGAGGGTGTTCATCGACTTGGCTCCTTGTTTCGAGCCCAGAGATGGCGCCGCCTCGCCCGCGTTTCTGGCGGGAAACGGACCTTTCGATGAGATTTATGCCCGGCGCGCGGGCGGCAGGGGCGAGGTCAGCCGCGGCGCCGCCAAAGCCCGTCCCAGTAGCGCCGCCACTTGCCGACGATCTCCGCCTCGCTGGCGGCGCCGTCGTAGGAGCTGCGCGCTGCGTCGCTGATCGCGCCCGCCGCAGAGCGCCGCTTCAGCCCACCTTGGCGGAGGCCAGGCGCTCCAGGCCGTCGGCGGCGATGGCGGACAGCGAGCGCAGACCCTCCTCACCGAACACGTCGAGGGCCGACTGGAACGCCAGCGCCGCGGCGGCGCGCTCGCCGCGGTCGCGGCGGGTGAGCGCCAGGCGCGTCGTGTAGACCTGCCCGAGCTGCACCTGCAGCATCGCCCAGGCGACCGGATCGTTGCGGTGCGGGCCGTTGGCGAGCTCTTGCTTGAAGGCGGCCTCGGCGGCGTCCAGCACCTGGGTGTCGCCGGTCAGCTCGGCGAGCCTGGCCAGCGCCAGCCCGCGCCCGTTGGCGGTCTCGGCGCGCAGCACGAGGCCGGGGGCCTCCTTCAGCACCAGGCCGGCGCGGTCGTAGCAGGCGAGCGCCTTCTGGAATGCGGTCTCGTTCTCGGTGGCCTCGCCCAGCTGGGCGAGCGCGCGCGCCAGCGTGGTCTGGCCGCGGGCCCAGTCGAGCGGGCTCTGGTCGCGGCCCAGTCCATCGAGCGCGCCGGCCATCACGCTGACCGCGCGGGCGAGGCGCGCGAGGTCGCCGGTCATCTCGCCGAGCGCGGCCTTGGCGGCGGCCTTGGCCACCTGCACGCGCGCCAGCATCAGCGGCTCGTAGGCGTTATCGAGCCTCTCCTCGGCGGCGGCGAGGTCGCCGGCGCCGGCGCGGATCAGGTCCTCGTCCTTGAGCCGCAGGCCCGCGCCCACCAGCAGGTCGGCGCGGATCAGCCGCGCCTCGCAGGCGGCCAGCTTCAGGTGGGCATCTCGCTTGCCGGCGCTCTCCAGCATGCCGATCGGGTCGTTGAACATGCGCGCCGCGCCGCGGGCTTCGGCCGCGCCGCCGGTCGCCACGCTGCGGCGGGCGCGGATTTGGGCGAGCGTCGCCAGCGCCAGCATGCCGGCCGCGCCGCCGACGCGCTGCGCCTCGCCGGCCGCGGTCTCGGCCGCCGCTTCCAGGCCGCCGTCACCGAACAGCTCGGCGCCCAGGAGCGCGCAATGCGCCTGCTCCAGCCGGGCGCGGGCCCAGCCCTGCTGCCGATGACCGGCGGCGTAGCTCTGCGCCGAGCGCTCGGCAGCCGCGGCAGCCTTGCGCAGCGCGGTGGCCTCGCCGGCGCGGCGCGCCACCTCGCGCCAGACCGCGGCGGCTTCCAGCTGGCGGCGGGCGCGGTCGCGCGCGCCGATGCGGCCGGCGGCGACGTCGGCGCTCTTGGCCTCGGCGCGCAGCATGCGCAGGTCGAGCAGTTCCAGGAGGGCGCCGTCGCCGCCGGTGAGGCCGTCCTTGCCCGGGAACTGCGGTCTTGCGGCGCCGAACAGGCGACGCAGCTCACGGCCAAATTCAAACATCGGGCGTCCGCTCCAATGACGGCCCGGTTTGGCACACGCCTCCGGGCTCTGAGCGGATCGACAGCAAACCCGGAGCCGAATGGTTTGCAAGAGGTTAATGCGGGCGCTTGGTTAACGCCTTCGTGCGTCAGGCCCGTTCCTTGGCGCGCTCGAACGTCACTTTCGGGAAGCGTTCGGTGACGTAGCCGATCTCCCATGCCGACTTGGCGAGGAACACCGGCGCTTCGTCGATATCCTGCGCCATCGCGGTGCGATGCTTGCCGGCGAAGTCCTCGACGTCGGCCCGCGCGCCCGCCAGCCAGCGCGCCTCGGCGTAAGGCGCGCCCTCGAACACCACGTCGAGGCCGTACTCGGTCTCCAGCCGGTCGGCCATCACCTCGAACTGCAGCTGGCCGACCGCGCCCACGATGAAGTCGGCGCCGATGTTGGGACGAAACAGCTGGGTGACGCCTTCCTCGGCGAGGCCCTCGAGCGCCCGCTTCAGGTGCTTGGCCTTCAGCGGGTCCTTCACCCGCACGCGCTGCAGGATCTCCGGCGCGAAGTTCGGCAGGCCGGCGAAGCGCAGCGTCCCGCTCTCGGACAGGCTGTCGCCGACACGCAGGATCCCGTGGTTGGGGATGCCGATCACGTCGCCGGCGTAGGCCTCTTCGGCGAGCTCGCGGTCGGCGGCGAAGAACAGCATCGGCGAGTTCACCGAAAGCTGCCGACCGGTGTTCTCCACCTTCAGCTTCATGCCGCGCGTGAAACGGCCGGAGGTCAGGCGCAGGAAGGCGATGCGGTCACGGTGGCCGGGGTCGATGTTCGCCTGCACCTTGAAGACGAAGCCTGAGACTTCCGGATCGCCGGGCGCCACGTGGGTCTCGGCGCCGCCGCGGCGGGCGGCGACCGGCTTCGGCGGCGGCGCGTAGGCGCCCAGGCCCTGCAGGAGCTCGTCGACGCCGAAGTGGCGCAGCGCCGAGCCGAAGAACACCGGCGTCATGTGCCCCTCGAGGAAACTCTCCGGGTCGAACGGCTTGGAGGCCTCGGTGACCAGCATCGCCCCTTCCTCCACCTCGCCCTGCTCGTCGGGGTCGAGATGGCGGACGATCGCGTTGGAGCGGAAGGCGACCGGCGCGGGCTTTTCCACCGCATTGCGGTCGTAGGGCAGGAACTGCTGGCGGCGCAGGTCGAGCACGCCCTTGAAGCGGGCGCCCGAGCCGGCCGGCCAGTAGAGCGGGGCAGGGTCGAGCGCCAGCTTGGCGCTGATCTCGTCCAGCAGCGCGAACGGGTCCTGCGCCTCGCGGTCCATCTTGTTGATGAAGGTGACGATCGGGATGTCGCGCAGCCGGCAGACCTCGAACAGCTTCAGGGTCTGCGGCTCGATGCCCTTGGCCGCGTCCAGCACCATCACCGCGGCGTCGGCGGCGGTCAGCGTGCGGTAGGTGTCCTCGCTGAAGTCCTCGTGGCCGGGGGTGTCCAAGAGGTTGAACATCAGCCCGTCGTGGTCGAACGTCATCACGCTGGCCGAGACCGAGATGCCGCGCTCGCGCTCGATCTTCATCCAGTCCGAGCGGGTGCGGCGGTTCTCGCCTCTGGCCCGCACGGCGCCGGCCGCGCGGATCGCGCCGCCGGCCAGCAGCAGGTGCTCGGTCAGCGTGGTCTTGCCGGCGTCCGGGTGGCTGATGATCGCAAACGTGCGCCGGCGCGCGGCCTCGGCGGCTGGAGATGAGGGCATGGCGCGCTCAGGTAGGGGAGATTGGCCGCGACGGAAAGAGGCTTGGCCGAGGCATGGCGTCAGGCCGCGGGCGCCCGCAGCCCCGCCATCAGCACGCCGATCAGCCGGCGGGTGCTGGCCGGCCAGTCGGGGCGCTCGTAGCCGTTGGCCAGGCCCGCGATCAGCCGCATCAGGTCGTCGGGGCTGACGTCGGCGCGCAGCTCGCCGCTGGCCAGCGCGGCCGCCAGCACCCGCTGCATCGCGCCGCCGACCGCCGGGCCGCCGGCGGCGTAGGCGGCCGAGCCCTCGCCGGGCGAGGCCTGCAGCGCCGGCGCGATCACCCGCTTGGTGGCCAGGTAGTCGACCAGCTGACCGAGCCAGGCCTCCAGCGCGGCCAGTGGCCTCTTCTCGGCCAGCAGCCGGTCAGCGGCGGCGGCGAGCTGCTCCACCTCGCGCCGGTAGACGGCCGCCAGCAGCGCGTCGCGGGTCGGGAAGTGGCGATAGAGGGTGCCGATGCCGAGGCCGGCGCGGCGGGCGATCTCCTCCAGCGCCACATCGGCGCCGCGCTCGGCGAAGGCGGCCTTGGCGGCGGCGATCAGCTGCTCGCGGTTGCGGGTCGCGTCGGCGCGGGGCTTGCGCTCGCTGCTCGCTTTACTGTCCCCGCCAACTATGTCGTCCATCGCCTCTTGCCAAACGGAGGACCCCTCCGCATATTTCCGGAGGCGGCCTCCACTTATCGAGAGATCCGGCCGCGCCGTCAACGATCCCAACGACGATCCCCAAGACAGCGGAGCTGAACTCATGACCTTCGGAGCCAAATCGACCACGGACGAGGTCCTGGCGGGCGTCGACCTCTCCGGCAGGCGGGTGCTGGTCACCGGCGTCTCGGCCGGCCTCGGCGTCGAGACCGCCCGGGCGCTGACCGCCCATGGCGCGGACGTGGTCGGCGCCGCGCGCGACCTCGGCAAGGCGAAGCGGGCGACCGGCGCGGCGGGCGTCGCGTCAGAGCGCGGCTCGCTGGAACTGATCGAGCTCGACCTCGCCAACCTCGCGAGCGTGAGGGCGAGCGCCGAGGCGCTGAACGCCGACGGCCGCAAGTTCGACCTGGTGGTGGCCAACGCCGGCGTGATGGCCACGCCCTTCGGCCACACGGCGGACGGCTTCGAGACCCAGTTCGGCACCAACCACCTCGGGCACTTCGTGTTCGTGAATCGCATCGCGCCCTTGATCAAGGACGGCGGGCGGCTGGTGAACCTGTCGTCGGCCGGGCACCGCTTCTCGGACGTCAATCTCGACGACCCGAACTTCGAGACGACCGAGTACGCGCCGTTCGTCGCGTACGGCCGCTCGAAGACCGCCAACATCCTGTTCGCCGTCGAGTTCGATCGCCGCCACAAGGGCCGCGGCGTGCGGGCGACGGCGGTGCACCCGGGCGGCATCCAGACCGAGCTCGGCCGCTACATGACGCCCGAGGTGATCCAGCAGCTGATGGACAACATCGCCGCCACCCAGGCCGCCGCCGGCGCGCCGCAGTTCGAGTGGAAGACCATCCCGCAGGGCGCCGCGACCTCGGTCTGGGCCGGCGTGGTGGCGGCGGCCGATGCGGTGGGCGCCCACTATTGCGAGGACTGCCACGTCGCCCAGGTGGTCGACAACGACGCCGAGGTGAGGGAAGGCGTGCGCAGCTACGCGCTGGATCCGGATCACGCCAAGGCGCTGTGGGCGAAGAGCGAGAAAATGGTGGGGGAGCGGTTTTGAGCAGAACCCCTTCGCCCTCGAGGGGTTGGGGATGGGAGGCTGGCGGGTGCCTGGGCCGCCGACTCCGTGCGGTGCGCTGACCGCCAGCCTTGTCTGAGAGAGCCCCCCGTTCCCAACACCTCCCCTCGAGGGGGGCTCGAGAGGGGAGGGGGGCATGAGTCACCGCCCCGGCGCGGCCGTGCTCGCCGAGAAGGAGAGGCCCTTGCAGACGCTGACCGCCGACCTCGCCGACAGTTTCGCCCGCATCGCGCTCGGCCATGTCGGGCGCGAGTACCCGAACAAGCTGGATCAGGTGCTGACCGGACCGGGCGACCTCGCCGGTCCGCGCGCGCTGCACCCGATCTTCTACGGCAGCTTCGACTGGCACTCGGCCTGCCACAGCCACTGGCTGCTGGCGCGTGTGCTGCGGCGGTTCCCTGAGCTGCCGTCGGCCGCCGCGATCATCGCGTGGCTCGACCAGGCGTTCACCGCGGAGAACGTCGCCAGCGAGCTCGCCTTCCTGGCGCGGCCGTCGGCCGCTGGCTTCGAGCGGCCGTACGGCTGGGCCTGGCTCCTGATGCTGCAGGCCGAACTGGAGGCGCACGCGCTGGCCGGGAACGCCGCCTGGGCGGTGGCGATGCGGCCGCTCGCCCGCGCGTTCGAGGCCCGCTTTCAGGCCTGGCTGCCGAAGGCGACCTATCCGACCCGCGTCGGCACGCACGGCAGCTCGGCGTTCGCGCTGGCGCTGGCGCACCGCTACGTGCCGTTCGCCGCCGACCATGACTTCGGCCGGGTGCTGGCGGATGCGGCGCGGCGCTGGTTCGGCGGTGATGCGGATGCGCGGCCCTTCGAGCCCAGCGGCGCCGACTTCCTGTCGCCGACGCTGATGGAGGCCGAGTGCCTGCGGCGGTTGCTGCCCGAGGCAGAGTTCGCGCCCTGGTTCGCCGCCTTCCTGCCGCGGCTGGCGGACGGCGAGCCGGCGACGCTCTTCGCCCCCGCGACGGTCTCCGACCGGACCGACGGTCAGATCGCCCACCTCGACGGGCTCAACCTCAGCCGCGCCTGGTGCTGGAAACACCTCGCCGAGGTCGCGCCGCCGCAAGTCCGGCCATGGCTCGCCGAAGTTGCAGAGGCGCACCTGGCGTGGTCGCTGCCGCACCTGGCCGACCACTACATGGGCGAGCACTGGCTCTCGAGCTTCGCGCTGCTGGCGCTCGACGACTAGGGGCGATAGCTGAGCTGATGGAAGCAACCCTGCCGCAGCGCACGCTCCTCGATCGTCGCCATCTGCTGGCGGGCGCAGGCCTCGGATTGGCCGGGCTCGGCGGCTGTGCGGTGGGCAACGGCTCGCGCGTCAACCTGCTGTCGGGCGTGATCGAGGCGCCGCGCCGCTTCGCGCCGATCCGCGCCAGCGAGGACCGACTGTTCGACATCACGGTGTGCCGTCGAGCGGCGCGAATTCCATGCGCCGTCCGAGCTGGCGACGCTGAGGCAGACAGTGGTGATCAACTGCCCGGGCTATGCGGCGCGCCAGCTTTGGAAGGACGCGAGCGTCGTGCCGGTGCGCGGCCAGATCGCCTGGCTGATGCCGCAGCCGGAGGTCGACTACGGCCTCATCTACGACGGCGTGAACGTGGTCCCGCGCCGCGACGGCATCGTCCTGCAGATGCTCGACGGCGGCGACATGCGCGGCTACGGCGACGACAACGAAGCAGCTGACCCGGCCGAGGCGAAGACCGCGGTGGACCGGATCGCGGCGCTGTACGCGAAGATGGCGGCGAAGGCTTAGCGAGGCTGGCCCTCAGCCTTGCACGGCCCTCCGCAGCGCCGGGAACGGGTCGTCGACGACGCGGCTCTCCAGGTTGAACACCATGGTGGCGCGCCGGCCAGGCTCGTAGGCGGGCCAGTCGGGGAGGGCAGGCGTGGCCGGCGAGCCGGTGCGCGCGAACGCCAGCCAGGCTTCGCTCATCTGTTCGGCCAGCGTCTGCGGCGCATGGCCATTGCCGACGAAGTTGCGCGAGGTCTCGACATTGTCGAACACCAGCGGGATCTCCAGCGCATGCGGCGATCGCAGCCGGCCGCGGCCGCGCGGCGTCTCCCACTCGAGCAGGTACATGTAGGCCGGCGCGGCGCCTTGCGCGGCCTTGCGCTCGGCCATGGCGATCGAGTCGCGCCACATCATGGTGACGGTCTGCACCGCCGAGGCCAGGTGGCTCGGCGAATAGTCGGGGAAGGTCTCGCGCGCCGCGGCGATCAGCGCCTCGGCCTTGTCGCCGGCCGACTGCCGGGCGCGCTTGGCGAGATCTTCCTCGGTGTAGTCGCCGAACTTGGGGTCGGCGAACAGGAAGAGCGTCGCCTCGTCCTTGTTGGTGCCGATCAGCACCGGCACGTCGGCGGAGAGCGCCGGCGCGGCCGGGTCGAACGGGCCGGACGGCAGCGCGATCCCGTCGACTGAGGGGCTGAAGCCGCCGATGACGTTGCCACTGGTCACCGCCGCGGCCGCCGCCTGGATCTCGGCGGCGGAGAGCGACGCCAGCTTCTCCAGCTTGCCGGGTTCGACGCCGAGTCTTTCGAGCAGCGCGCGGGCGTGGCCGGTCGCCGCGTCCTTGCCGACCGCCTTCAGCCATGGCCCGCTCTGGATGATGGCGCGGTGGAAGAGGCCCCTGGCCGGCGGCATCGCCAAGAGCAGCGTCACCTTCATGCCGCCGCCGCTCTCGCCGAAGATGGTGACGTTCCCCGGATCGCCGCCGAACGCCGCGATGTTGTCGCGCACCCATTCGAGCACCGCGACGATGTCGAGCATGCCGGCCTCGCCCGATGACGGATGGCCGCCGAGCTCGGCGAGGCTCAGGTAGCCGAAGACGTTCAGGCGGTGGTTGACGGTCACCGTCACCACGTCGCCGCGGCGGGCCAGCGCCGCGCCGTCGTACATCGCCGCGCCGCCGGAGCCGTTGGCGAAGCCGCCGCCGTGCAGCCAGACCATCACCGGCCGCTGGCCGGTCAGGCGCGGCGTCCAGACGTTGATGAAGAGGCAGTCCTCGTCGGTGCCGGGCTGGCCGGGCGCGGGCGGATCGCCGGCGCTGCGCCCGCCGGTGGTGTCGCCGGGCGCGACGCCGACCTGGATGGCCGGCGCGCCGAGCGAGACGGCGTCGGCGGGCTCGGTCCAGGGCGCCGGCTTCTGCGGCGGCTGGAAGCGGAGCGCGCCGAGCGGCGGGGCGGCGTAGCGCAGGCCCTTGAAGATCTGGAGGCCGCCGTCGCGATAGCCGCGCACCGGGCCGTTGCTGGTGGCGACCACTTCGGTGCGGTCCAGTTCGCGCACGCTCTCGGCGACGTCGGTCATGGCGGATCTCCCAGGGTGGATGGCCGCCTTCTGGCGGGCGGCGCGCACCGATATTCCGCGCGCAATCGAGTGGGCGGCGCAAGGGCTATCTGGCGCTGCGGCCGCGGACCGCGCCCCCTCCACCACCGCGCTCCGCGCGGCGGTCCCCCTCCCCCGTTCCGCTTCGCTTCACGGGGCAGGAAAATGAAGGCGGCGCCGTTGCAGTCGTTCCTGCCCCGCGAAGCGGGGGAGGGGGACCGCCCGCCGCAGGCGGATGGTGGAGGGGGCGCGGACCGCCGTTGGGCTCTAAGCCGGCGTGTCGCTCGGCAGCGCGCCGCGCAGCTTGGCGTAGGCGCCTTCGTGCGGGTCGCGGGCGGGGGTGGACGCGCCGCCGAAGGGGGTCTGCATCGGGTCGAGCTTCACGCCGCCCAGGCTGACCTCGAAGTGCAGGTGCGGGCCGGTGGCGAGGCCGGTGTGGCCGACGAAGGCGACCACTTCGCCGCGCAGCACCCGGGCGCCCGGCGCGATCCCCGGCGCGAAGCCCGAGAGGTGAGCGTAGCCGGTCGCCCACCCGCCGGCGTGGCGGATGTGCAGGAAGTTGCCGTAGCCGCCGGCCGGCCCGGCCTGGGTCACCACCCCGTCGGCGGCGGCCAGCACCGGCGCGCCTTCGCGGGCGGCGAAGTCGACGCCCTGGTGCATGCGGGTGAAGCCGAGGATCGGGTGGCGGCGCATGCCGTAGCTGGAAGTCACCCTCAGGAAGTCGAGCGGCGCGCCGGGCCGGCCCGGGTCGGGCGCGGGCGTGTCGTCGGCGGCCGCGAGCGGATCGATCGTGATCGGCGCCGGGCCTGGATCGCTGCTCTCGGGCACGTAGTCGGTCGGGGCGCTCTCGGCGGCGGCCAGTGCGGCCGCGCCGGCCGGCTCGGCGCTGGTCAGCTTCCAGCCGACGCCGAGCACGACGAACCCTACGCCCGCGACCGCGAGGCGCGCGAGCGGGAACGGTCTGCGACGTGGCGTCGGTCGGCGCATTGGCCCCCTTTTCCCCGACCGCCAAGGTCGCCGGAACGCGGTTAACGCCCGGTGTCGGCGCCTGCGTCAGCTCAGCGCGGGGGCGAGGCGCGCCATCGCCTCGGCCAGCACCTCGGGCCTGCGGCAGACGCAGGCCCGCAGGAACCCCTCGGAGCCGGGTCCGAAGAAGTAGCCGGGCGCGAGGCCGACGCTGGTCCTGGCCAGGATGTCGAGGCAGGCGGCTCTCGAGTCCGGCATGCCGTCGATCTCGAAGAAGGCGTACATGCCGGCCTGCGGCCGGGGCCCCAGCTTCACGCGCGGCATGGTCTCCAGGGCGTCGCAGACGATGCCCATGCCCTGCTCGCAATAGTCGCGCATCCATCTCACGAACGGCTCGCCCTCGCTGACCGCCGCGACGCCGGCGTGCTGCAGGAAGGTGGAGACGCCGCTCGTCGTGTACTGGGTCATCATCGCCAGCGTCGGGCCGATCGAAGGCGGGTGGACCATCCAGCCGAGCCGCCAGCCGGTCATCGCCCACGACTTGGAGAAGCTGTTGACCACGATCAGCCGGTCCTCGGGCTCGGCGATGTCGAGGATGGTCGGCGCGGCGCTGCGGCCGAACGCCAGGCGGTTGTAGACCTCGTCGGCGATCAGCCAGACGCCGCGGCGGCGGCAGGCTTCGAGCAGCGCCGCCTGGACCTCGATCGGGATCATCGCGCCAGTGGGATTGCCGGGCGAGGCGAAGAAGACGGCGCGGGTGCGATCGTCCATCGCGGCGGCGACGCGGTCCGGATCGAGCGTCCAGCCGCCCATCTCCCCCGTACCTGGGCCATGGTCCATCCGGACCGACCGCACCTGCGCGCCCACGATGCGCGCCATGCCGCCGGCGTTCGGCCAGACCGGATCGATCACGATCAGGTTGTCGCCCGCCTCGCAGCTGAGCTGGATCGCCAGCATGATGGCGTTCATGCCGCTGAAGGTGACGGTGATGCATTCGGGGCCGATCGGTTCGCGGCCGAGAACGGTGAGGTAGTCGGCCAGCGCCTCGCGCAGCTCCGGGATGCCGTTCTGGTGGGTGTAGAAGACGTGGCCGTCGGCGATCGCCTTGGCCATCGCCTCGCCGATGAAGGCGGGCGCGGCGACGTCGCCCTCGCCGAACCACAGCGGAATGATCGACGGATCGCCGAACCGGCCCGCCGCGAGACCGGAGATGTTCTCCAGCGGGATCTCGCGGATCAGGGCCCGCGCGCCCTCCAGCGCCTGCATCGGCGCCAGATAGCCCGACGGCGCGGCCCTCCGCTACGGCCGCAGCGCGAAATCCACGGCGCGGCCCATGGCGGCGGCCATCGCGCTGAGGTGATCCTCGCCGGCGAAGAGGTGGAAGCGGCCTTCGTAGCCGCCGTGGCCCTTCAGCGCAGCGAGGCGCGCGCCGAGCTCCTTCGCGTTGTCGACCATGCGCCCCTTCGCGACCAGCGCGGCGATGGCCTCTTCGGTCATGCCGGGCGGCGGGACCTTCGGCGGGTCCTGCTCGTGCTCGCCGATGGTGACCAGCACGCGCGGGGAGATCGCGCCCGCCCCGACGCGGCGCGCGAAGTCCGCCTCGCCGTTCAGCACGGCGCGGTCGTTCCACCAGATCGAGGGGCTGGCGGCGACGAAGTTCCTGAACGCGGTCGGGTCGGCGAACAGCGCGGTGAGCGTGAAGAGACCGCCCAGCGAGTAGCCGTAGAGGGTCTGGTCGTTCGCATCGACCGACCAGCGGGCGGCGACGGCGGGCCGCAGCTCCTCGACCAGGAAGCGGCGGAAAAGCGCCGCGCCGCCGTAGTTCTCGGGCGTCGCCTCCGGCAGGCCGGGGGAGGGCGGGACGTTGCCGGTCGGCAGGTCCGGCGTCATGTCGCGCACGCGCAGGTGCATGAGGTCCGCCGGCGAGTTGGTCGGATAGCCGACGCCGACGATGATCGCGGGCTTCGCCTGGAACGAGAACATATGGCCCATGACCATCGCCAGCGCGAAGTTCATGTTGCCGTCCGTGACCGTGATCACCGGATATCCCTCCGGCGGCGCAGGGATCAGCGGCTGGTACGCAAAGATGCGATAGGTGCGGCCGCCGATCTTCGAAGCGAGATCGAACTGCACGGAACCCGGCAAGGTGACCGGCGCGTCGGCGGTCGCGGTGGAGGCCTGGGCTTCGTCGAGCGGGGTCATGGTCGTCTCGCGGCTAGTTGGAGGGACGCGCCTTACGCGGCGCGCGCGACGCTGACATTGCCGCTGACGGTGGAGAGCACAAGCTCGATGCGCTGTTCGCCGTCGGTCGGCGCGCCGCTGGCCTCGAGCTCGGAGCGGACGCGGCCGCTGACGGTGGAGAGGTCGAGATGCGCAGCCACGCCGTTCGCCACGCCCACCGAGACGCCGCCGGAGACGGTGCGGGCGCGGACATAGCCGTGGTCGGCGCGGGTGACGCGGATGCTGCCGGACGAGGTGAACGCATCCAGGCTGTCGCCCGCGGCGCCGATCTCGATGTCGCCATGCGCGGTCTTCATCCGCGCGGCGCCGACGATCTCCTCGATGCGGGTCTTGCCGGCGGCGGTGGTGATGTCGGCGTTGGCGCCCACCTTGCCGATCCGCACCTTGCCGGCGCCGGTCTTGGCCTCCACCGAGCCGGTGACGGCAGCGATGTCGATGTTGCCGGCGCCGGTGTGGGCGTGCGCCTCGGCGCACTCGGCGATGTGCACGTTGCCGGCGCCGGTGTTGGCGCGAACGACGGCGAGCCGGCCGATCGTCTCCACGCGGCCGGCGCCGATCGCCAGCGCGGCGTCAGAGCCCAGTGGCGCATTCACGGTCGCCTCGATCGAGCCGCCCCAGATGTTGAACAGCGAGAAGCGCAGCTTCGGGCCGCGGACCACGATCTCGTCGCCGAGCTGGAGGATCTCGGCCTGCTCGATCCAGTCGCGGGCGTTGGGGTCGCCGTTGGGCGCGGTGAGCTCGATGCGGGTGACGGCCGTCTCCTCGGCGGTCACGGTGATGCGGCCGCAAGGCAGGCCGATGCGCAGCTTGGCCGGCTGCGGGGTGTCGAAGCTCATGGAGCGATCGGCGGTCATTTGGCCCATCCTGTGATGCGCTTGCCGCCCAGGCCGTAGCCGCCCGAGCGATGGGAGTTGTGATGGCGCGGTCCGTCCTGGCCGGCGGCGGCTTTCGCGGCGGCCACCAGCCAGGTGTTGAGCGATTGCCCGCGCGAGGCCGCAAGGGCCTCGGCGCGGGTCTTCAGGGCTTCGGGGAGGCGAAGCGTGATGCGGGTGACGCCGTCGTCGGCGTCGGTGTCCAGCGGCTCGTCGGCGGGGGCGGTCGTCTCGTGCGCCGGCTCTTGCGGGGGCGCGCCGGCGACCACGAACTCGGGCTCGCGGCCCTTCAGCCGCACGTCGATGGCGACGCCCGGCAGCTGCTCGCTGATCTCGGCGGCGGCCTGCGAGAGCACGTCCATCAGCGCCAGCCGCACGGCCGGATCCAGCGCCGCCAGCAGCCGCTCGGCGGCCACCTCGACCTCGATTCCGCCGACTTCCGCGGCGCGGGTCAGGTCCTGGCGAAGCGCTTCGACATGCGGCGTGATGTCCATGGGCGCCGATGTGACACCATTATGGTGTCATGTCAACGCCGCGTGGCGCCATCCGCAGCGCCTACTTGATCCACCCCGCGGTGGTCGCGATACCCACAACGCCCAGGATCAGGTAGAGCGCCGCGGCGGCGATGCGCAGGGCGTTGATCGGCAGCACGCGGGTGACGGCGTGGCCGAGGAACACGGCGGGGATGTTGGCGAGCATCATGCCGGTAGTGGTGCCGGCGGCGACCGCCAGCACGTCGTGGTACTTGGCCGCCAGCGCGGCGGTGGCGATCTGGGTCTTGTCGCCGATCTCGACCAGGAAGAACGACACCACGGTGGTCAGGAAGACGCCCATGCGCCAGCGCCGCGGCTTGTCGTCATCCTCCTCCTTGTCCGGGATCAGCGCCCACGCCGCCATGGCGATGAACGAGGCCGAGACGGCGTACCTGAACCAGACCGCGTTCAGCAGGCTGGAGAGGTAGAAGCCGGCGAGCGCCGCCAGCGCGTGGTTGGCGATGGTGGCGACGAGGATGCCCAGCAGGATCGGGACCGGCTTGCGATAACGGCTGGCCAGCATGATGGCGAGCAGCTGCGTGCGGTCGCCCATCTCGGCGAGCGCCACCAGCAGCGCGGAGACGACGTAGGTTTCCAGCATTCGGGCTCAGATCCCTGGGCTGGGCGGAGACGAGAAGGCGGCGCGAAAGCCCCGCCAGCCGCCGGGCTTCCTCGCCGCTGGTCTCGCCACGCCGGGCCTTACCTGGCCCGCTGACCGCGCCATGGCCGAAGTCGTGAAGACAGGGCCAAGTATGTTGACGCGGCCTCCGCTGAACGCGCGGACGGCTACTCCCCAGAGGGACGGCCGCTTCAGTAGGCGCCGGCGGCGGGCCGGTCAACCGCGCGGGCGCCGCAGGACGCCATTCCACGCGAGCCTCTTGCCAGGCGCCCGGCCGGGCATGCGAGAACACGCGCCATGCTCGACCTGATCGGCCCCCGCGCCGCGCGCATTCTCCTGGCCGGCTTCGCCGCCCTGCTGCTCAGCGCCGGCGCCGGCCGGTGCGACACGGTAGTGGCGTTCTGGTCGCACGGCTGGGGCCTCGGCCCGAACGGGATGATGTACTTCCCGCACGCCTTCGTGGTGATCACCCACTCGGCCAAGCCCGGGGATCCGCCGCAGCAGGAGGCCTGGGGCTACACCGCCGCCGACCCCAACGACATCACCGTCTTCGCCCGTTCGTCGAAGGGCATGGTCGACCAGCCCAACCCCGACTACCGCAAGAAGGCGACGCTGCACTTCGAGGTGACCGCGAGCGACGAGCAGTACGCGGCGCTGCACAAGGTGATCGACACCTGGGGCGGTCCCGGCGCGCAGCTCTACAACCTGAAGAGCCACAACTGCGTCGGCTTCGTCGCCGACCTGGCCGCTGCCCTCGGGTTGCAGATCCCGACGACGATCGGCGAAGACCCGTCGAAGTTCCTGGAGGGCGTGCGGCGGCTCAATCCCGGGCGGCTGCTCGAAGCGTCGGCCGCGGCCGCGCCGGCCTCGCCCTAAAGCGCGTCGGCCAGCCGGTCGGCCGGGCGGCAGAGGAAGACGCCCTTCCTGGTGATCACGATCGGCCGCTCGACCAGGATCGGGTGGTCCACCATCGCGCGGATGATCTCGGCGTCGCCGACGTCCGGCCTGGTAAGGCCGAGTTCCTCGGCCGGCGTGCCGCGCACGCGCAGCATGTCGCGCGGCTTGACCCCCATCCTGTCGAACAGGTCGGCGAGCTGCGTCTCGTTCCAGCCGGCCTTCAGGTACTCGACCACCTGCGGCGCGTGGCCGGCGTCCTTCAGCGCCTGCAGCACGTTGCGCGAGGTGCCGCAACCCGGGTTGTGGAAGATGGTGATGGTCATCGGTCGGAACTCTGGCTTTCGGCTGGGGAGGACTCAGCGCGCGATCCGCACCGGCAGGTACTCGTAGCCCTTGACGAAGTTGGAGCGCAGGCGGCGGGGCTCGCCGGTCACTTCGATCACCGGGAAGCGCTTCAGCATCTCCTCCCAGACCACGCGCAACTGCATCTCGGCGAGCCGCTGGCCGAGGCACCGGTGGATGCCGAAGCCGAAGGCGGCGTGCTGGCGGGGCCGGGCGCGGTCGATGATGAACTCGTTGGCCCGCTCGATCGCGGTCTCGTCGCGGTTGCCGGAGACGTACCACATGGCGACCTTCTCGCCCTTCCTGATCCCTTTGCCGCCGATCTCCAGGTCCTCCAGCGCGGTGCGGCGCATGTAGGCGACAGGGCTCTGCCAGCGGATGAACTCCGGCACCGCGCTCTCCAGCAACGCCGGGTTCCCCCGCAGCTTCTCGTACTCGGCGGGGTGCTGGTTCAGCGCCAGGAGGGCGCCGGTGATCGAGTGGCGCGTGGTGTCGGAGCCGGCGACGATGAGCAGGATGATGTTGCTCATGTACTTCTCGGGCTGGCCGCCGCCGTCGGTGGCCGGGTCGTTGGCCAAGAGCGAGATCAGGTCGCGGCCGGCCTGGTTGCCGGTGCGCTCGGTCCAGAGTGGGATGAACATGTTGAGCGTCATGAACATCTCGGCCTGGCGGCGCTGGTTCTCCTCGACCGTGTCGGCCGGGCCGGAGAGCAGCATGTCGGAAAAGCGCGGCAGGATGCGGCGCTGCTCGAACGGGAAGTCGAACAGCGTCGCCAGCATCTGGCTGGTCAGCTCGATGGCCACCTTGTCGACGAAGTCGAACTCCTCGCCGATCGGCAGTTCGTCGAGGATCGCCGCGGCGCGCGAGCGGATCAGCGGCTCCAGCTCCTGCAGCGCCGGCGTCGAGAAGCGCGGCGCCACCACCTTGCGCTGGGCGTCGTGCCGCGGCGGGTCGAGCGCGATGAAGTTGGCGCGGGTCTCGTCGCGCTGCGCCTCGCGCTGGGCCGGATCCTCGGCCTCGGGCGGCTCGAACAGGGTGATGCCGCCGTACTTCTGCGACGAGGAGAGCCGCGCCACGTCGCTCTCGCAGGCGACGATGTCGGCGTACCTGGTCACCGACCAATAGGGCCCGTACTCGCTGTCGGCGGTGTAGTGCACCGGGTCCTCGGCGCGCAGCCGCTCGAACCAGGGCCAGAGCGTGTCCGAGGTGAAGTGCTCGATCTCCTCGACCTGGAACGCATCGAGCGGCGTCGCGGCCGCTTTCGCCCTCGCCTGCGCGAGCCGCGCCTCATGCGCCAAAGCCATCGCGCCGTCGGCCATGCGTGAATCTCCCTGGACGCCCCGGCCGCGAAGAATGCGCCGCCTGCCCTTGCGCCGCCAAGCCAAATTGCTGTTGGTGGCGGGTGCGATGACAAGCGTGGCCGCAGTCGCGGGTGAGATCGGGCGCCGCCGGGGCGGGCAGGGGGCCTACCTGGTCGGCGTGACCGGCGCGGTGGCGGCGGGCAAGAGCACCTTCGCCGCACAGTTGGTCGAGGCGCTGACCGCGGGCGGGCTGACGGTGGAGACGGTCTGCACCGACGGCTTCCTGATGAACAACGCCGCCCTGACGGCGACGGGCGCCCTCAATCGCAAGGGCTTCCCGGAGAGCTACGATATGGCCGCGATGCGCGCGGCGCTCGCCGCCTTGCGCGCGGGCCCGGCCGACATTCCCGGCTATTCGCACGTGATCTACGACATCGACCCGGCGCTGACGCGGCGCATCGAGCCGGCCGGCGTGGTGATCGTCGAGGGGCTCGCGCTGCACGAGGGCGCGGCGGCGGTCGGGCTGGATGCGTTGATCTACCTCGACGCCGACGAGGCGCACCTGGAGGCGTGGTATGCCGAGCGGTTCGTCGACCTGTGGCGCGCCGCCGAGCACGACCCGACCTCGTTCTACGCGCAGTTCCGCCACCTTTCCGAGCCGGAGACCCGCGCCTTCGCCGTCCGCGTCTGGCAGGCGATCAACCTGCCGAACCTGCGCGAGCATATCGTCAAGGGCCGCGACGTCGCCGACCTGGTGGTGCGCAAGGGGCCGGACCACGCGATCCTGGCCGTGAGCGAGCGGACCGGAGCCGCCGGCTAGCCCGCGGGCGCCGGCGCTGTCGCTCGCTTGACGAGCCGGCCGCCCGTGAAGGCGTGGCTGAACCCGTCGCCCGCGAGGCGGAAGAAGCGGACGGTCACCGTTTCGCCCGCCACGGTGTAGCGGATCGCGTCGTCCGCGATCGGCTGCGCCGGTCCCGAAAGGCCGCCGCCGGACACGACGAGCGCGCCGCCCTCGTCGACGCTCACCTCGAGGTCCGCGCCTTCCGACGACCGGTAGACGCCGACGAAGCTGCGCAGCGCCTCGGCGGGAAGGATGATCGGCTCTGGCGCTTCAAACAGCGGCCCGAGCGGCAGGCCGAGCGCCGTGCGCATGCAGCCGGCCCAGATCTTGCTCGGCGGGGCCTCGCCGAAGTTGGTCAGTACGACGCAGACGAGCCCGTCAGCCTGCGCGCAGCCGGCCATCGCCGCGACGCCCTTGTGGCCGCCGCCGTGCTGGACGAGCACATGCCCGTGCAGGTCCGAGCGCGTCACGCCGTAGCCGTAGCAGGAACCGTTCCAGCTCGGCGCGTGGGCGGTGGTCATCTTGGCGATGGTCTCGGGCGCCGCCACGCGGACGCCGCCGATCAGGCCGCCGCCGGCCAACATGCGGAAGAAGCGCGCGAGGTCCGGCGCGGTGCTGCGCAGCCCGCCGGCGGCGGCCCAGCAGACCGGGTTGAACCAATTGGTCGAGGCGACGACCTCGCCACCCTCGCGCACGTAGAGACGCGTGACGTTCGGCAGGCTCAGGGTGAAGCGCAGGTCGAGCGAGCTGCGGGTCATGCCGCACGGCGCCAGAATCCGCTCGCGCACGAACTCCGGAAATGTCTGGCCGGAGCCGCGCTCGACGATCGCGCCCAAGAGGTTGTAGCCCTCGTTGGAGTAGCTGAACTGGGCGCCCGGCGCCGCGTGCAACTCGAACGCGTGGTCGCCCAGGAAGGCGATCAGCTCGTCGAACGAACGGATCGGCGGCCGCGGCGCCAGCCGGGCCAGCCGCTCGCGCTCGAACGGCTCCAGGTCGTCCTGCGAAAGCCAGGCGTAGTGGCGCGACGGCAGCGGGGGCAGGCCGGCGGTGTGGGTGAGCAGGTGGTGGAGGGTGATCGTCGCCTCGGCCGAGCCGGGCAGCCGTAGGTCCGGCAGGTGGCTCGTGACGGCGTCGGTCGTTGAAAGCTTGCCGTCCTCTTCGAGCAACAGGATCGCCAGGGCGGTGAAGCTCTTGGTGATCGAGCCGACGCCGAACACCGTGTCGACCTCGGCTGGCAGGCTGGCTTCCGCGTCGCGGTGGCCAAAGCCGCGGGCCAGCAGTGGCTCGCCGT
>DATNEH010000120.1:0-4899 GCA_035553015.1 Caulobacteraceae bacterium | reverse complement strand
CGCTGCACAACCACCTGCCGTGCATCTACCTCGTCGACAGCGGCGGCGCGTTCCTTCCGCTGCAGGACGAGGTCTTCCCCGACCGCGAGCACTTCGGCCGGATCTTCTTCAACCAGGCGCGGATGAGCAGCGAGGGCGTCGCGCAGATCGCCTGCGTGATGGGCTCGTGCACCGCCGGCGGCGCCTACGTGCCGGCGATGAGCGACGAGACGATCATCGTGCGCGGGCAGGGCACGATCTTCCTCGGCGGCCCGCCGCTGGTGAAGGCCGCCACCGGCGAGGTGATCAGCGCCGAGGAGTTGGGCGGCGCCGACACGCACGGGCGCAAGTCGGGCGTGGTCGACCACGTGGCGGCCGACGACACGCACGCGTTGGAGATCGTCCGCCAGATCGTCGGCCACCTGGGCGCGAGGCCCGCGGCGCCGCTGCTGCCGGCCGCGCCGCGGCCGCCGGCCTACGACCCGGCCGAGCTCTACGGCATCATCCCGCCGGACGTGCGCGCGCCGTACGAGGTGCGCGAGGTGATCGCGCGGCTGGTCGACGGCTCGGAGTTCGACGAGTTCAAGCAGCTCTACGGCACGACGCTGGTCTGCGGCTTCGCGCGGATCTGGGGCTATCCGGTGGCGATCCTTGCCAACAACGGCGTCCTCTTCTCCGAGAGCGCGCTGAAAGGCGCGCACTTCATCGAGCTCGCCTGCCAGCGCGGCATCCCGCTCATCTTCCTGCAGAACATCTCCGGCTTCATGGTCGGCGGCCGCTACGAGGCGGGCGGCATCGCCAAGGATGGCGCAAAGATGGTCACTGCCGTAGCCTGCGCCGAGGTTCCGAAGTTCACGGTGCTGATCGGCGGCTCGTTCGGGGCCGGCAACTACGGCATGAACGGGCGCGCCTACAGCCCGCGCTTCATGTTCTCGTGGCCCAACAGCCGCATCAGCGTGATGGGCGGCGAGCAGGCGGCGAGCGTGCTGGCAACGGTGAACCGCGACGCTGACAAGTGGACGGCCGCCGAGGAAGAGGCGTTCAAGGCCCCGATCCGCCAGCGCTACGAGGACGAGGGCAACCCGTACTACGCCACCGCGCGCCTCTGGGACGACGGCATCATCGACCCGGTGCAGACACGCGACGTGCTGGGCCTGGCGATCGCCGCCAGCCTGAACGCGCCGATCCCGCCGACCCGCTTCGGCGTTTTCCGGATGTGACGAGAGGAGAGTAGAGCCATGCCGAACCCGGACACCGAGGTCCCGGACGACGACGCAGCCTCCGACGACGAAACCGTCACGCCGATCCCGATGGCCGAGCCGTTCGTCCTGACGCTCGACAGCGACGCCACCTCCGACCTCGTCTCGATCGAGGCGACGCCGGGGGGCGCCGTCACCGTCACCATGAACCGGCCGGAGAAGAAGAACGCCTTCAACGCCGAGCTGATCGGCGCGCTGCGGGAGACCTTCGAGACGCTGCGCGACCAGGAGGCGCTGCGCGTGGTGTTCGTGCAGGGCGCGGGCGGCACGTTCTCGGCCGGCGCGGACCTCGAGTGGATGCGCGACGCCGTCGACTTCAGCGAGGACGACAACCGCGATGACGCCATGCGCATGGCGGCGATGCTGAAGCACCTCTACGACATCCCGGCGCTGACCGTGGCGCTGGTCGAGGGCGGCGCCTTCGGCGGCGGCGTGGGCCTGGCGGCTGCCTGCGACATGGCGATCGCCGTGAAGGGCGCGAGGTTTGCCTTCTCGGAGGTGAAGCTCGGCCTCGTGGCGGCGACCATCAGCCCCTACGTGGTCACCGCCATCGGCCCGCGGCGCGCGCGGCGGCTGTTCTCGACAGGCGAAGTGTTCGACGTCGAGCAGGCGCAGGCGTTCGGGCTGGTCGACGAGGTGGTCGAGGACGTGGCGGCGCTGGAAGCAGCCAAGCAGCGGATCTCGGCCCAGATGGTCGCCTGCGCGCCGGGCGCGGTGGAAGCGTCCAAGCGGCTGGTGGCCCACATCATCGGCCGCCACCTCGACCAGGCGCTGATGGACCATACCGCCCGGCTGATCGCCTCGCGCCGGGTCAGCGACGAGGGCCAGGCGGGCGTGCGCGCCTTCCTGGAGGGCAAGAAAGCGCCGTGGGCGGAGTAGCTCGCATCGTCCACGCCGCATGATCGATCAGCTTGCCAGCCGGGGGCGGAGCGATGTCCAGTGACACAGTCGCGACGCTGACCGCGTCACCAGCCGTGCAGATGCGGGCGCCGAAGCACGCGTTGCCGCTCGGAGCGCCTTGTCCCAACTGCGGGACGGCGCTGGCCGGGCCGTGGCGCCCGGCCTGCGGGCAGTCGTCGGACGACTTCCACCGCTCGCTGAGGAAGCTGACCGCCGAGGCCGCCGAGGGGCCGATGGCGGGCTCGCAGCTCACGGGCTGGTTCGGATGGCTGCTGCTGAGCGGCCTTGTGGAGGTTGGCCAGTGATCGGCTCAGTGCTCATCGCCAACCGCGGCGAGATCGCGCGGCGGATCATCCGCACGGCGCGCCGGCTCGGTGTCGCCACGGTGGCGGTCTATTCGGAGGCGGACGCGGGCGCGCCGCACGTGGCTGAGGCCGACCAGGCCGTGCTGATCGGCCCGCCGCCGGCGCGCGAGAGCTACCTCCGCCCCGACGCCATCCTGGAAGCGGCGCGGGTGACCGGCGCCGAGGCGATTCACCCCGGCTACGGGTTCCTCTCCGAAAACGCCGAGTTCGCCGAGCGGGTAGGCCGCGCCGGCCTGGTGTGGGTCGGGCCGCCGCCGGCGGCGATCCGCGCGATGGGGCTGAAGGACGCCGCCAAGCGCCTGATGGCAGAGGCCGGCGTGCCGACCACGCCAGGCTACCTCGGCGACGACCAGTCGGCGGCTACGCTGGCCCGCGAGGCGGCGGCGATGGGCTGGCCGGTGCTGATCAAGGCGGTGGCCGGTGGCGGCGGCAAGGGCATGCGCCGCGTCGTCCGCGCCGAGGACTTCGCGGCGGCGCTCGACGCCGCCCGCCGCGAGGCCAGCGCCGCGTTCGGCGACGACCGCGTGCTGCTGGAGCGCTACGTGACGCGGCCGCGGCACATCGAGGTGCAGGTGTTCGGAGATGCGCACGGCAACGTGGTCCACCTCTTCGAGCGCGACTGCTCGCTGCAGCGCCGCCACCAGAAGGTGGTCGAGGAAGCGCCGGCGCCCGGCATGGACGCCGACACCCGCGCGGCGATCTGCGCGGCGGCGGTGCGCGCGGCGAAGGCCGTGGACTACGTCGGCGCCGGCACGATCGAGTTCATCGCCGACGCCTCGGCAGGTCTCGCCGCCGACCGCATCTGGTTCATGGAGATGAACACCCGCCTGCAGGTCGAGCACCCGGTCACCGAGGCGATCACCGGGCTCGACCTCGTCGAGTGGCAGCTGCGCGTCGCGTCCGGCGAGCCGTTGCCGTTGACCCAGGACCGCATCGCGATGAGCGGGCATGCGATGGAGGCGCGGCTTTACGCCGAGGACCCAGCCACGGGCTTCCTGCCGTCGATCGGCCCGCTGACCGAGTTCTTCATCCCGGATCTCGGCGCGCGCATCGACAGCGGGGTGGAGAAGGGCGGCGAGATCAGCCCGTTCTACGATCCGATGATCGCCAAGCTGATCGTCCACGCGCCCGAGCGCGAAATCGCCGCCTCGCAACTCGCCGTGGTCTGCGGCGCGGTCGAGGTCTGGCCGGTGAAGACCAACGCGGGCTTCCTGGCGCGGCTGGTCAGCGAGCCGGACTTCCGCGCCGGCGACGTGGATACCGGCTTCATCGACGCGCGGCTGGAGGCGCTGACCGCCAAGCCGGAGCCGTCTGCCTTCCTGGTGACCGAGGCGGCGACCGCCCTGGCTGCGCCATCCGATGGGGCCCCTTGGTCGGCCGGCGCGCTGACTGGCTTCCGGATGGGCGCGCCGGCAGCGCCATCGCTGGTGCAGGCGGGCGACGAGACGTTCGAGGCGCAGGTCGACACCAGCCTGGAGTCCGCCTGGGCCGCGCACGACGGCGAGGTGGTGCTGTTCGAGGAAGGCGAGGCCTACGCCTTCTCGCGGCCCCGCTCGGCCGGCGGTGACGCCGAGCATGCCGGCGACGGGCAGGTGCGCGCGCCGATGCCCGGCCGGATCGTGCTGGTTCCGGTCGCAGTCGGCGACCGGGTGGCCAAGGGCCAGGCGCTGGTGACGCTCGAAGCCATGAAGATGGAGCACGCGCAGGCCGCGCCGTTCGACGCGACGGTCGCCGAGGTGCTGTGCACGGTCGGGGACCAGGTGAGCGAGGGGGCGCTGCTGATCCGGCTGGAGGCGGCGGCGTGACGCTGCACCTCATCAAACTCTGCGTCGGGGCGGCGACGCCGGAGGACTTGGCCGCCTGGCGCGCCAGCCGCAAGGCCGCCGGCCACCGGCCCATCGTCCACACCCGCCAGACGCCGAAACGGGCGGACGACATCCTGGACGGCGGCTCGCTCTACTGGGTCTTCAGGGGCGTCATCCTGATCCGGCAGCCGGTGCTCGCCATCGAGACGATCGGCGAGGGGCCGCAGCGCCGCTGCGAGATCTTGCTCGACGAGGCCATGATCCCCACCGCCCCGCACCCACGCCGCGCCTTCCAGGGCTGGCGGTACCTGGAGCCGAAGGACGCGCCGGCGGATTTCGGCGAAGCCGCGTCGGGCGACTTCCCGCCGGACCTGGCGCGGCGGCTGCGTGAAGCGGGGGCCTGGTAGAGGCGCCTCACACCGGCCAGTTGTCGATCAGCCGCGCCTTGCCGAGCCTCGCGGCGACGAAGATCCGCGCCGGCGTATCGACCGGGCCGGGGCCCTGGCGCGCAAGGTCCTCGGCGCTGCGCACCTCGAAGTAGTCGACCTTGCCGAAGCCGGCGGCGGCCAGCGCCGCCAGGCCGTCCGCCTC
>DATNEH010000119.1:0-3788 GCA_035553015.1 Caulobacteraceae bacterium | reverse complement strand
ATGTTCGTGTTCACCGCGCGCACGCTGCTCGAGGAGCTGGATCGCCATGCCCCCGAAGTCGTGGCGGCGGTGGCCCAGGCGGTGCGCGAGCGCGCTCAGGATCTGGACTTCATCCGCCTCGCGCCCAAGCCGTTCGCCGCCGGGCCGAACATCAGCCTCGACTATGCCGTCGCGGAGAAGACCGACCGGGCGGCGGTCGCACCGGCCGATCTCGGCTGGTCCGACGTCGGTAGCTGGGGCGCCCTGTGGGATTTGGGCGAGAAGGACCAGGGCGGCAACGTCGCACAGGGCGACGTGCTGCTGGAGGCGGCGGAGAACTGCTACGTCCGCAGCGACGGCGTGCTGACCGCGGTGGTCGGCCTGGCCGACGCCGTGGTCGTGGTGACCAAGGACGCGGTGCTGGCGATGCACCGCGACCACGCGCAGGACGTCAAGCGCGTGGTCGACCGGCTGAAGCAGACCGGCCGGCACGAGGCGGTGGCGCACAACCGGGTGTATCGGCCGTGGGGCTTCTACGAGAGCCTGATCTCCGGCGACCGCTTCCAGGTCAAGCGCATCGTGGTCAATCCCGGCCACAAGCTGTCGCTGCAGAAGCATTTCCACCGCGCCGAGCACTGGGTCGTGGTCAACGGCAGCGCCGTGGTGACCTGCGACGACGCGCAGACGCTGGTGCGGGAGAACGAGAGCATCTACCTGCCGCTCGGCTGCGTGCATCGCCTGGAAAACCCCGGCCGTATCCCGCTCACGCTGATCGAGGTCCAGTCGGGCGCCTATCTCGGCGAGGACGACATCGTGCGGATCGAGGATACCTACGGGCGATCGTAGCCATTCTCGATTTTGGCGGCGGAGCGACGCGCAACAAGGATATGATCGTGCCGGGTCGGCAAGGTATCCCGACCGGACCATCCGTGCCGTGCCGCCAGGAAGCCAGAGAAAAATGAAGTCCGTCGTCGCGTTCCTCCTGTCACGCTGGTTCCTCAGCTTCATCGGAACCGCCTTGCTGGCCGCCCTGGTCTGGTTCTTCGGCCCGCTGCTGGCGCCGTTCGAGGGGTGGCTGGTTCGCCTCGGCATCGTCGTCCTGATGCTGCTGGTCTGGGCCGGCGTGAACCTCCTGCTGGATGTCCGGCGGCGGCGGCGTGACGCGGCGTTGACGGCGGGGGTGGCGGCGAGCACCGCCGATCCCGCCGCCGCCGCAGTGGCGGAGGAAGGGGCGGCGCTGCGCGAGCGGATGGCGACGGCGCTGCGGCTGCTGAAGAAGGCGCGGGGCACGCGCGGCTATCTCTACGAGCAGCCCTGGTACGCGATCATCGGGCCGCCCGGCGCCGGCAAGACCACGGCGCTGCTCAATGCCGGCCTGCGCTTCCCGCTCGCCGCCGAGATGGGCCAGGGTGCGGTGGCGGGCGTCGGCGGCACGCGGCTGTGCGACTGGTGGTTCACCGAGAACGCCGTGATGATCGACACGGCGGGTCGCTACACCACCCAGGATTCCGACGCGGCGGTCGATCGCGGCGGCTGGGAGGCGTTCCTCGACCTCTTGAAGCGCACCCGCACGCGCCAGCCGCTGAACGGCGTGATCGTCGCCATCGCGCTGAGCGACATCGCGCAGGCCTCCGCCGACGAGCGTCTCGCCCATGCCCGCGCCATCCGCCGTCGCGTGACCGAGCTCGAATCCCGTCTCGGGGCGCGCATCCCGGTCTACGCGCTGTTCACCAAGTCGGACCTGATCGCCGGCTTCACCGAGTTCTTCGACGACCTTGACCGCGAGAAGCGGGCGCAGGTATGGGGCGCCACCTTCCCGCTCGGGGTCGACGAGGCCGGCCCTGTCGAATCCTTCGCGGGCGAATTCCGCGCCCTGGTGGAGCGGCTCGACGCGCGGCTGTTCGACCGGCTGCAGGCCGAGCGCAGCCCCGACCGGCGGGCGCTGATCGCCGGCTTCCCCGCCCAGGTCGCCAGCCTCGAACAGCCGCTGATGACCTTCCTGCAGGAAGCCTTCGGCGGCTCGCGGCTCGACCGGGCGCCCCTGTTGCGCGGCGTCTACCTCACCTCCGGCACGCAGGAGGGCACGCCGATCGACCGGCTGACCGGGACGCTGGCGCGGGCGTTCGGCCTCGATCAGCGTCGCGCGCCGAGCCTGCGGCCCGAGCAGGGGCGCAGCTATTTCCTCGAACGCCTACTACGCGAGGTGATCCTCGGCGAGGCCATGCTGGTCTCGGAGCGCCCGGGGACGGTGCGCCGCCGCGTGCTGGCGCGCGCCGCCGGGTTCGCCGCCGCGCTGCTCGCGGTGCTGGTGGTCGGCGGGTTGCTGTGGCATGCGCGGAGTGCGGGCCAGGAGGAGATCGACGCCGCCTCCGCCGCCCTCGCCGCCTATGAGAAAACCGCGAGCGCGCTGCCGCTCGACCCGGTGGCCGACGCCGATCTCCCTCGCCTCGCGCCGTTGCTCGACCAGGCGCGCGCCCTCCCGCGCAGCCCCGACAAGACCGGAGAACCCGCCGGCTCCTGGCTCGGCTTCGGGCTGTCGCAGGACGCCAAGCTCGCCGCCGCTGGGCGCACCGTGTATCGCCACGCCCTCGAACGCGCTTTGCTGCCGCGCCTCATCTGGCGGCTGGAAGCGCAGATGCGCGGCAACCTGAACCGGCCCGACTTCCTCTACGAAGCGACGCGCGTCTACCTCATGCTCGGCAGCGCCGGCCCGCTGGATCGCGGCCTGGTGCATGAATGGATGATGCTCGATTGGCAGTCGGCCTATCCGGGGGCGACCTACGCGCCGATGCGGGAGGCCCTGCTGCGCCATCTCGACGCCCTTCTCGCCGAGCCGCTGCCGCCCGTGACGCTCGACGGCGAACTGGTCGCCAAGGCGCGCACCACGTTCAGCCGCGTCTCCTTGGCGCAGCGCGTCTATTCGCGCATCCGCCCCTCCGCCGCCGCGCAGAATGTCCCGCCGTGGCGGCCGCGCGACGCGCTCGGCGCGGCCGGCGTCGGCGTGTTCGTCCGCGCGTCAGGCAAGTCGATGGATGACGGCATCCCCGGCTTCTTCACCGTCGACGGCTTCCACAAGGTGCTGCTGCCCTCGCTCGCCGGCGCCGCCAAGAGCGTCGCCTCGGAAAGCTGGGTGCTGGGCGCGCGCACCGAGCTCGACCCCAACGGCCCCGAGCTCCGCGCCCTCGAGCGCGACGTGATCGCGCTCTACGAGGCCGATTACGCGCAAGTCTGGGACGCCATGCTGGCCGACCTCAACGTCGTGCCGCTGCGCAGCCTGACCCAGGCGGCGCAGGATCTCTACATCCTGGCCTCGCCGCAATCGCCGATGCGCGACCTGCTGGCCTCCGCCGCGCGCCAGCTCACCCTGTCCGTGCCGACCGCCGCCCCCGCCGCGAAAGGCGGCGCGGCGCTCCAGGGCGCCGCGGCGGCAGCGGCGGCGGCGGTCGGCAAGGACGAGACGCTGAGCCGGCTGTTCGGCAGCACGCAGCCCGGCCAGCCGCCGCCACCGCCGCCCGGCCACGAGATCGACGAGCGCTACAAGGCGTTGCGCGACCTCGTGGGCAACGGCCCCGGCGCGCCGATCGACCTGGTGCTGAAATCGCTCAACGAGCTGCAACAGCAGCTGGCGAAGATGGCCGCCGCTCCGGCCGGGGCCGCCCCGGCGCCGGTGGGCGACGACCCCTCGCTCGCCCTGCGCGCCGAGGCGCAGCGCCAGCCGCAGCCGCTCTCGCGCTGGCTCACCGCGATGGCGAGCAGCGGCACCGCGCTGCGCGGCGGCAACGCCCGCCAGCAGTTGGTTGCGGCATTCA
>DATNEH010000118.1:0-4110 GCA_035553015.1 Caulobacteraceae bacterium | reverse complement strand
GGCGCGATGGCCATCTTGTAGCTGTTGTGGGTGCCCATGGTCTGCAGCTGGTTCATCTTCAGCGCATCGACCGCGGCGCGGGTGCAGCCGCCCTTGCCGGACGGATGCTCCAGATCACAGGTCGGCGGCAGGGCCGCCTGCATGGCGGCGGCGGCGAACAGGGCGGCGATCATCAGGGTCACTCCAGCAGACGCGGACGACGCCACTGTGAAGGTTTGGAGCGGCCTGCGCTAGGCGCCGACCAGCGCCAGCCACTGGTCCTCCGTCAGCACCTCGATGCCCAGCTCGGCGGCGGTCTTCAGCTTTGAGCCGGCGCCGGGGCCGGCCACCACCAGGTCGGTCCTCTTCGACACCGAGCCGGAGACCTTGGCGCCCAGGCGTTCGGCCTGGGCCTTGGCCTCGTCGCGGGTCAGCTTCTCCAGCGCGCCGGTGAAGACCACGGTCTTGCCGGCCACAGCGGTGTCCTGCTTGGGCTGCTCGGCGTCGAGGACAGTGAGCTGGCCCGTCAGGTCCTCGACCGCGGCGCGGTTGTGGTCCTCGGCGAAATAGGCCGCGGCGGCCTCGATCACCGCCTTGCCGATCTGGTCCATGGCGTCGAGCTCCTCGACGGCCTCGGGGTCGCGGTCGGCGACCTTGTCCATGGCCTCCAGGAACGCCTCTGCGCTGCCGTAGCCGCGGGCCATGACGACCGCGGTGGTCTCGCCGATGTGGCGGATGCCCAGGCCGTAAATGAACCGATCGAGGCCGATGGTGCGGCGCGCCTCGATGTTGGCCAGGAGGTTGCCGACGCTGGTTTCGCCGAAGCGTTCGGTCTCCAGCAGCTCGGCGCGCTTCTCGTGCAGGCGGAAGATGTCGGCCGGAGAGCTCAGCCAGCCGCGTTCGACGAACAGGCTGAGCTGCTTTTCCCCCAGGCCCTCGATGTCGAAGGCGCGGCGGCTGACGAAGTGGCGCAGGTGCGCCAGCTTCTGGAACGGACAGGCGAACTCGCCCGAGCAGCGGCGCACCACGGTCTCGGCGCCCGAGGCGGTGGTCTCGCGCACCAGCGGCGTGTGCAGCGGACAGGGGCAGTGGGTCGGAAACGCGTACGGCTGCGGCCCGCGCGGCTCGTCCGTCACCACGCTGACGATCTGCGGGATCACGTCGCCGGCGCGCTGCAGCACCACGGTGTCGCCGATGCGCAGGTCCTTGCGCGCGATCTCGTCGGCGTTGTGCAAGGTGGCGTTGACCACCACGACGCCGCCCACCGTCACGGGCTTCAGCCGCGCCACCGGGGTAATGGCCCCGGTGCGGCCGACCTGGATGTCGATGGCCTCCAGCACCGTGCGCGCCTGTTCGGCGGGGAACTTGCGCGCGATCCCCCAGCGGGGCGCGCGGCTGACGAAGCCCAGCCGGTTCTGCCAGTCCAGGCGGTCGACCTTGTAGACCACGCCATCGATGTCGAAGCCAAGGCGCGGCCGCTCGGCCTCGAGCCGGCGATAGGCGCCCTGCAGGCCCTCCAGCCCCTCGACGCGCGCGCTCTGGCCGGTGGTCTGGAAACCCCAGGCCTTCAGCGCCCGCAGCGCCTCCCACTGGGTCTCGGCGAAGGGTGCGGAGATCTCGCCCCAGGCGTAGGCGAAGAAGCGCAACGGCCGCCCGGCGGTCACCTTCGGGTCGATCTGGCGCAAGGAGCCCGCCGCGGCGTTGCGAGGATTGGCGTAGGTCCGCTGCCCGGCGGCCTCGGCCCCGGCGTTCATGGCGATGAACTCGTCCTTGCCGAGGTAGACCTCGCCGCGGACCTCGATCACCTGCGGCCAGCCGGCGCCGGCCAGCCGGTGGGGGATCTCGCCGATCGTGCGGACGTTGGCGGTGACGTCCTCGCCAACGCGGCCGTCGCCACGGGTGGCGGCGCGGACCAGCACACCCTTTTCGTAGCGGATCGAGCAGGAGAGGCCGTCGATCTTCGGCTCGGCGGTATAGGCGACCGGCGTCTCGTCCAGGCGCAGGAATCGGCGGATGCGGGCGTCGAACTCGGCGGCGTCCTCGTCGGAGAAGGCGTTGTCGAGGCTGAGCATAGGCACGCCGTGGGTGACCGGCGCGAACTGCTCGGAGCGCGCGGCGCCCACCCTGAGCGACGGCGAGTTCTCACGCACCAGGTGCGGAAAGCGGTCCTCGATTGCGGTGTTGCGCCGCTTCAGGGCGTCGTAGTCGGCGTCGGAGATCGTCGGCGCATCGTCGCGGTGATAGCGGATGTCGTGCGCGGCGATCTCGTCGGCGAGGCGGGTCAGCTCGTCGAGGGCTTCGGCTTCGGTCAGGTCGGCGACGGGCGTGGTCATGCCTTGAGCATATGCCTTCCTTTCCCGCGCAGCGGGAGAGGGGGACCGCCCGCCGAGCGAAGCGGAGAGCGGGTGGTGGAGAGGGCGAGCCGCAAACTCCGCCTATCGCCGCTCATCGATCAGTTCCAGCGCCCGCAGGATCACAGCATCGGCAACACCGCCGAGGTCTTGATAGACGAACCCCGCGCCAATCCTCATCACGACAATTCCACGCCCGGCCAGCCACCGATCCCGCGCCTCGTCCTTCGTCCGTTTCTCATCGGTCCAGTGCGTGGACCCGTCGATCTCCACGGCAAGCCGCGCGGCCGGGCAATAGAAATCGAAGATCATCGATTCGTAGGCGAATTGCCGCCGGAAGATCGGTTTGCCTCGCGCGCGCCCCTTGAGCCGTGACCAGAGCATGATCTCGGGGTCGGTGAGGGTCCTGCGGAAGGCTCGGGCGCGTTTGGCGATCAGGTCGCTCGTCTTGGCGTCCATGATGTGGCCCTCCCTCTCCACCACTCGCTCTTCGCTGCGCTCGGCGAGCGGTCCCCCTCTCCCGCTTCGCGGGAAAGGAAACGCTATGCATCCATCAGGGCCCGCGCGGCCGCGCGGGCTGCGTCGGTCACTTCCGCGCCGGCGAGCATGCGGGCGAGCTCTTCCTCGCGGTCGGCGGCGGCGAGCGGTTCGACGACGGTGCGCAGGCGCTCGCCCTCGCCAGCCTTGGCGATGCGCCAGTGCGCCTCGGCCCGGGCGGCGACCTGAGGCGAATGGGTGACCACCAGCACCTGGGTTTCCGCAGCCAGCCGCTTGAGGCGCAGGCCGACAGCGTCGGCCACGGCGCCGCCGACGCCCTGGTCGACCTCGTCGAAGATCATCAGCGGCTGGGGGCCTGAGCCGCGGCCGGCGAGCGCCGCCTTGAGCGCCAGGGCGAAGCGGGCCAGTTCCCCGCCCGAGGCGATGGCGCCCAGATCCGCGAAGGGAGCGCCGGGGTTGGTGGCGATCTCGAAGGCCACGCGGTCGAGACCGGCCGGGCCAGCCCTCTCCTCGCCAAGCGGGCTCACCGCCACCTGGAAGCGGGCCTTCTCCAGCTTCAGCGGCGCCAGCTCGCCGGTGACCGCCTTGGCCAGGCGCCGGCCGGCGGCGGCGCGGGCGGCGCCGAGCGTCACGGCTACGGCGAGATAGGCGTCTCGCGCCGCCGCCAGCGCCCGCTCGGCGGCCTTCAGCGCGTCCTCGGAGGTCTCCACGGCCCGCAGGCGCTCGGCGAAGCGGGCGCGCACGGACGGCAGCGCCTCGACGCTCACCTTCAGCTTGCGGGCCAGGCCGCGCAGGTCGAACAGCCGCTCCTCGGCCTTTTCCAGGCGGTCGGGCTCGAAATCGAAGGCCTCGGCCGCGGCGTCGATGGCGGCCTCGGCCTCGGCAGCCTCGATCAGCACCCGGTCGAGCGCCGCGGCCGCCTCGGTGAGCCGCTTCACTGCCGTCCCGGTCTCGGCGGCGCCGGCGAGCAGCGCGCGCTCGTGCGCCCGGTTCAGCGCGCGTACGGCGCCGGCGACCCGCCCCGACAGGCCGTCGAACACCTCGCGCGCACCGGAGATGTCGGCCAGCGCCTTTTCCGAGGCGCCCAGGATGGCGCGTTCCTCGGCCAGCTCGGTCTCCTCGCCTTCGCGCGGGTCCAGCCGGTCGAGCTCGGCCAGGCGCAGCGTCAGCTCCTCGGTCTCGGCGTCGGAGCGGGCGACCTCGGCGCGCAGGGCCTCGACCGCGTCGCGGGCCTCGCGCCAGGCCTTCCAGCGCGCCGCCACCGTCCCGGTGTCCAGGCCGC
>DATNEH010000117.1:0-3067 GCA_035553015.1 Caulobacteraceae bacterium | reverse complement strand
ACCGCACGTCTTGCAACCTTCGGGCTGTGTCGGCGAGGGCTTGACCCCTCGCGCAAGCGTGCTTGGGACCGGAGCGCGCCCGGTGGATACGGCCATTCGTGCGCCGGCGCCGGCGAAGTGGGCGGCCAGGGAGTGGGGTCGGCCGGGTCGAGGCGGGGGCGCGACAGGTGGGGGCGCGACAGGCAGGGGCGCGACAGGCGGGGGCGCTGTGGAAGCCACAGCGGTCGATCCGAGCTCGGCCGCGGCGGCTCGCGCTGGTGCGTGCGCCGTCGCCGGCCCAGCCGCGACCTGCTTCGCGGCGCCCTCCGCCGGCCCGGGCACCGGCGCCCCGGCGTTCATGCCAACGACGACGAACCCCGCCAGCGCAACGCCCGCGAGGACGAGCCCGAGGTTCAGCCTCCAGCGGCTGCGCCTCCGGCGATAGAATTGGCCCCGGCGACGCAATGTGCGGGGTCGCATGTACCTCGAACTCCAACTGCGCCCACCGCATGCCCGCAACCGAGACTATGCCTGCCGCGCCTCGAGGTTCATCAGGCGATCACCCAGGCGCGGCGAAAAAACAAATTAGATGCCTGCGCCGTTGTCCATCGCCGCCAGCGCCGCTTCGTGCGCAGCCGCCTCGGCGGTGATCCAGGCGACGAACGCCTTCACCTGCGGCAGGCGTCCCTTCACCTTCGGGTGGACGAGGTAGTAGGCGAAGTCCACCGCGGTGGCGATCTGCAGCGGCGCGACGAGGCGGCCGGCGTCGAGGTCGTCCTGAGCCAGGGTGCGCTTGGCGAGCGCCACGCCACGGCCGCCCATCGCCGCCTCGATGACGAGGCTCGACTGGTTGAAGCGCGGCCCGCGGGCGCCGTCGACGCCGCGAACGCCTCTGGCCGCCAGCCACATCGACCAGTCCGGGCAGCTCTCGTCCGCGTCCGGCGAGCCGTCGTGCAACAGGATATGGCGTGCGAGGTCCTCGGGGCCGTCGAGCGGGTTGTCGGCCACCAGCGCCGGACTCGCAACCGGGATCACCGTCTCGCTCATCAGTCGTTGCAGCTCCAGCCCCGGATAGCGGCCGGCGCCGTAGCGGATCGCCATGTCGATCTCGCCGGCGGCGAAGTCGACGATGTCCATGTCGGCGGAGAGCCACACATCGACCTGCGGATAGGCCTCCTCGAAACGCTTCAGCCGTGGCACCAGCCATTTGGCGGCGAAGCTGGGCGGCGCGGTCAGCGTCAGCCGGCGGCCATCGACGGCGGCGGTGAGCAGCGAGGCGGCCTCGGCGAGACGGTCGAACGCCTCGCGCAGGGCGGGCAGGGCGGTCTGGGCGGCGTCGGTGAGCAGCAATCCCTTCGGCGTGCGCTTGAAGAGCGCGACGCCGACATAGTCCTCGAGGTTCTGGATCTGCTGCGAGACGGCTCCCGGCGTGACCGAAAGCTCGTCGGCGGCGCGGCTGAAATTCAGGTGCCGGGCCGCAGCCTCGAAGGCGCGAAGAGCGTTCAGGGGTGGGAGCCGCCGGCGCGTTTCCATGAGTTTTCCTGAATGCCCCGGCAGAAGACTTGGCTTGCGAAATGGGGGCCGTACCGCCACCTTGCAACCACCCGAGAGCGCATCGGCCCTTTCGCTAACGGGTGGAAGCGGGGCGGACCGAGAGGCCCGCCCCGCGATGCCGTTTGGTAGAGCTGTTTAGAAGAGCTAATAGGTTAGCTTCAAGGTCCATGGCCCGATCGCCGACATCAAAACGCGTTCCTCAACTGGTCGCGCTGACTGGGCAAAGCCCGGCCGGCGCTGTCGGCGAGGTGTGGCTGGTGGGCGCCGGGCCGGGCGATCCGGAGCTGCTGACCCTGAAGGCGCTGAAGGCGCTGGAGCGCGCCGACGTGGTGGTGCACGACGGGCTGGTCAGTCCGGCCATCCTCGATCTGGCCCCGGCGCACGCGCAGCGGCTCTCGGTCGCCAAGCGCAAGTCGCGCCATTCCTATGCGCAGGACGAGATCAACCGGCTGCTGGTCGCCTTCGCCCGCGAGGGGCTGACGGTGGTGCGGCTGAAGGGCGGCGATCCGTTCATCTTCGGCCGCGGCGGCGAGGAGCTGGAAGCCTGCCGCGCGGCGAGCGTCACCTGCCACGTCGTGCCGGGCGTCACCGCGGCGCTGGCGGCGGGCGCGGCGGCCGGCGCGCCGCTGACCCATCGGGGCGCGGCGCAGGCGGTCACCTTCGTCACCGGTCACGCGGCCAAGGGCGGCGAGCCTGACTTGGACTGGGCGGGCCTGGCCAAGCCGAACCAGACGGTGGTGATCTACATGGGCGTCTCGACCGCGGCCCAGATCGCCGCGCGGCTGATGGACGCCGGCCGGGCCGGATCGACGCCGGCGCTGATCGTCGAGGACGCCAGCCTGCCGACCGAGCGACGGGTCGTCACCACGCTGGCCGGGACCCCGGCGGCGGCCGAAGCGGTGACCGGTCCGGCTCTGCTGATCATCGGCGAGGCGATGGCGCTCGCCAGCGCCGAACCAACCCCAATGAATGAAGGTGCGCGTGGGCTTGCAAAGCGAGGGGCTGAGTAGATGAAGGCCCTGACTGGGAATCGGCTGGGCGACGGCGAGGCGGTGTTCCTCGGCCGCGCCGGCGACTGGGTGCCGCGCTTCGCGGACGCCGAGCTGTTCGAGGACGAAGCCGCCGCGCTGGCTGCCGAGGCGCACGCCAAGAGCCAGATCACCGTGGTCGTCGATCCCTATCTGATCGACGTGATCCCGTCGGACGATGCCTGGGCGCCGCTCAGCTTCCGCGAGCGGGTGCGGGCGCTCGGGCCCACCAACAAGCCCGAACACGGCAAGAAGACCGAAGGCGGCGAGGCCATCGAGGCCCTGCTGCACGCGCACGGCGCGGCCCGCTCCAAAGGCCGCGTCGAGCTGATCAGGCGCAAGTAGAGGAGGCGCCTCGAGATGTATCTGTACGACGCCATCGACAAGGAAATGCTGGCCGACCGCGTCGCGGAGTTCCGCGAGCAGTGCGCGCGCCGGCTCGCCGGCGAGCTCACCGAGGACCAGTTCAAGCGCATTCGCCTGATGAACGGCCTCTATCTGCAGCT
>DATNEH010000116.1:0-8096 GCA_035553015.1 Caulobacteraceae bacterium | reverse complement strand
CGTGAAAATCTATCACGTCGGCTACCTGGTCCCGTCGCTGCCGGCGGCCATCAACGCGATGACCGGCTCGCAGGGCGCTACGCTGGCGCGCGAGCCCTTGATGTCGGTGTATTTCCAGGCCCCGATCGCCTTCCTGATGATGCCCAACCTCGCCCTTGTCGAACTGATCGAGGCCCGCGCGTGAGCGACGTGAACGTCCTGTCGGCCCACCCCAACGTCGCGCGCCTGGCTGGCGCGGTGCTCGAGGCCTGGCCCGACCACGCGCGCTTCCTCGAGCAGAGCTTCGCCGGGCGCGACGGCGCGCTGATGGCGTCGTCCGAGCGCGCCGCGGCGACCATCCTGCGCATCATCGGCGGCCCTGCGGCGCTGCCCGAGTTCTGCGCCGACTACCGCTTCCTCTGCGACTGCCTCCTGGAGGAGGAGCTGCACTTCCGCCGCACCGGCGCCTACCGGCTGTCGCGCTTCGACGACGCGGTGGCCGAGGTCTACTCCAACCGCGCGTTCATGCGCCGCTACATGAACTTCCTGCTGCTGAGCCATGTGGTCTGGGACAACCACGCCCGCGCGCTCGCCCACTTCGAGACCGCGTATCTGCCCTCGCTGCCGCACGGCGCGCGTCACCTGGAGATCGGCCCGGGCCACGGCCTCTTGCTGCACCTCGCCTGCGCGGCGCCGGCGGTCGCCGGGGCGACTGCCTGGGACGTCAGCCAGACCAGCATCGACTTCGCGCGCCAATGCCTGACCGCAGCGGGCGGCGCCGACCGCGCCGAGCTGGTGCTGCAGGACCTGTTCGACGCCCCCGCCAGCGACGCCCGTTTCGACAGCGTGGTGATGGCCGAGGTGCTCGAGCACCTCGAGGATCCGCTCGCCGCCCTCGAGTCGGTGGCCCGCCACATGGCGCCGGGCGGCCGGCTCTGGATCCACGTGCCGATCAACAGCCCCGCGCCCGACCACCTCTACCTGCTGCGCACGCCCGAGGAGGCCGTCGAGCTGGTGCGCGCCGCCGGTTTCGAGCCGCTGGACACCGCCTTCTTCCCGATGACCGGCGCCACGCTGGAACGCGCCCGCAAGCGCGCGCTGACCATCTCGGCGGTGATCGACGCGCGCCTCGCCTAGGCAGGCGGCCCGGCGGCGCAAGCCTCTCTCGAGGCGCGTCCCCGCGCATATCAAGCAGCGCCAGCGACGCAGACCACGACAATCATTGAGCCCTGCGCGCCTGAGCGGCGAAAGCCCGCGTTGCAGGGGCGGGCGACGGGCTATAGGTTCCCCGCCACTTCAAACGGCCCCGCTGCAACGGGGCCTCGGTGGGAGTCCCCGTTGGTCGATCTTTTCGATGAAGTGGACGAGCTGCTTCGCTCCGACCGCTACGTCAGTCTTCTGCGTCGTCTCGCACCCTGGGTCACTGGCGTCCTCGCCCTGGTGCTGCTCGGGTACTTCGGCTTCTGGGGCTACAAGGCCTGGCAGGACCGCAACCTCAACACGGCCGCGGTCGCCTACCAGAAGGGCGTCGCCGCCCTGGGTTCGGGCGACGTGGCCGGCGCGCAGGCGGGTTTCCAGGCGGCCGAGAAGGCCGGCTCGCCCGGCTACAAGACGCTGGCGCTGATGCAGCAGGCGGCGCTGGCGCTCTCCGACAACAAGAACGACGAAGCCGCCAAGCTCTACGACCAGGCGGCCGCCGCCGCGCCCAACCAGATATTCGGCGATCTGGCGCGCCTGCGCGCCGCCCAGGCGCTGCTCGACACCGCGCCGTTCGCGCAGATCCAGACCCGCCTGACCCCGCTCACCGACGCCAAGCGCCCGTTCGCGCCCTATGCCAAGGAGGCGCTGGCGATGGCCGAGCTGCTGGCCGGCAAGACGGCCGAGGCGCGGCGCGCCTTCACCGTGGTATCCTTGAGCTTCGGCGCGCCGGACGACATGCGCCAGCGCGCCCAGCTCGCCATCGCCGCCATCGACGCCGGTGAGGCGCCCAGCGCCGTCGCGGCCGTCAAGGCCGCCGCCACAATGCCGCCTTCGCCGCCGATAAATCTCGCGCCGTCGATCTCGGCCGCGCCTGCTCCGGCCGAGGCCCCCTCATCTCCAGCCGGAGCCGCTCAATGACGTCCCGACGCCATGTTCGCGTCATCGCCGCCATGTCCGTTGCCGCCGTGGCGATCGGCGGATGTCACACGATCAACCCGCCGTTCCGGCATCCAAAGCCGCCGCAGACTGCGGCCGGTGAGCGCATCTCGCTGCTGGAGCTGAACGACCAGCTGAAGGTCTCCGATTCGCTGAAGGGCCAGGATTTCTACCTGCCGGCGCCGCAGCCGCAGGCCGAGTGGCCCTACCCAGGCGGCACGATCGAGCAGTCGGTCGAGAACGTCGACGCCGCGCCGGATTTCCGCGTCGCCTGGCGCCGCACGTTCGGCGAGAAGTCGACCCACCACGAGTTCGTCATGGCCCCGCCGGTGATGGCGGCTGGCAAGGTGTTCGTGATGGACGCGCGCGCCGGCGTCTCGGCGCACGACGCGCGCACCGGCGCGCAGGTCTGGCGCGCCAACCTGCAGCCCAAGTCGAAGCGCGAGAAGGACGCTTTCGGCGGCGGCATCGCCTACGCGGACGGCAAGCTCTACGTGACGTCCGGCTACCGGCTGGTCGCCGCGCTCGACGCCAGCACCGGCCACACCCTCTGGGTCACCCGCACCGCCGCGCCGATCCACGATGCGCCGACCGTCTCCGACGGGCGCGTCTACGCCATCGACGTCGACGACGAACTGCTGACCTTCAGCGCCGACAACGGCACCCCGGATTGGACCTACCAGGCGCTGACCGAGCCGGCGCGGATCATGGCTGCCTCCAGCCCCGCCGTCTCCAACGGCACCCTGGTCGCCTCGTTCGCGTCGGGCGAGCTGGTGGCGCTGCGCAGCGACAACGGCACCGAGCTCTGGAACGTGCCGCTGTCGCACACGACGCGCTCCAGTGCGCTCTCCGAAATCCGCGACATCGCCGGGCGGCCAGTGATCTACAAGGGCGACGTCTTCGCCATCAGCCACGCCGACGTGATGGCCGACACCGACCTGCGCACCGGCGAGCCGCACTGGACGCTGCCGCTGTCGGGCATCACCACGCCCTGGCCGGCCGGCGACGCGGTGTTCGCCATCGACCAGACCGGCCAGGTGGTCGCCGCCTCGCGCGACAGCGGCCAGCTCTACTGGATGACCGACCTCAACGCCCCGCCGGCGCCCAAGAAGAAGGGCGGCAAGCCGGGCAAGCGCTCGCGCGAGGTCTGGTCGAGCCCGATCCTCGCCGACAACCGGCTGATCACCGTCTCCGACAAGGGCTATGCGGTGGCGATCAACGCCAAGACCGGCGCGGTCGAGAAACGCCTGAAGCTCGGCGACGACACCCTGATCGGCCCGATCGCCGCCGGCGGCATGATCTACGTGGTCTCGCAAAAGGCCGAACTGATCGCGCTGCGGTGATCTAGAGTGCGCTCGCCATGGTGAAGATCGCCATCGTCGGGCGGCCGAACGTCGGCAAGTCCACGCTGTTCAACCGGCTGGCCGGGCGACGCCTGGCGCTGGTCGACGACCGGCCGGGCGTCACGCGCGACCGCCGCTTCGGGACCGGCCGGCTCGGCGACCTCGACCTCGAGCTGATCGACACCGCCGGCTTCGAGGACGTCACCGACGAGAGCCTGGAAGCGCGCATGCGCCGCCAGACCGAGCTGGCGCTCGACGAGGCGGAGGTGGCGCTGTTCGTCATCGACGCGCGCGAGGGGGTGACGCCGCTCGACGAGGTGTTCGGCGAGCTGCTGCGCAAGCGCGGCAAGCCGGTGGTGCTGGTCGCCAACAAGACCGAGGGGCGGGCCGGCGACGCCGGCGCGATGGAGGCCTTCGGGCTCGGCTTCGGCGAGCCCGTGCCGATCTCCGCCGAGCACGGGGAGGGCCTTTCGGACCTGTTCGACGCGATCGACGCGGCGCGGCCGGCGGCGGACGCGGAGGAAGCCGAGCGCGGCGACGCGCCGCTGCGCATCGCCATCGTCGGGCGCCCGAACGCCGGCAAGTCGACGCTGGTCAACGCGCTGATCGGCGAGGACCGCATGCTCACCGGGCCGGAGTCCGGCATCACCCGCGACGCCGTCCCGGTCGACTGGGACTGGAACGGCCGCCCGGTGCGGCTGGTCGACACCGCCGGCCTGCGCAAGAAGGCGCGCGTCAACGAGGCGCTCGAGAAACTCTCCACCCAGGACGCGATCCGCGCGATCACCTTCGCCGAGGTGGTGATCCTGGTGATGGACGCCACGCACCCGTTCGAGACGCAGGATCTGCAGATCGCCGACCTGGTCGAGCGCGAGGGCAGGGGCCTCGTCTTCGCGCTGGCCAAGTGGGACCTGGTCGAGGACGCCGGCGAACGGCTGAAGGCGGTGCACGAGACCGCCGAGCGCATGCTGCCGCAGCTGCGCGGCGCGCCGCTGGTGGCGCTGTCGGCCGAGACCGGGCGCGGGCTCGATCGCCTGATGCCCGCGGTCGCCAAGGCGCACGCCGACTGGTCGACCAAGGTGAAGACCTCCGACCTCAACGAGTGGCTGCGGCTCGCGGTCGAACGGCACCCGCCGCCGATGGTGGGCGGCCGCCGCATCCGGCCGAAGTACATTGCGCAGACCAAGGCGCGGCCGCCGACCTTCGTGATGTTCGCGTCCCGCGCGTCGGCGATGCCGGACAGCTACCGGCGCTACCTGATCAACTCGATCCGCCAGAGCTTCGACCTGCCGGGCACCCCGATCCGGATCACGGTGAAGTCGGGCGCCAATCCTTATGCGGACGACCAGGCGGGCGGCCGCACGCGCGCCCGGAAGGCGCCGGGGACGCAGTCATCCGGGCCGAAGCCCGCCAGGCCGAAAGCACCGGGGTTGAAGTCATCGGGGTCGAAGCCGGTCGGGCCGAAGTCCGCCGGGCCGAAGCTTGGGCCGAAGGCTAGGCCGAAGCCTGGGCGTGCCGCGCCTTCCAGCTCGCGAAAGACTGGGTCTCGGTCGGCAGGCCGAGGTCCGTCGCGGCCGCGATCTCCACGATCATAGGGCCGATCTCGGCTGGGTCGGGCAGGGTCTGCGGATCCTCGCCGGGGAAGGCCTCGGCGCGCATGCGGGTGCGCATGGCGCCCGGATTGACCAGCACGGCGCGCACGCTCGTGTGCTCGATCTCGTCGGCCCAGCTGCGCACCATCGCCTACATGCCGGCCTTGGTGGTTGCGTAGGCGCCCCAGAAGGCGCGTGGATGCGACGCCGCGCCGGAGGTCAGGAAGATCGCGCGCGCCGCCTCGCTCTTGCGCAGCAGCGGCTCCATCGAGCGGATCAGCCGGTAGCTGGCCGTCAGGTTGGTGGCGACCACACGGTCCCAGAGCCGCGGGTCGACGTGCGCGACGGGCCACAGCCCACCGAGCATGGCGGCGGCGTGCACCAGGATGTCGATCCGGCCATGGCGGCGGTTGAGCTCGGCGCCCAGCGCATCGAGGCCGTCGGGCTGCGTCAGGTCGATCGGCACCAGCGTCGCAGGCGAGCCGCCGGCGGCGCGGATCGAATCGTCGAGCTCCTCCAGCGCGCCCTGCGTGCGGCCGAGCGCGACCACCTCGGCGCCGGCCGCCGCCAGCGCCAGCGCCGCCGCCCGTCCGATGCCGCGCGTGGCCCCGGTGACGAGTGCAATGCGGCCGGCAAGCGGCCCGGATGTCGCGGAATTGTCAGGCATGCCGGGCTTCTAGCGGATTGGGGGCCGCGCTCAACCCGCATCAGTGACGCGCCGCAGGCGCTGTCTTTGACCACAAAGGGCACGAAGGTCACCAAGGTCACCAAGCAAGCGGAGGCCCTCTTCGTGTCCTTCATGTCCTTCGTGGTGAGAAAGAACGCCTGCGCCGCCGCCTTGCCGGCAAATCGCTACTTTGGCCGGGCGGCATAGCGCTGGGCGATGACCGCGCAGGCCATCAGCTGCATCTGGTGGAAGAGCATCAGCGGCAGCACCATCAGGCCGACGCTGGCGGGCGGGAAGAGGATGCCGGCCATCGGCACACCGGAGATCAGGCTCTTCTTCGAGCCGCAGAACACCACGGCGATCTCGTCTTCCTTGGCGAAGCCGATCCAGCGCGCAGCGAACGCGGTGATCGCCAGGACCAGCGCCAGCAGCGCCGCGCATACCGCGACCAGCAGCCCGATCTGCAGCACCGAGACCTCGCTCCAGATGCCGCGCACCACCGCCTCGCTGAACGCGCCGTAGACCATGAGCAGGATCGATGAGCGGTCGACGAGGCCGACCAGCTTGGAGTGCCGCTGCATCCAGCCGGCGATCCAGATGCGGGCGACCTGGCCGGCCACGAACGGGACCAGCAGCTGCAGGGCGATCGCCTCGATCTCGCCGACGCCCGAGCCGGCGCCGCGCACCCCCAGCGTCAGCGCCACCAGCACCGGCGTGATGAAGATGCCGAAGAGGTTCGAGGCCGAGGCAGCGCAGACCGCCGCCGCGATGTTCCCGCGCGCCACCGAGGTGAAGGCGATCGACGACTGCACGGTGGACGGCAGGCAGCAGAGGAAGAGGACGCCGGTCGCCAGCACCGGCGGCAGGATCCAGCGCGGCAGCAGCATCGCCGCCAGGCCCAGCAGCGGGAACAGAACGAACGTCGCGGCAAGGATGACCAGGTGCAGCCGCCAGTGCGTGATCCCCGCCACCACGGCGGCGCGGGACAGCTTCGCGCCGTGCAGAAAGAACAGCAGCGCGATGGCGAGCTTGATGACGACGTTGAGGTCGCCCGCGACCTGGCCACGCACCGGCAGCACGCTCGCCAGCAGCACCATCCCGAGGATCGCCAGCACGTAGCGGTCGGGCTGGAGCGATCGAAGCCACTGCAGCCTATCCCTCCCCCTCGTGGGGAGGGTCGGCCAGCGCGCGACGCCGGACGGGGTGGGGGAGTCTGACGCTACAACTCCAGGCGCGGTGGTTGTCCTCTCACTCCCCCACCCGTCGGCTGCGCCGACACCCTCCCCATGCAGGGGAGGGAGGTCGCGCTCGGTGGTCAAGCGTCGACCAGGAACGACAGTTGGCGTTCGACCTGCTCATTGCGGCCCTCGGCGATCTCGCGGTCGAGGAGGCGCGTGGGGTATTCGCCGGTGAAGTAGTGATCGGTGAACTGCGGGCAGTCCGGATCGCGCGGGCCGGCGTCCATCGCCCAGTAGAGGCCGTCGACCGAGAGGAACGCCAGGCTGTCGGCGCCGAACAGCTCCGCCATCTCCGGTACGCTGAGGCGCCCGGCGATCAGCTGTTCGCGCTCGGGCATGTCGATGCCGTAGTAGTCGGGGAAGCGGATCGCCGGCGAGGCCGAGCGCAGGTGCACTTCCTTGGCGCCGGCCGCGCGCACCATGCGCACCACCTTGGCCGTGGTCGTGCCGCGGACGATCGAGTCATCGACCAGGATCACCCGCTTTCCGGCCAGCACGGCTCGGTTCGGGCTGTGCTTCATCCGGACCGACATCTCGCGCGCGTCCTGGCTCGGCTGGATGAAGGTGCGGCCGAGGTGGTGGTTGCGGATGATGCCCATCTCGTAGGGGATGCCGGCGGCCTGGGCGAAGCCGAGAGCGGCGGGCACGCCCGAGTCCGGGACCGGCACCACCACGTCGGCCGGCACGAGGCTCTCTTCGGCGAGCCGCCGACCCATGCGCTTGCGCACGTCGTAGACCGAGCGGCCGTTCACCACCGAGTCCGGCATCGCGAAGTATACGTACTCGAACACGCAGGGCCGCGCCTTGGCGGCCGGGAACGGCTTGATCGATTCGACGCCGTCGCTGGTGATCACCACCACCTCGCCGTGCTCGACGTCGCGCACGAACCTGGCGCCCACCATGTCGAGCGCGCGGGTCTCGGAGGAGAGCACCGGCTTGCCGTTCAGGTCGCCCAGCACCAGCGGGCGGATGCCGAGCGGGTCGCGCGCGCCGATCAGTTTCTTGTTGGTCAGCGACACCAACGAATAGGCGCCCTCGATCGTGCGCAAAGCGTCGATGAAGCGGTCGATGAAGCGGTTGCGCCTCGACTGCGCCACCAGGTGCAGGATGACTTCGGTGTCGGTGGTGGACTGCATCATGG
>DATNEH010000115.1:0-3190 GCA_035553015.1 Caulobacteraceae bacterium | reverse complement strand
CCTCGACCAGCGCGTTGAGCCGCCGGGTCAGCATGTTGGGCGCGATGTCGAGGCTCTTCTGGAACTGGTCGAAGCGGGTCAGCCCGTGGAAGGCGTCGCGCAGGATCAGGATGCTCCACCACTCCCCCACCCGCTCCAGGCTGCGGGCGATCGGGCATTGCATCGTGTTGAAGCTCTTACGCCGCATGGCTGCCTCGCAAGCCGGGGTCGAAGGCCGTTCGTGCCATCATGGAAGAGACATATAGGGCGTCCGGGGCGCGGAACGGAAGGGCCGCCCCCGCGATCAGTGCGCGTCGGCGGAAGGGCCGGACGGGGCGGTCACCTTGCGCAGCAGCGGCACCGCCACGGTCGCGACGGCGAAGCAGACCATGATCGCCAGGAACGCATCGGCGTAGGTCTGGGTCTGCGCCTCGCGCATGACGAGCGACCATAGCTGTCGCAAGGCGGCGGCATGGCCGTGGACGGCATCCCCGCCGCCGGCGGCGGTTTCCGCCGCCGTGACCCGGCCGAGCAGGCCGACCATCGCCGGATTGGCGCTGTTGAGATGCTCGGCGAGCCGCAGGAAATGCAGGTTGGTGCGGTCGTTGAGGATGGTTCCGCAGGCGGCAATGCCGATCGCGCCGCCGAGATTGCGCATCAGGTTGAACAGGCCCGAGGCGAATTTCAGCCGCTCCGGCGCCAGGCTGCCGAGCGCCAGCGTCACCACCGGGGCGACGACGAATTGCTGCGAGAAGCCACGGAACGCCTGCGGCAAAAGCAGCTCGCGCCAGCCCCAGTCATGGGTGATCCAGGTGAAGGTCCACATGCTGATGGTGAAGCAGGCGAAGCCGAACATCATCAGCCAGCGCAGGTCGATCCGTCGCGCCAGGAAGGCGTAGAGCGGGATGGCGCAGACCTGGAAGATCCCGGTGGAAAACACCGCCCAGCCGATCTGCAGCGCGCTGAAGCCGCGCACCCGGCCGAGGAACAGCGGCGTCAGGTAGATGGTGGCGAAGATGCCGACGCCGGCGACGAAGGAGAACAGGCAGCCGAGGGCGAAGTTGCGCGTGGTGAGCGCGCGCAGATCGACCACCGGCCGCGCGAAGGTCAGGCTGCGCCAGATGAACAGGACCCCGGCGACGGCCGAGATCCACGCCGTCGTGCGGATGGTGTCGTCGCCGAACCAGTCCCAGCGCGGCCCCTCCTCCAGCGTGTATTCCAGGCAGCCGAGGAACAGCGCCATTAACACGATGCCGGGATAGTCGGCGCCGCGCAGCACCGACAGATCCGGCCGGTCGACGCGCACCAGGATCGGCACCACCACCGCGACGAAGATGCCGGGCACCAGATTGATGAAGAACAACCAGTGCCAGGAATAATTGTCGGTGATCCAGCCGCCGACGGTCGGCCCGAGCGTCGGGGCGAGCGAGGACAGCGCGCCGATCGTCGCGGCGGCGACCACCACTTGCTGGCCGCGGAAATAGATGAACGCGGTGGTCAGCACGGTCGGGATCATCGAGCCGCCGAGAAAGCCCTGCAGCGCGCGGAACACGATCATGCTCTGGATGTTCCAGGCCCAGCCGCAGAGCAGGCTGGTCACGGTGAAGCCGATCGCCGAGACGGAGAACAGCCAGCGCGTCGACATCACCCGCGACAGCCACCCCGAGAGCGGGATGACGACGATCTCGGCGATGAGGTAGCTGGTCTGCACCCAGGCGGTCTCGTCGGCGCCGGCGGACAGGCCGCCGCCGATGTCGCGCAGCGAGGCGGAGACGATCTGGATGTCCAGCGTCGCGATGAAGAAGCCGATGCACATGGTGGCGAAGGCGAACACCTTTGTCGTCATGGGCAACTCGCCCGGCGCCATCTCCGACGCCGCCGGGCGGCTCGCGAGCGTGGCGCTCATCGGGATGGCTCGGGCCGCTCGTCCACGTCGGCGGTGACCGAGAGGCCGGGGCGAAGGGCGCCGAGCCGCGCGGCGTCGCCGTCGAGCCGGATGCGGACGGGGACGCGCTGCACGATCTTGGTGAAATTGCCGGTGGCGTTCTCCGGCGGCAGCACGCTGAACTCGGCCCCCGTCGCGGGTGCGAGGCTGGCGACGTGGCCGTGGAACACCTGGCCGGGCAGCACGTCGGCGGCGATGGTCGCCGGCAGGCCGGGGTGCAGCCGGGCGAGCTGGTTCTCCTTGAAGTTGGCGTCGACCCACAGGCCGTCGGCGGGGACGATAGAGAGAAGCTGCGCGCCCACCGTGGCGAATGCGCCGGCCCGCGCGCTGCGATTGCCCACCGTGCCGTCGATCGGCGCGCGCAGCTCGGTGTAGCCGAGGTTGAGCCGGGCGGTGTCGCGATCGGCGATGGCGCCGGCCAGATCGGCGGCGGTCTGTTGCTTCTGGGTGTCGATCACGTCGAGCCGGCGCCGCGCGGCCTCCAGGGCGGCGCGCGCCCGCTGATCGGCGGCGAGCGCCTTCTTGTAATCGGCGTCCGCCTGCTGGTAGCGCTGCGCCGAGGCGAACTGGTCGCGGGCGAGCGCACGGTAGCGGTCGAAATCGTACCGGGTGCGGTCGATCTCCGCGCCGGTCGCGGCGAGTTCGGCCTCCGCCTGCGCGACCATCGCCTGCTGCAGGCGGCGGGTGGCGTCGAGATTGGCGAGCGTCGCCTGCTGGCCCGCGACGGCCGCCTCCGCCTTGGCCAGCGCGGCCCGGTAGTCCCGGTCGTCGAGCTTGACCAAGAGGTCGCCGGCGTGGACGGCCTGGTTGTCGGTGACCGCGACGGTGGCGATGATGCCGGCGACCTTGGGTGCGATCACCGTCACGTCGCCGCCCACGTAGGCGTCGTCCGTGCTCTCGATGAAGCGTCCCTCGGTCCACCAGTCATAGCCGTACCAAGCAGCCCCGAGCCCCACCAGGAGCGCCGCGGCAGCCAATCCAAGCCGCTTGCGCGACCGACTTCGCTGGCGGGCCGGCGGCGGCGCCAGCAAATCCCGCCCGGTGATCGCCGGGGCGGTGGCACCCATCGTCCGCTGGCTCATGGCGCGCTCCCGTGGCTGGACCGGCGAGCGGCATATCGCCGCCTGGTGAATTCGTCGGCGGCAGGGCCGGGCGCGGAGCGGAAGGCCGGCTCGGCGAGCGGGCGGCCGGTGTTGCGGTCGACCAGCATCGGCTCGGCGGGGATGCCGGTGGCGGCGTCGACCACCATGATGGCGGCGCCCTCGG
>DATNEH010000114.1:0-4147 GCA_035553015.1 Caulobacteraceae bacterium | reverse complement strand
TCCGCAGCCTCGGCAACATCGCGGTCAATCCGCACGTCGGCCTGCTGTTCATGAAGGTCGGCGAACGCCCCGCGCGCCTCAGGATCAACGGCCGCGCGGCGGTCGACTTCGACGACCCGCGCATCGCCGAGTTCGCCGGCGCGCAGGCGCTGATCCGCTTGACCCCCACCGACATCTTCCCGAACTGCCCGCGCTACATTCCGCACCTCGACCTCGGCGAGCCCTCGGTCTATGCGCCGAGGCCGGAGACCGCGCCCGTTGAGCCAGGCTGGAAGAGCTTCGACGCCTTCAAGGACGTCGTCCCACCGCGGCGGGCGTAGCCCCTCCCTACGTGAGAGGTGACGGCGTCATCATCTCGCGCACGTGGTGCAGGCTCTCGGCGATGGCGAGGCAGAGGTCTCGCATCTCGTCCGTGGCTTGCAGCAGGTCGGGCACCATCACCGTCATCATGCCGGCGGCGTGGGCGGCGCGGACGCCGTTGTGCGAGTCCTCGAGCGCCAGGCAGTGCTGCGGCGCCATGCCGAGGCGGGCCGCGGCGGTGAGGAACGGGTCGGGATTGGGTTTGCCCCGCGTGTAGTCGCCAGCCGCCACCACCGCATCGAACCTCGGCAGGATGCCGCTGGGGCCGAGCGTGCGCTGCACGGCTGCGTGGCTGGAGGAGGTGGCGATGGCCCGCGGCGCCCCCACCGCATCCAGGTGATCGAGCAGCTCGACCACGCCCACCTTCAGCGCCACGCCGGCTTCGCACGCCGCATGCACCCGCACCGCCACGTCGGCGTGGAACGCCTCCAGCGGGAAGTCGGGCCCGAAGTGCTCGCGCGCCACCGCATCGCTCGCCGCGTTCGGCAGGCCGATCATCCGATGGAAGACATGGTCGGGCATGACGACGCCGCGCGTCTCCGCGAGTTCCGCGTAGACGTCGCGGATCATCGCTTCGGTGTCGACGAGCAGGCCGTCCATGTCGAAGACGACTGCCCGAATCTCGCGCGGAAAGACCATGGCGCGCCGGTTAGCGGGCGTCGGCGCACGCCGGCAAGTCACACAGCGTCTCAGCCGGTAACGAAGCGGTCCGCGCCGAAACCCTGGAAGTAGAGCAAGGAGGTGAGGTCGGTGTGCTCGAGCCGCGCGTCGGCCTGACCGGCGAGCACCGGCTTGGCGCGGTAGGCGACGCCGAGCCCGGCGGCCGCCACCATGTCGAGGTCGTTGGCCCCGTCGCCCACCGCGATGGTGTCGGCCATGGAGCAGTTGAAGCCGCCCGCCTCGGCTTTCAGCGCGTTCAGCTTGGCGTCGCGCCCGAGGATCGGCTCGACCACCCGCCCGGTCAGCGCCTCGCCGTCGTCGATCAGCTTGTTGCCCCAGTGCGAATGGAAGCCGGCGGCCTGCGCGACCCGCCCGGTGAAGAAGTCGAAGCCGCCGGAGACCAGCACGCAGCGCGCGTTCGCCGCGGCCATCGTGGCGACCAGCGTCTTGGCGCCCGGATTGAGCTTCACCCGTTCCTCGTAGCAGCGCTGCATGTCCTCCAGCGTGACGCCGGCGATCATCCGCACGCGCTCGCGCAGCGCATCTTCGAAGTTCAGCTCGCCGCGCATCGCCCGCTCGGTGATCTGCGAGACCTCGCGCTTGACCCCGGCGAAGTCGGCCAGCTCGTCCAGGCACTCGACGCTGACGATGGTCGAATCCATGTCGGCGATCAGCAGCTTCTTCCTGCGGTGCTCGGCCAGCTGCACGCAGATGTCGACCGGCGCGCGTTCCAGCATGTCCCCGGCCTTGGCGCGCACGATGGTCGGATCGTCGCCCTCGAAGAAGATGTCGGCGGCGCCCGGCCCCAGGACCTCGGTGTCGGAGATCGGCGAGCCGCCCGCCGCGACCGCCTCCAGCGCCATCGGCAGATGCTCCTGAAGCGCGTCGAAATCCCTGGCGACGAGGGTAAGAACGATCCGCATGTCTCTCCCAGGCTCTGATGAGCGCATCTGGCTGATCGCCGGCCCCACCGCAAGCGGCAAGTCCGCGCTGGCGCTCAAGCTGGCGCAGATCACCGGCGGCGAGCTGGTCAACGCCGACTCGATGCAGCTCTACGCCGACCTGGAGGTGCTGACCGCGCGGCCGCCGCGCGAGGAGACGCTGCTCGCGCCGCACCACCTCTACGGCGTCGCCGACGCCGCCGACGGCTGGTCGGTCGGCCGCTGGCTGCAGGCGGCGCGCGCCGTGCTGGCCGACATCGCGCGCTGGCGGCGCACCGCAATCGTGGTCGGCGGTACGGGACTCTATTTCCGGGCGCTCACGCAAGGCCTCGCCGCGATGCCAGCGGTGCCGCGCGCGGCGACCGACGCGCTGACAGCAGAGTACGCACGCACCGGCGAACTCGCGCTGCGCCCCCGCCTCGCCCGCCTCGACCCGGAGGCCGCGGCGCACATCGCCCGCGGCGACCGCCAGCGTCTGGTCCGCGCGCTCGCCGTCGCCGAAACCACCGGCCGGTCGCTCTCGGCCTGGCAGGCGGACACGCAGCCCCTGCTGGCGCCGGACGCCTACCGCGCCGTCGTGCTGGAGCCGCCGCGCGAGGCGCTCTACGCGGCCTGCGACGCCCGGCTTGCCGCCATGTTCGAAGGCGGCGCGGTCGAGGAGGTGCGGGCGCTGGCCGCGCGCGGGCTCGATCCCGCGTTGCCCGCGATGAAAGCGGTCGGCGTGCGCGAGATCATTGCCCATCTCGAGGGCCAGACCACCCGCGACGAGGCGCTCGCCCGCTCGCAGCAGCAGACCCGCCGCTTCGCCAAGCGCCAGCTGACCTGGTTCCGCAACCAGACCCCGGACTGGCCCCGGATCACGGCAGCCGATCCCGCCGAGCAATGGCGCGCGCTGGAATCGATGCTCGTGGCCTGACGCTTGTCGGCGCGCCGCGGGCTCGGCCGTCCTCGGTGCGAACGCCGCCAGACCGCCAGACCACCTGGGGAGAAGACCGATGACGCTGCCCACCGCCGACGCGCTCCGCACCCTCCTCGAGCCGCATGTCGCGCCGGACAAGACGCCCGGACTGGTCGCGCTGGCGGCGCGCGGCGACGACGTCGTGGTCGTGGCGCTGGGCGCGATGGCCGAAGACGGCGCAGAGCCGATGCGGCGCGATGCGATCTTCCGCATCGCCTCGATGACCAAGCCGGTCACCGCCATCGCGGCGCTGATGCTGATCGAGGACGGCAGGCTGGCGCTGGACGAGCCAGTCGACCGGCTGCTGCCGGAGCTCGCGAACCGCCGCGTGCTGCGCAGCCCCGAGGCGCAGCTCGGCGACACCGTCCCGGCCAAGCGGCCGATCACCGTGGAAGACCTGCTGACCTTCCGCTGCGGGCTCGGCGTCACCTTCGGCCCGCCCGAGCAGTATCCGATCCTGGCCGCGATCCAGGCCCGCAACCTGATGGGCTTCGGCCCGCCCGACCCCACGGTGTCATACGGTCCGGACGAGTACGTGCGCCTGCTCGGCGAGCTGCCGCTGATGGCGCAGCCGGGCGAGGCCTGGCTCTACTCGGCCGGCTCGAACATCCTAGGCGTGCTGATCGAGCGGGCGGCCGGCGCGCCGCTGGGCGAGGTCTTCCGGGCGCGGATCTTCGAGCCGCTCGGCATGCGCGACACCGGTTTCTGGACCGACGCTGCGGATCGGCTGCCGGTCGCCTATGGGTCGTTCGACGGCCGCCGGGTGTTCGACGATCCCGCCGACAGCGCCTACGCCGCGCCGCCGCGGTTCCCGGCCGGCGATGCAGGCCTGGTCTCGACCGCCGACGACTTCCTCGCCTTCTCGCGCTTCCTGCTGAGCGGCGGCCTCGCCGGCGGGCGGCGACTGCTGTCCGAGGCGGCGGTCCAGGCGATGACCCGCGATCACCTGACCGAGGCGCAGCGCGCCGGCGGCGAGCTCGTGCTGGGCGCGGGCCACGGCTGGGGCTACGGCGTCGCGGTCGCCAACCGCCGGTCGCCCGAAGGCGTTCCCGCCGGGGCCTTCGGCTGGAACGGCGGGCTCGGGACCGGCTGGATCGCCGATCCGGCCACGGCGACCACCGCGCTGCTGCTGACCCAGGTCGCCTTCACCAGCCCCGACCCGCCGGCTGTCCACAAAAGCTTCTGGCGCGCCGTGTTCGGCTAGCGCCTCGGACTGCGGGAGACGCGA
>DATNEH010000113.1:0-12873 GCA_035553015.1 Caulobacteraceae bacterium | reverse complement strand
TCCTTGGCGGTTAGCTAGTTGGCCACTCGCAAGCTCCAATTCGGGGGCTTCGACACCCCATGCGGCACCCCAAGTCCGAAGTGTGCAACTTCGTACCTCGTTATACATGCGAGCGGGCCAGATGCCATAAGTCTATGGCTACACAAGGTCTTTTGTACGAGGTTTTACCAACCTATACAGTATAGCGGCAGACACCCCATCCGCCAGGGCGCATCGAGCTCGGCGACGCAGGCGACACCCGGAAAAGAAAGAGCCCCCGGCGGGGGGAGGGCCGGGGGCTCAGCGGCTTGTTCGGGGGGAGGGGAAGCCGCTCAGCGTGGCGAACCACGCTCGGGTTCTCATGTAGGGTGTGAAGCGCGTTTTGCTAGAGGGGCGGCGGCGCGTCGTAGCGCGGTTCGGCTAGCAATCGCCGCGACGCGCGCGCGGCGGAGCCAGCGGCCGTTCCGACGGCATTTGGCGCGGAAACGCCCATCGGCCATAACGCGCTGTGTTTATTCGATAACGCTTCCCATGACCGGCGCCGGCCCGGCGCGGGCGTCCTTGTGGACCTTCCCGTCCTTCATGATGAGGACGAGGTTCTTGTCCGGCTCGGTGAACAGGGCGAGGTTCTGCAGCGGATCGCCAGCCACCACGAGCAGGTCGGCGTAGGCGCCATCTTCGATCACGCCGAGCTTGCCCGGGTAGGGATTGCGCGGTCCCGACAGCGCCAGCAGCTCGGCGTTGCCGGAGGTCGCCATCTGCAGAGCCTCGGCGTTGCTGTACCAGCGCGACATATGGTTCAGCAGCACGCCCTGCCGCTCGACGACCTCGGTCGAGAACAGCAGGTCGGTGCCGAACGCCGTCCTGATCCCGTACTTCTTGGCGTAGCCGTACATGTTCGGCGTCCCGGCCAGCACCTGCAGCAGGTTGATGCGGCTCTGGCCGGTCATCGGGGCGTTGTCGCTCTCGTCGATGAACGGCTGCGTGCTGAGCCATACGCCCTTGTCGGCCATCAGCTTGGCCGTCGTCTCGTCCATCAGATGCCCATGCTCGATGCACTGGACGCCCGCGTCGATCGCCCTTTGGATGGCGGTCGGCGGATAGGCGTGCACCGCCACGTACGTGTTGCGATCGGCGGCGGCTTCGACGCCGGCGTGCAGCTCGGGCACGGTGAAGGTCAGCATGTCGAGCGTCGTGCGCGGCGAGGCGACCCCGCCGCCGCCGACCAGCTTGATCTGCGAGGCGCCGAGGAACAGCTGCTCGCGCACCCTCAGGCGAACCTCGTCGACGTTATCGGCGATGGCGGCGGCGCCCATCTGCTCGATCTGGCTGAGCGGGCCGCCGGGGCTTCTGGGAACATCCGAGTTGATGCGCATGTCGCCATGGCCGCCGGTCGTGGTGATCACCGAGCCGCACGGGTAGATGCGGGGGCCGACGGCCAGCCCGGCATCGATCGCCTGCTTCAGCGGGAACGAAGGTCCGCCCAGGTCGCGCACGGTCGTGAAGCCGCGCATCAGCGTGCGCTCGGCCTGCGCGCTGGAGGCCAGGAAGATGAAGCCGACGTCGGCCGTCATCAGCTGCGCCGGGCTGAGGCTGGCGAACATCACGTGCCAGTGCGCGTCGATCAGACCGGGCATCAGCACGCGGCCGCCGCAGTCGATGTGCCGCGCGCCGTCGGGCGCGCCCTGGCCGGCGCCGGCCACCCGGCGGATCTTGCCGCCCTCGATCAAGAGGCTCTGGCCGCCGCGCAGGGCAGGGGACTTGCCGTCGAACAGCTGGAAGTTGGTGACGACGGTCGGCGGCGGGTCCGTCGCCGGCGCCGCGAGCGCGCTGGGCGCGAGCCCGAGGGAGGCGAGCACGCCCGCCCCGCCGGCGAGCAACCCGCGGCGGGAGAACTCGCGGGTGACCCGTCGCGCCGCCGATTGCAGCGCCGGCTCGCAGCAAGAGCAGCCTGCGGCGCCCGGGCTGGGGTCGACATCCGTCGTGCAAATGAACGGCATTGGCCTGCTCGCTGAAGCGGCCCCCGCCCGTGGATCGGCGGGACGCAGAGGCCCGGGAGTGCCGGCTGCAGGGCGCGCCCTCAATCGGGTGTACTACCCAGATGGCGGCTAAGGGCGCCCGCTCCGCCGAGCGCCGTTCATGCGCGGGCGCGCTTACAGCCCGGCGTTGCGGAAGGCGGTCAGCGCGAGGGCCGACCAGTCCTTCTCCGCATCTCCGTTGGCGATCGCCGCCAGGAAGTGGTCGCGCAGCAGCGAGGCGATCGGCAGCGGTGTGTGGCTGGCCTCGCCGGCCTGCAGCGCCAGGCGGACGTCCTTCAGGCCGAGCGGCATCCGAAACCCGGCCGGCTCGAAGCGCTGCTCGCCGATCAGCCCTGCGTAGACGCGCCAGGCCGGCGAGGCGAAGAGCGAGCCGGTCATCACCTCATAGAGGGTCCTGGGCTCGATCCCGTGGGCCTGGGCGAGCGCGCCGGCTTCGCCCAGGGTCTCGATCGTGCTGGCCAGCGCGAAGTTGCAGGCCAGCTTGACCACGTTGGCCATCGGCGCGCGCTCGCCGACCGGCCAGACTCGCTGGCCGATCAGTTCCAGCAACGGCCGCACCTTGGCGACCGCGCCGGGTCGCCGGCGGCCAGCACGTGCAACTGGCCGGCCGCCGCGGCGTCCGGGCGACCCAGCACCGGCGCGGCGACGTAGGCCAGGCCGAGCTCGCGGTGCCGCGCTTCCAGGCGCTCGGCCAGCGCGACCGACACCGTGGCGCAGTTGACGTGGACCAGCCCCTTGGCGGCGGCGTCCAGCGCGCCGGAGGCGAGCAGCGTCGCCTCCACCGCCGCGTCGTCGGCCAGCATCGAGAACGCCGCCTCGCCCTGCAGCGCGTCCGCTGGCGATGCGGCGCGCCGCGCGCCGGGCTGGGCGGCCAGTCGGTCGGCCGCCTTGGGCGAGCGGTTCCAGACGATGAGCTCTTGCCCGCCAGCCAGCAGGCGGCCGGCGATCGCCGCGCCCATGGCGCCCAAGCCGATGAAGCCGACCGTCATGGCGCTGTCCTCCGCCGCGGCGACGCGCAGGCCAGGCTGTCGGCGGGGACGAGGCTCGTCCCATGCGAAACCGGCGGCTCGATCGTCGCGCCGGTTAAGCGAACGCCAGGGCGCCGCGTTCCGCAAGCCCGGCGACGAACTCGCGCACGTCGCCCGTCACCTCGTCGGGGGTCACCTGGTACTCGCCGGCCAGCGCCGCACAGAGCTCGGCCAAGGTGCGCGGCGTCTCCAGCAGCGCCCAGATGCGTCCGGCGGTGCCGGAAAGCCCGATGTACTCGGTCGCCGAGGGGCTCATCATCACGGCGCCGTCGCCGGTGTCGGCGCTCAGCCAGTCGCCGGTGCGCGAAATCCGCGTTTCGGCGGTGATCCTGTCCGCCCCCGTATTCGCCCCCATCCCGATCCGCTCCCCTACGCTTACTCACGCCGCCGCTGGCAACAGGTCCAGCGTGCGCCAGTGGTCCTCCAGCCATCCGATCACCTCTGGCATGGCGGCCAGATCGAACGGCCGCGTCAGGCTGAAGACGCCGGCGTGTCTTTGCAAGCCCGATGACCAGCCAAGGTAAGCCGCCTCCAGCCCGATCTTGTTGATCACGCTCGGACGATAGGCGTTGCGCCGCAGCAGCACGGCGGCGTCGGCGTTGCCGAGGCGGCTGACGCCGGGCTTCCGCTCGGGATCGGCCACGCGCAGCAGGTAGACCGCGGCGACGGATAGCGCTCGGTCGACCGCGACGCTCTCTGGCTCGATGTAGTACTTGTCGAGGCGCTGGCGGATCGCCGGCCCCTGCCGCTCGCCCATCTCGAGGTGGCTGACGGTGTCCGACCACAGCTTCAGCATGCGCCCGTCAGGCAGCACGACGGGCGCGCCGGAGCTGAAATCGATGCCGCAGACGTCGTCGCTGACGCACGGATAGCCGCGGCGGTTGAGCGCCGCCGCCAGCGTCGACTTGCCGGCGCCGGACGGGCCGCAGAACAGCGCCGCCTTGTCGCCAAGCGCCACGGCGCTGGCATGCAGCACCATGCGGCCGCGCTGGTGCTGCAGCATCCCGAAGGCGGTGCCGAGCAGGTAGATCTGGGCGTCGGCGAGCTCGACGCCCGGCTCGACCTCGATGCTGATCTCGCGGCCGCCGACGATCAGGTAGCGGGCGACGTTGGGCACCTTGAGCAGGAAGGTGTCGCCCGTGGCGACCCAGTTCGGCCCCGCAATAGTGGCGTTCGGCAGCTCGCGCGGCGTCTCGGCCAGCCGCACCACGACGTCCGGCTGGCCCGGCGGCGCGGGGATGGCGCCTTGCAGCGCCAGCGAGGACTCAACCAGAAGACCGCCTATCCGATAGTATCGCACGGGGTCTGCATGGTGCGGCAAATCTGGGGACCCGGTCCTCGGCTGACGTTGCGGCCAAATGCGGCACGTTCGCCTTGTTTGGCAAGGGCATGCGGCCGCGCCCGGCGGCGGCCGGCCGTGGTGTGGCGGCCGCGGCGCAGTGGCCAGGGCGTGACTTAGGGGTGCAGCCCCGGGTGCAGCGAGGACTCTTCGGTGGAGTGGTTGAGGCCATGCGTCAGCGCGAATATCGCCACTCCCGCCACGATGATCCCGGCGATCAGCCCCAGCCCCCAGCCGGCCGGGGTGGCGAAACTGACGATCAGGAAGGTCATGATCGTCGCCAGGAACGCGCAGAACGTCTTCACCCCCAGCGTGAAGCCATGGAAGGTGCGCCCGTGCGCCTCGAGGATGTTCTCTGGATCGGTTGCTGCGTCGGCCATCGGCGGGCCTCTCCTAACGGAAGTTGTTAACGTCACCATAAACCCGTGAGTGGCGGACCGGTTTCACGTCTCGGCGAGCGTTGGGCGGCTTCACCAGACCACGTCGGCCGAAGCCAACTGAACGGTGTTCCCCATCGCCGTTCCGGGCGCTGTCGCCGGGCCCTCAGGTCACGGCGGGAGCCTGCCGAGAGTTCCGAAATCGATCGCGACCTTCACGTCGTCGTCGCGGCGCTCGAAGGCCTCTTGCCAGCGATCCAGCGTTACCCGTCGGTTGATCAGGCGCGACAGCCAGCCCTGGTCGGCCGCGCCGAGCGCTTGGGCGGCGGCGTGGTAGTGGGCGAGGTTGGCGTTCACCGTGCCGAACACGACGTCGTTGCCGAGCACCGCCCGACGGTTGAACCCGCCGACGTCGAACGGCAGCGCACGGCCGCCGGACGAGACGCCGGCCAGGCACACGATCCCGTCGCCGCCGCCCATCTGCATGCACTGCAGCACGACCGGATCGGCGCCGGTGCACTCGATGATGACGTCGGGATCGAGCGCCTTCAACGCCTCCAGCTGGCCGGTGTGGTAGGCGGCGCCGAGGTCGGCGACCAGGCCGGGCTTGGGGCCGCGCTCGGCGCGGTCGAAGACGTGGATCTCGAGACCGCGCTGGCGGGCGATCATCGCAGCCAGCAGCCCCACCGGTCCTGCGCCAGTGATCAGCACGCGCCCGGGCCGCCACGAGCGCGCGCGCCGGCCGATCCGCTCGATGTGGTCCCAGGCCTTGGCGACGACGCTGGCCGGCTCGACCAGCACCGCCGTGAAGCCCAGGGCTGGACCGACCTTGATGGCGAAGCCGGGCTCCAGCAGGTAGCGCTCGGCGCCGTAGCCGTCGCGCGCCTTGATCCCGCGCTCGGTGTACTGGCCGTTGCGGCACATGTCCCATTCGCCGATCGCGCACGCGGGGCAGGGGACCGGATCGGGCCGGCGGACGACGCCCACCACGATGTCGCCTTTCTGCAGCGACGAATCGGCTGGCGCCGCGAGCACCCGGCCCAGCGACTCGTGGCCGACCACCAGGCGCTCGTCGCCCGGCGGCGCCCAGCCGTAGTCGCCGTCGATGATCTCGCGGTCCGTGCCGCAGACCCCGAGCGCGATGGCCTCGATGAGCGCATAGCCGCCGCGCGCGTCGGGCTCCGGTCGCTCTTCGAGCCGGATCGAGCCCTTGTGGCCCGGAACGACGGTCAGCGCCTTCACTTGAGGCCCATCGCCAGCGCCTCGGCCATGTGCAGGGTGGGCCGCCCGGTCCCCTGCTCGATCTGCTCGCGGCACGAGAAGCCGTCGGCGAGGATCAGCGTGGAGGCCGGCGCGGCGCGCACCGCCGGGAGCAGCACCCGCTCGGCCGCCATCATCGAGACGGCGAACTTGTCGGCCCCGAAGCCGAACGCGCCCGCCATGCCGCAGCAGCCGGAGGGAATGGCGTGCGCCTCCAGGCCCGTCGCATTGAGCACCTTCAGTTCGGCGGCCGGATCCAGCACCGCGTGGTGGTGGCAGTGGATCTGCACCAGCGCCTGACCCGTCAGCTTCGGCGGCGTCTCGCCGCGCTGGTGCAGGAACTCCGACAACATCAGCGTCTGTTCCGACAGGCGCTTGGCCAGGGGATCATCGGGGAAGAGGGCCGGCAGCTCGTCGCGGAAGGCGCTGATGCAGCCGGGCTCCAGCCCGATCAGCGGGACGCCCGCCTCGATCTCAGGGCGCAGCGCATTCAGCGTGCGCCGCCAGAGCGCCTTGGCTTCGTCGAGCCAGCCCCAGTCGTAGAGCGGCCGCCCGCAGCACAGCGACTGGCGCGGCAGGTCGACCGTGTAGCCGAGGCGCTCCAGCACCCGCGTGGCGGCGATGGCGGCGCTCGGCCGAAAGAAGTTGGTGAAGGTGTCGGGCCAGATCAGCACGCGCGCCTTGCCGCCCGCAGCGCCGGGATAGGCGCGCCGCCACCTCTGGAAGCTCTGCGTCGCGAAAGCGGGGATGCGGCGCTGCGGCGCGATCCCGGCGACGCGCTTGCCGAGCCCGGAAAGGCCAGGCGCGCGGGCGCCCAGGTTGACCAGCCCCGGCGCCAGCTGCGCCAGCTCGGCCCAACGTCGGATCTGCCCCATCGCGTAGGCGGCGCGCGGCCGGCGGCGGCCCTGGTAGTGGTGGTAGCGGAACTCGGCCTTCCAGGTCGCCATGTCGACATGCATCGGGCAGTCCGACTTGCAGCCCTTGCAGCCCAGGCAGAAGTCCAGCGCCTCCTCGACCGCGTCGCTGGCGAAGCCGTCGGTGATGGTCCCGCCACGCATCATCTCGAACAGCAGGCGGGCGCGGCCGCGGGTCGAGTAGCGCTCCTCCAGCGTCGCCTGGTAGCTCGGGCACATCACGCCTTCGCCGCTGTGGTTGCGGCGGCACTCGCCGACGCCGACGCAGCGCTTCATCGCGCCGGTGAAGCTGACGTCTTCGCCGTAGTCGAACACGCCGCCGACCTGCATCGGCCGATAGTCTGGCCCCATGCGCAGGTTGGAGGCGATCGGGTAAGGATCGACCACCTTGCCGGGGTTCATCCGGCCTTGCGGGTCCCAGATCGCCTTGAAGGCGCGCTGCGCGGCCATCAACTCGGGGCCGTACATCTTGTCGAGCAGCGCGGCCTTCGACTGGCCGTCGCCATGCTCGCCGGAGAGCGAGCCGCCGTACTTCACGACCAGGTCGGCAGCCTCGCTCAGGAACGCCGTCCACGTCGCGATACCCTGCTCGGTGGCCAGATCGAAATTGATCCGGCAGTGCACGAGGCCATCGCCGAAATGTCCATATACCGAAGACTGATAGCCGTACTTGTGCATGAGCTCCGTGAACTCGCGCAGGTAGCGGCCGAGGTCTTCCCGGCGCACCGCGGCGTCCTCCCAGCCCTCGTGCGTCTCACGGCGGCCGTGCAGGTCGGCGGTGGCCGGCAGGCCCGCTTCGCGCACCCGCAGGATGCGGTGCTGCTGGGCCGGATCGCGCACCACTTTGCCGTCGTGACCCTTGCCCTTCAGCCAGGCGATCAGCGGCGCGGCCTTCTCGGCGGCCGCGTCCGCGGTGTCGGCGCCGAACTCGCAGATCAGCCAGCCGCAGCCGTCGGGCAGCACCTTCAGGTCGTCGACGTGAAGGTGCTTGCGCCGCATGTAGTCGACCATCAGCTCGTCGATCCCCTCGAGCGCGATCGGGCCGAACTCCAGGACGCGCGGTACGGCGTCGGCGGCCGTGTAGATATCCGGGAACCCGGCGATGGCCAGCACCCGGTGCGGCGGGCTCGGCACGAGCTCCAGGTCGGCCTTCAGCACGGTGACCAGCGTCCCTTCCGTGCCCACCAGGGCGCGCGCCACGTTGAACCCCTTGGCCGGCGACAGCTGGTCGAGGTTCTCGTAGCCGGAAACCCGGCGCGGGATCTGCGGATAGACCGCCTCGAAATGACGGCCGTGGCGGGTCCAGAAGTCCTGCAGTGCGCGGTAGATCTCCGCGCGCCGTCCGCCCGCGTTCACGATCGCGCGGTGGAGAGCGGGCGAGGTTGGGCCCACCGTCATCCGCGCGCCATCGTAGGTGACGATGTCCAGCGAGCGGACGTTGTCGGCGGTGCGGCCGGCCATGATCGAGTGCTCGCCGCAGCTGTCGTTGCCGATCATGCCGCCCAGCGTGTTGTGGTCGTGGGTGGCGGGGTCAGGCCCGAACGTCAGGCGCCGCTGCTCGGCGGCGTTGCGCAGCGAATCCAGCACCACGCCGGGCTCGACGGTCGCCAGGCGCGCATCGAAATCGAGCCGCAGGATGCGGTTCAGCCGCTTGGAGAAGTCTATCACCACGGCGGTGTTGCAGGTCTGGCCGGCGAGTCCGGTGCCGCCGCCGCGCGAGACGATGGGCGCATCGTGGGCCCGGCAGATCTCGATGGTGCGCACCACGTCGGTTTCGGAGTAGGGGACGACCACGCCGATCGGGATCTGGCGGTAGTTCGAGGAGTCCGCGGCGTAGAGCGCCTTGTCGCCGTCCCCGAACCGCACTTCGCCCTCGATTGCGCCCTTCAGATCGTCCTCCAGGCGCCGCGCGTCGACCTGGGAGTAGGTCAGGCCCTCCTGGGCGATGCGCCCGCCGGGCGTCTTGTCGATGACGCGGTGCGAGGCGGTCATGCGGCCACCGCGAAACGCTCGGCGTCGGCGCGCTTGAGCGCGAGCCCGTGGCCAGGACGCGCCGAGTCCGGTGTCGCCAGGCCGGCCTTCAGCCGTGGCGCGCCGTCGAACAGCATGGATTCGATGCGGACGTGGTCGTGGAACCACTCCATGTGGGCGAGCCGGGGCGCAGCGCAGGCTGGCGCCAGGTGGATGGCCGGCGCGCAGTGGCTGGAGAGCGGCAGGTTCCAGGCGTCGGCGAGGTCGGCGGCGCGCAGGAAGCCGGTGATGCCGAGGCAGCGGGTGGCGTCCGCCTGCAGCACGTCCACCGCGCCGGCCGCCAGCATGCGCCGGAAGTAGAACGGCTCGTAGCCGTACTCGCCCGCCGCAATGTCCATGCCGGCCGGCGCGCGGGCGCGCACCAGGGCGAGGCCCTCGAGGTCGTCGCTCGAGACCGGCTCCTCGAACCAGGCGATCCGGTGGCGCTGAGCTCGTTCGGCGAAGCACAGCGCCGCTTTCGGCGTCCACGCGCCGTTGGCGTCGACGAAGAGGCCGGCGGCCTCGCCGATCGCTTCGCGCGCCTGGGTCGCCCGCGCCACGTCGGCCTCGGCGTCGCGGCCGATCTTCATCTTCACCCAGCGGCAGCCGTCGTCGTGCGCCCAGCGGCCCAGCTGGCCCTGCAGCTGCGCCTTGTCGTAGTTGCAGAAGCCGCCGCTGCCGTAGACCGGCGCCGACTCGCGCTGGCGGCCGAGCAGGCTGGCCAGCGAGACGCCGAGCAGCTTCGCCTTCAGGTCCCAGAGCGCGTTGTCGACCGCCGAGACCGCGCAGGCCGCAACGCCGCGCGAGCCGATGTTGCGCACGGCCCCGCGCATCGCATCCCAGGCGGCGGGAATGTCGAAGGCCGGCTTGCCGACCACCGCCGGCGCCAGCGTCTCGGCGATAACGCGCGCGGCCGCGGCGGCCTCGTAGGTGTAGCCGAGGCCGGTGGCGTCGCCGGCCTCGACCTGGGCCAGCACCAGTGTCGTCGAGTCCCACGCAAACGTGCCGTCAACCTCGGGACCATCGGTCGGGATGACGAAGGCCTCTGCGCGGACCTGGCGGATGAGGGGGTCCATGACCGGGCTGCCCGATGCGCGCGCCTCAGACGATCTCGCGGATCTTGTCGGCGGCAACGGTGAGCGCGATCTTGTTGGCGTGGGGCGTGCCCTTCGCCAGCGCCTCGCCGAAGTGCTTCACCTGCTCGAAGGTGGTCTTCGGTGGCATTGGCGGCTCGTTGGGATCGACCACCGCTTCGATCAGCACCGGCCCAGGCGTCTCCAGCGCCTGCCGCAGCGTCGTCGCGCACTGCGCCGGATCGTCGATGGTGAATGCGGTGACGCCGAAGCCGCGCGCCACCGCCGCGAAGTCGATCGGCTGCAGTTCGCAGACGTATTCGGGGTTCCCCAGGAACACCATCTGCTCCCACTTGATCTGGCCGAGCGCGTCGTTCTTGATCACCACCACCTTCACGTTGAGGCCGTACTTCACGCAGGTGGCGAGCTCGCCGATCAGCATGGTCAGGCCGCCGTCGCCGACGAAGGCCACGACCTGGCGGTCCGGGTATGCGACCGCGGCGGCCACCGCGTAGGGCAGGCCGCAGGCCATCGTCGCGAGGTTGCCCGAGCAGGAGAACATCTGCCCTTCGCGCAGGCTCATGTGCCGCGCGATCCAGGTGGTGATGGTGCCGCTGTCGGTGGCGACGATGGCGTCGTCGCGCAGCAGCTTGTTGAGCTCCAGCGCCACCACCTCGGGCTTCATCGGCTTTTCGGTGCGCGAGCCGCGCTCGTCCATCACCTTGCGCCACTCGCCCATCGCCTTCTGGGCCTTCTCGAGGAAGCTGCGGTCCTCGTGGTAGGCGAGCTTCGGCAGCAGCGCCTTCAGCGTCGTCTCCGCGTCGCCGACCAGGCCGACCTCGGCCGGATAGCGAAGGCCGATCCGTTCCGGGTCGATGTCGATCTGCACGGCCCGCGCCGATCCGGGCTTGGGATAGAACTCGATGTAGGGGAACGAGGCGCCGACGATCAGCAGCGCGTCGCAGGCCTCCAGCGCCTCCTGCGACGGCTTGGTCCCGAGGAGGCCGACGCCGCCCAGGCAGAACGGACTGTCGTCGGGCAGGCAGCCCTTGCCCAAGAGTGGCTTGGCGACCGGCGCGCCGAGGTGATCGGCGACGGCGGCTAGCGTGCGCGAGGCGCCGAGCGCGCCGCGGCCGGCCAGGATCATCGGCCGCTTGGCGCCGTCGAGGATCTCGGCCGCGCGGGCCAGGAGCCCGTCCGGCGGGGCGAGCGCGGCCGGCGCCGGCGCGTCGGAGACGTGGTGCGGGACGTTGCGCGGCGTGCGCATGTCCTTCTTCACCAGCTGGTCCTGCACGTCGACCGGGGTGGTCACGTGGGCGACGCCGCGGCGGGCCAGCGCCGTGCGGATCGCCAGGTCCATCACGTTCTCGGCATGCGCCGCGCCCATGATCCGGCAGTTGTAGACGGCGACGTCCATGTAGAGCTTGTCGAGCTCGACATCCTGCTGGGTGTGGGTGTGCAGCAGGTCGTGGAACTGCAGGCCGGTGATGGCGAGCACCGGCTGGCCGTCGAGCTTGGCGTCGTAAAGGCCGTTCAGCAGGTGGATGCCGCCGGGCCCGGAGGTGGCGACGCAGACGCCCAGCCGGCCGGTCCACTTGGCGTAGGCGCAGGCCATGAAGGCCGCCGCCTCCTCGTGTCGCACCTGGATGAAGCGGATCTCGTCCTGGCGCTTGCGGAACGCCTCGATCAAGCCGTTGACGCCGTCGCCAGGGATCCCGAACACCGTGTCGACGCCCCAGTCGAGCAGGCATTGGATCATGACGTCCGCGGCGGTCTTGGCCATGGGCTTGCTCCTTGGGGTGGGGCGCAGATGCGGCCCGGCGCGAGCATCCGAGCCGGGCTGTTAGCTAAACAGCCGCGCGGTTTTCCCGTTCCTGTTGCAGAGCTCCGACGGCGCCCTTTTTGCGCTGGCGACCCCGCTCACCGGCGACGGCGCCGGGTCGGCAGTGGCGCCCGCGCCCATCGAAAAGCCGGCGGCCGAGACCCTCGCTGCGGTCGACACGCCGCGCCGGCTGAAGCCCGCGCCGGCCGGATCGGAGGTTTCGATCGCCATCCGCAACAGGTCCCTCGGCGGGGCAGGCTCTACAACCCGCGAGGGCGTCTCGGATTCAGCTAAGCTTCGGAACTACAAAGACTTCTGGGGGTTGCCAGACGCGAGGGCCGGGCCGTCGGTCATGGGAGTTTCGCGATGCCTCGCGGCGACAAATCGAAGTACACGGACAAGCAGGAACGCAAGGCCGACCATATCGCCGAGGGCTATGAGAAACGCGGGGTCTCCGACAAGGAGGCCGAGCGGCGCGCCTGGGCGACCGTCAACAAGGAGAGCGGCGGGGGCAGGAAAAGCGGCTCGGGGCGCGGCAAGAAGGAAAGCCACGCTTCGTCGGCCAAGGGGGGGCGCAAGTCGCAGGCCTCGCGCACCCACGCCGAGCGCTCTGCCGCCGCCAAGAAGGGCGCGGCGACGCGCAAGCGCAACGCCGAGCACCACGGCCATCCATGATTTCCCGCAGACCGTGGCCGGTCAGTTCCCCGGCGTCATTCACGTTTCCGTCGACCGCCTCGCGATCGTCAACAAAGCTGCGTCATCGCGGAACCAAACGGGACCATGGGGACTATTGAAACGGAGACGGGTGTGGGGCGCCGGTGGCGCGCGCGCCGAGTACAAGAGGGACTCTAAGTATGAAGATTGCCCAGATTTCGCCGCTCTACGAGGCGGTGCCGCCGAAGCTGTATGGCGGGACCGAGCGCGTGGTGGCGCAGCTCTGCGAGGCGCTCGTCGACCTGGGGCACGACGTGACGCTGTTCGCCAGCGCGGACGCGGTGACGCGGGCCAAGCTGATGCCCGTGCGCGACCAGG
>DATNEH010000112.1:0-6880 GCA_035553015.1 Caulobacteraceae bacterium | reverse complement strand
GCACAGCGACACCAAGTCCTGCGCGACTTCCTGCGTGTTCATCGGCTGCCTCCGTTTGCTGCAGCGGCGACGAGCCTAGGGCGCCGATGTGACCGGAATTGGCAGGAAAGCCGCCCTCGTGACGGCGATTTGACAAAGTTGACGTCGCTGCGAAGCCGAAGGCCTGACCGCCATGCATGCGAGCCTCGCGCTGGGTGTGGCCTGGCTGCACTGAGGGGGGCCACGTTGCGCATGTCCGCGAGTTAACGTGAGCCGACCGGCGGCGCCGCTATCATCGTGGGGTTCAGCGGACGAGCGTCCTGGGGATGGAGGCGAGCATGCGGCGCGTCCTGGTGGCGATGGTGATCTTCGCCGCGCTCAATCTCGGCGGTTGCACGCACTACCACCAGGAGGTGGCGGCGCTGCGCATGGTGCGTCCGGCCGCCGAGCCGGGCGAACTTTCCGCCTACGCCGGGCGCGATACGAGCTATCCCTCGGTCGGCGGCGACATCGTGGCCGGCGCCGCGCCCCGGTCGGCGGCGGCTTACGAGGCGACCAGCGGCGAGCGCGTCCCGCCGCCGGACACCCCGCGCCAGGTCAGCCCTTGATCTCGATCCGCGAGCGCGCCGTCGCCGCGGCGGGGTTCTTAGGCAGCGTGATCTTCAGGACGCCGTCCTTGAACTGCGCGGCGATGTGGCTGCGGTCGACGTCGGGCGACAGCGGGAACGACCGCTCGAAGCGCCCGTAGCGCCGCTCGCTGACCCGGTAGGTCGCCGACGCATCGTCGGTCTCCTCGGCCTTGTGCCCGCAGACCACCAGCGCATCGCCATCGATGGTCAGGTCGATGTCCTCGCGCGTCAGGCCCGGCAACTCGACCGCCAGGATGTGCGCCGCGTCGGTCTCCTTCATGTCGGCGGGCGGCAGCCCGAACAGGCTGGCGGCGCCCACACTGAACGGCCGCATCGGACTGGCGCCCGCCGGCTGCCGGAAGCCGAACGCGTGGCGGAACATGTCGTCGAACCACTGGCTCATCTCGAACTGAATCGCCAGCAGCGGGTCGACCGCCTGGCGCCAGTTGTCGGCGACCTGGCGGCTGGCCCGGCGGCTCTGCTCGGCCAGCTGCCGGCTGCCCTCGACCAGCGGCTGGGTGGCCTGGGCGAACGCTTCGGCGGCCGCCCCCTGGCCGCTGCGGCTCTGGTTGAAACTGCGCGGCTCGGCCTTGGCCTGGCCGGCGGGCGGTCCGTCGGATCGGGAGGTCTCGTTGTGGGTGCGCTCGCTGACGGGGTGGGCTTGAGGATCGGGCATGCCGCGATCTCCTCTCGTGGAAGGTGTCTGCCGATCGCCCCCGCGCTCCTATTACCGATGGGGTGTGACGCAAGTTCGTCCGCCTGGATCACGTTTTCATGTCAGGCCGCTCGCCAGGGGCGGCCGCAGCCGGTAGACGGCGCGCCCATGTCCGACGCTAATCTGCAGATCACCGCCCGCGGCCTGAGGGCCGAGGCCGAAGCGGCCGCCGCGGCGATCGACGCCGAGCCGCAGCTGGAGGCCGCCGCCTACTCGATCCTCGAGGAGGACGAGACGCACGGGATCTGGCGGATCGACGCCTATCCGACCACGGATATCGAAGCGCAGGCGCTCGCCCGCCTGCTGACGAGCCGGCCGGCGCTCCAGGTGGCGACCGAGGCGCTGGCCGACGCCGACTGGCTGGCGCTGGCGTTGTCCGGCCTGCCGCCGGTGCGGGCGGGCCGCTTCTTCGTCTACGGCGCGCACGACCGCGGCCGCATACCCGCCAACGCCGTGGGCCTCAGGATCGAGGCCGGGGCGGCGTTCGGCACCGGTCACCACGGCACGACCGCCGGCTGCCTGGTCGCCTTCGACGCGCTGCTGAAGGCGCGCCGGTTTCCGCGCGTGCTGGACGTGGGAACCGGCACCGGCGTGCTGGCGATCGCCGCGGCGCGGACCGGGACCCGCGTTGCAGTCGGCGTCGACATCGATCCGGTCTCGGTGCGCATCGCCCGCGAGAACGCCATCCTCAACCGGGCGCGCGCCCGGTTCGTGCGAGCGGACGGCCTCGCCCACCGCACGGTCGCCGGCGCCGGACCCTACGACCTGGTGTTCGCCAACATTCTCGCACGGCCGCTGGTGCGCCTGGCTCCCGACATCGGCCGCGCGCTCCGGCCGGGCGCCGTCGTGATCCTGTCGGGCCTGCTGCGCCACCAGCAGCGCTACGTGGCGGCCGCCTACCTGGCGCGCGGCTTCCGGCTCGTGCGCCGCTACCACCGCGACGCCTGGACCACCCTGGTGCTGCAGCGCTAACCGGAACCGGCATCCTGACGGGACGTTTGGGCGGCAACGAAAACGCTCAAGGTGAGGCCAATGTCCGCTCCGGATCCCATCGAACCCCGAACTTACGAGACTCGACCGACGACGGTCGTGCGCCGCCCAAGCTATGCAGGGTGGATCGCCGCGGCCGCGGTGGCCGTGGTCGCCATCGTGGCGATCGCCTACATGACCACCAACCAGCCGAACAATCAGGCGCAGCAGCAGGCCGCGGCCGATCAGCAGAGCCAGCAGGCCGCCGCTTCGGCCCAGGGCGCGCAGGCCGCACAAGATGCTTCGGTCGCTGCGCAGGCGGCGCAACAATCGGCGCAGCAGTCAGCCGGTCAGGTCCAGCAGAACGCCGCCGATCAGGCCGCCGCCGACCGCGCCCGCGCCGAGGCGCAAGCCACCCGTGCGGCTGCCGCCGCCGATCGCCAGGCCCGCGACGCCTCGGCGACCGCGCCCGACCCCGGCAGCCAGCCGCCGCCGCAACAACCCTAGGCGCAAACCTGCGGCCGCGCGTCAGCAGGCGCGCGGCCGCCTTTGCCTCCGCGCATCGGACGTCCTAAATCGGCGGCATGCGCCAGACCTTCGACGAGACCACCACCCCCGCCTTCGGGCGCGAGCATGCGCCGCTGATCCGCGCCGCGATGGCCGCACAGGGCCTCGACGGCTTCGTCATCCCGCACGAGGACGAGCACCAGAACGAGTACCTGCCGGCCGCCAACGACCGGCTGGCCTGGGCCACCGGCTTCACCGGCTCGGCCGGCGCGGCGGTGCTGCTGAAGGACAAGGCCGCGATCTTCGTCGACGGCCGCTACGCCCTCCAGGTGCGCGACCAGGTGGACACTGACCTCTTCGAGGTGCGCGACCTCGTCGAGGGCGGCGTGCCGGCCTACCTGCAGTCGGAAGCCAAGTCCGGCTGGACCATCGGCTATGATCCCAAGCTGCACAGCCCCGAGGCGCTGGAGCGGCTGCGCTCGGCCGCCGCCAAGGCCGGCGCGGCGCTGAAAGCGGTCGAGCCCAATCCGCTGGACGCGGCATGGGGCGCGGCGCGTCCCGCCCAGCCGGCGGCGCCGGTCAGCCCGCATCCGACCGGGTTCTCCGGCGAGGACTCGGCCGAGAAGCGCGAGCGGGTCGGCAAGAGCCTCGCCGAGCAGGGCGCCGACGCGGCGCTGATCACCGCGCCCGCCTCCAACGCCTGGCTGTTCAACATCCGCGGCGGCGACGTGATCCGCTCGCCACTGCCGCTGTCGCAGGCGATCCTCAAGTCGGACGGCTCGGCCGAGCTGTTCCTCGACCCGGCCAAGGTGACGCCGGACCTGCCGGCCTGGCTCGGCAACGGCGTGACGCTGCTGACGCCGGACCGCCTTGCCGGCGCGCTCGCGAGCCTTGCCGGCCGGCGCGTGCTGGTCGACCCCGGAACCTCGTCGGCCTGGTACTTCGAGGCGCTGGAGAAGGCCGGCGCCAAGGTCGTGCGTGGGCCCGACCCCACCGCCCTGCCCCGCGCCTGCAAGAACGAGGTCGAGATCGAGGGCGCGCGCCAGGCGCACGTGCGCGACGGGACGGCGTTGGCGCGGTTCCTGCGCTGGGTCTCCACCGAGGCGGCGCAGACGCTGCCCAGCGAGCTCGACGTGGTCGCCAAGCTGGAGAGCTTCCGCGAGGCCACCGGCGCGCTGAAGGACCTGTCGTTCGACACCATCGCCGGCGCCGCCTCGAACGGCGCGATCGTGCACTACCGGCCGACCAAGCGGCTCGCCAAGCACCTGGAGCGCGGCTCGCTGCTGCTGGTCGATTCAGGCGCGCAGTACATGGACGGCACCACCGACGTGACCCGCACGGTGGCGATCGGCACGCCGTCGCAAGAGATGCGCGAGCGCTTCACGCTGGTGCTGAAGGGCCACCTGGCGCTGGGCCGGGTGCGCTTCCCGGCCGGCACCACGGGCTCGGCGCTCGATGCGCTGGCGCGGGTTCCGCTCTGGGCCGCCGGCCTCGACTTCGACCACGGCACCGGTCACGGCGTCGGCTCGTACCTCGGCGTCCACGAGGGGCCACAGCGGATCTCCAAGCTGCCCAACAACGTGGCGCTGAAGCCCGGCATGATCGTCTCCAACGAGCCCGGTTACTACAAGACCGGGGCCTACGGCATCCGCATCGAGAACCTGCAGGTGGTGACGGCGCCAGCCGAGATCGACGGCGGCGAGCGCCCGATGCTGGGCTTCGAAACGCTGACCCTGGCCCCGATCGACCGCGTGCTGGTCGTCAAGGAGATGCTCAGCGCCGACGACCTCGCGCAGCTCGACGCCTACCACGCCCGCGTGCTGGCCGAGATCGGCCCGAAGGTCGATGCCGAGACCCGCGCCTGGCTGGAGGAAGCCTGCGCGCCGCTCTAGTCGGCGACCAGCTCCAGCTTCTGCAGGCCGCGGAAGAACGGCAGCATGCGCCATTCCGGCAGCTCGTCCGGGTTGGCCAGGCGCAGGTTGGGGAAACGTTCGAACAGCCGGGGAAGCGCGACCTGCGCCTCGAGCCGGGCCAGCGGCGCGCCGATGCAGATGTGGGCGCCGCCGCCGAACGCCACGTGGGGCTTCTTCTCGCGGGTGACGTCGAACTTGTCGGGGTTGTCGAACACCGCCGGGTCGCGGTTGGCCGAGCGCAGCGACAGCGTCAGGTTCTGCTTCTCGCGCACGGGGCAGCCGCCGATCTCCATGTCGCGCGGGGCGATGCGGCCGGTGATGTCGACCGGCGGCTCGTAGCGCAGCGCCTCCTCGACCACCGCGTTGATCAGCTTCGGATCGGCCCTAAGCTTGGCGAGCTCGGCCGGATTGAGCAGCAGAAGCCGCACGGCGTTGCCGATCAGGTCGGTGGTGGTGAGGTTGCCGCCGACCAGCAGCGCCTGCAGGTTGATCTGCAGCTCGGTGTCGGAAAGCGGCGCGCCGGCCGCCTGCAGCTTCACCATGTCGCTGATCAGGTCGTCGGCGGGCTGGGCCCGCTTTTGCTCGATCAACTCTTTGAAGTACGCGTTCAGCGCTTCGCTGGCGGCCTCCATCGCCACCGTTTCCTCCGGCGTGCGGAACGGGTTGAGGCCCTGGATGACGCCCTCCGACCAGGCGCGGAACTCCGCCAGCCGCCCGCCGTCGACGCCGAGGATCGAGGCGATCACGTCGATCGGGATCGGCACGCAGTAGGCCGTCATCAGGTCGAACGGCTTGGACGCGTCGATGGCGTCCAGCGTCTCCTTGACGATCCGCTCGACCCCGGGACGGAACTTGGCGACACGGGCGTAGAGAGCCTGCGCCAGCGGCTGGCGGATGCGGGCGTGGTCCGGATCGTCGAGCGTCAGGATGCTGGTGGTCTCGCTGCGTGGGCCCTCCGGCATCGGCTGGCCGCCGAGCTCGCGCTGGATCAGCACTTCTTCGCCCTTCAGCAGCGCGTCGCGCCACATGCTGAGGTCCGAGACCACCGGGCGCACGTCGTCGTAGCGGGTGAAGATCACGGTGCCCCAGCCGTCGTCGCGCAGCGCCGGGCAGCTCGAGCGCAGCTCGGCCAGCACCGCGTAGGGATTCTCGCGGTAGGCCGGGTTGTACGGCGTCAGCTTGAAGATCTCCGGCATCGCGCCGGCGTTGGGCGGGTTGGCGGTGTCGTCGGGCATGGCTCTATCTAATCGATGTTCAGATTGAGCCGCAGGCTACGCGCCCGATTGGGCTTGCGCCATAGGAACATTTGGTGAACATATCCGCATGAGCCGAAGCCGCGCCGCCGCACTCGAGGAAGCCCCGATGCGGGCCGACGACTGGTGGGCGGCCGCCTCCAAGCCGACGCCGCCGCACCATATCGGCCACCGCGAGCGGCTGCGCCAGCGCGCGCACCTGGGGCTGGCCGCCCTGCCCGACTACGAGCTCTTGGAGCTGTTCCTGTTCCGCAGCCTGCCGCAGGGGGACGTGAAGCCGCTGGCCAAGGCGCTGCTCGACCGCTTCGGCGGGCTTGGCGCGGTGCTGGGCGCCGACGTCGAGGCGTTGAAGACGGTGAAGGGCGTCGGCGCGTCGGTGGCGCTCGATCTGAAGTTGCTGCACGAGGCGACGCTGCGTGTCGGCCGCGCCGAGGTGGCCAGGCGCCCGGTGATCTCGTCGTGGAGCGCGCTCCTCACCTACACCAAGGCTGCCCTCGCCCATGCGCCGCGCGAGCAGTTCCGGGTGCTGTTCCTCGACAAGAAGAACCAGCTGATCGCCGACGAGGTAATGAACGAGGGCACCGTCGACCACGCGCCGGTCTATCCGCGCGAAGTGGCGCGCCGTGCGCTGGAGCTGTCGGCCAGCGCCGTGATCCTGGTGCACAACCACCCCTCGGGCGACCCGACGCCCAGCGCCGCCGACGTCGAGATGACCCGCCAGGTGGTCGAGGCGGCGCGGCCCTTGCGCATCACCATCCACGACCACCTGGTCGTCGGTCGCGACGGCGTCGCCAGCTTCAAGGCGCTCGGGCTGATTTGATAACTGACGAGGATCTGGTGCGGGATCGGCTGACGCGACCGCCGGGATTGATCCGGACACCGACGCAGCTAGCATCGCCGATACCGGGTAGATCG
>DATNEH010000111.1:0-4939 GCA_035553015.1 Caulobacteraceae bacterium | reverse complement strand
AACTCCCAGACGAAGCGCTGCGCCCCGTACCAGATGCAGAGCGCGTAGAAGCCGCGCCGCATCGCCCACGGCGCGCGCACCGCCAGCCCGGCGACGTAGAGCGCCAGGAACGCCGCCATGCCGAGGCTCTCGTAGATCTGCACCGGATGGCGGCCGATCCCGTCGCCGAGGTCGACGGCCCAGGGCAGTGCGGTCGGCGTTCCGTAGGTGCGGTCCGACAAACCGGCGAACAGGCAGCCCCAGCGGCCGATCACGATGCCGGTGGCGAACGAGCCGACGAAGACGCCGCCGGTCGAGCCGCGGATGCCGCGCATCAGCTTGTAGAGCTCCACCGCGACGATCGCGCCGACCAGCGCGCCGGCCACGCTGTGCGACAGCGCCGGCGCCGTCTCGCGCAGCGTGTTGAACGAGCCCGAGAGCCATGCGCCGACCGCCGCGCCGACGCCGAGGCTGATGAAGTAGCCGGGGCCGACCGCCCGCGCGAGCCTGCCGAGCTGCGCCTGCAGCCGCCAGCGGTAGAGCGCATAGCCCACGCCCGCGCCGGCCGACCAGGCGATCAGGTCGAACAGCGGGTGCGCCCAGGGCGCGGTGGGAACGCGGATCAGCTCGAGGATCACCTGCAAGCTCTACCGCGCCGCGCGCCGCCCCGTCAGCAGACCTTCAGCCTACGCGGCTGAAGGTGATGGCCCCGCCCAGTCGCCGGTAATCTCCTCTTAACCATAAGAGTCGCTTCTCGACGTTCGGCGCCGCTCGGGCGATGCTCGGAACAAATGGCGAATCAGCTCCGCATTCCCGGTCTCGAACCGGGCCTGCGCCGCACCAGCATCGGAGCGGCTGAATGATCGGCAGACTGCGCGGGATCGTCGCCGAGGTCGGCGAGGAAGAGGCGCTGATCGACGTGATGGGCGTCGGCTACGTCGTGCGCTGTGGCGCTCGCACGCTGCAGCGGCTGCCGCCAATCGGCGAGGAGACGACCGTTCAGATCGAGTCGCAGTGGGCCGACCAGACTGGCATGCGGCTCTACGGCTTCCTGTCGCGTGAGGAGCGGCGCGCGTTTGTCGCGCTGCAGGAGATCCAGGGGGTCGGGCCGAAGGCCGCGCTGGGCGTGCTCGACGTGCTCTCGCCGGGCGAGCTGATGGGCGCCGCCCACCGCGGCGACAAGGCGGCGGTCGCCCGCGCGAACGGCGTCGGGCCGAAGCTGGCGCTGCGGATCGTCACCGAGCTGAAGGGCAAGCCGATCGCCGCCGACAACGTGGTGGCCCTCCATGCGTCCGCCGCCCCAGCGCCCGTGGCCTCGCCGTCGGGCGAAGCGGTCGCCGCGCTGATCGGCCTCGGCGTCGCCGAGCCCGCCGCCCGCCGCGCCGTCGACCATGCCGCCGCGCGCCTCGGTGACGACGCGCAGGGGCCGGCGCTGATCAAGGCCGCCCTGCAGGAGCTGGGTCGGGAGCGGGCATGAGCGAGGAGCACCGCCTCGTCTCCGCCGAGCCGGAGCCGTTCGAGCCCACCGACCGGGCGCTTCGGCCCCAGACGCTCGCCGAGTTCGTCGGCCAGGCGCAGGCCAAGGGCAATCTGAAGGTGTTCATCGACGCCGCCCGCGCCCGCGGCGAGGCGCTCGACCACGTGCTGCTGTTCGGCCCGCCCGGCCTCGGCAAGACCACGCTCGCCCAGATCGTCGCCCGCGAGCTGGGGGTGAGCTTCCGCGCCACCTCCGGGCCGGTGCTGGCCAAGGCCGGCGACCTCGCCGCGATCCTCACCAACCTCGAGCCGCGCGACGTGCTGTTCATCGACGAGATCCACCGGCTGCCCGCCAACGTCGAGGAGATCCTCTATCCGGCGATGGAGGACCACGCGCTCGACCTGGTGATCGGCGAGGGCCCGTCGGCGCGCTCCATCCGCATCGACCTCGCCCCGTTCACGCTGGTGGCGGCCACCACCCGCGCCGGCCTGCTGGCGACGCCGCTGCGCGACCGTTTCGGCATTCCCCTCAGGTTGGAGTTCTACTCGCCCGCCGAGCTGCAGCAGGTGCTGCTGGCCGCCGCGCGCAAGATGGGCTGTCCGCTCGCCGACGACGGCGCCGCCGAGATCGCCCGCCGCGCCCGCGGCACGCCACGCGTCGCCGGGCGCCTGCTGCGCCGCGTCCGCGACTTCGCCGCCGCGGACGGCTGCGAGGAGATCGACCGCAAGGCCGCCGGCAAGGCGCTGGCGCGGCTGGAAGTGGACGAGGCCGGCCTCGACAGCCTCGATCGCCGCTACCTCGCGGCGCTGATCGAGCACTACGGCGGCGGCCCGGCCGGCGTCGAGACGCTGGCCTACGCCATCGCCGAGGCGCGCGATGCGGTGGAGGACGTGATCGAGCCCTTCCTGCTGCAGCAGGGCTTCATCCAGCGCACGCCGCGCGGGCGCCTGGCCTGCGGCAAGGCCTACCTGCACCTCGGCCTGAAGGCGCCGGCGGCGCCGGTGCAGCCGGGGCTGTTCGACGACGGCAAATGAGCGGAGCTGCGCCATTTTCCCTCCCCTTCATGGGGAGGGACGGCGATGCGGAGCATCGCCAGGTGGGGAAGTCTGGTGACGCGCGCCTACGCTTGCCGCTGGTGCGTCTGACATCCCCACCCGGCCGCCGCTGCGCGGCGGCCTGCCCTCCCCACGAGGGGGAGGGACGATGACGCTGCCGCCCTCCGGCGCCTTCGACGGCCGCGAGCACGTGCTGCCCGTGCGGGTCTACTACGAGGACACCGACTTCACCGGCGTCGTCTACCACGCCAGCTACCTGCGCTTCTTCGAGCGCGGCCGCACCGAGTTCCTGCGCGCCATCGGCGTCGAGCATGCGGCGCTGCTGCAGCTGCCCGAGCCGTGCGCCTTCGCGCTGACCCGGATCGCTGTCGATTTCCGCAAGGCGGCGCGGGTCGACGACGCCTTGGAAGTGCGGACAAAATATCACAGTGTGAGGGGAGTGCGAATCGGCGCGGCCCAGCGCATTGTGCGAGACGGGGCGCTGATCGCAGAAGCGGACGTCGAGGTGGTCTGCATCCGTCCGGATGGGCGGCCCCGCCGTCCGCCGCCCGTACTCACCGAGCGTATGGCGTCGTTTCTGTCATCTGAAGCGCCTTAGTTTCACCATCCGTCGGCGTCATCGGCGACGCCGGCCGATCGCCTTCAGGAGCCCCATGGAGTCCGAGACCGCAGTAACGCCCGCGACCTTCAACATCGTCCACCTGTTCATGTCGGCCGACTGGGTGGTGAAGATCGTCCTGATCGGGCTGGCCTTCGCCTCACTGTGGTCCTGGGCGACGATCATCGACAAGTTCGTGCGGTTCTCGGCGCTGAACGGCCAGGCGCGGCGGTTCGAGTCGGCAGTCGATTCGGGCCGCGCGCTGGAGGACATCGCGCACGAGGCCGGCGAGAATCCGCGCCACGCGCTGCCGCGCATGCTGCAGGCGGCGCTGCGGGAGTGGCGCGACGCCCGCGCCAAGGGCCTGCTGACCGGCGCGCAGTCCGACAGCCAGGCGGCGTTCCTGGTGCAGCGGATCGACCGGGTGCTGGGCTCGCTGATCGACCGCGAGAGCCAGCGCGTCGAGGACGGCCTCGGCAGCCTCGCCATCGTCGCCACCGCCTCGCCGTTTATCGGCCTGTTCGGCACGGTCTGGGGGATCATGCACGCCTTCCAGGCCATCGCGATCGAGAAGAACACCAACCTCTCGGTGGTCGCCCCGGCGATCGCCCAGGCCCTCTTCGCCACGGCTGTCGGCCTCGCCGCCGCGATCCCGGCCTATATCGGCTACAACAAGTTCTCGGCCGACGCCGGCAAGTTCGCCGCGCGGCTCGAAGGCTTCGCGGACGACCTGGTGACCGCCATCCAGCGGCGCCTGGCCGAGCGCGGGAACGGCTGACCCGATGGCGCTGACCGTCCATGACGCCTTCCAGACCGGCCGCCGGCGCGGGCGGCGGGCCAGGCGCGGCGCGCTCTCGGAGATCAACGTCACGCCGCTCGTGGACGTGATGCTGGTGCTGCTGATCATCTTCATGATCTCCGCGCCGCTCTTGACGGTTGGCGTGCCGCTGCAGCTGCCGAAGACCGAGGCCGGCGCGATGCAGGACCAGACCGAGCCGCTGACGCTGTCGATCCGCGCCGACGGGTCGATCTTCCTGAACCAGACGGAGACGTCGTTCTCGTCGCTGTCGCCGGCGCTGCGTGAAATGGCTGGCTCCGGCCTCGCGCGGCCGATCTACGTGCGGGCCGACGGCCGTGCGCCTTACTCGATCGTCGCGCAGGTCATGGCGGCGATCTCCACCTCCGGCTTCACCAACATCAACCTGATCACCGACACCGGCGGCCCGTCGTCGGGCGCCAAGCCAGTGGAGGCGCAGCTCAGCGACGCGCCGCCGGCTGGCCCGGCCGGAGCGGCCCCCAGCGAGGCCCCGCCGTGAGCGGGCTCGCGATGCCTGCGCCGCGCCAGGGCCAGAGCCGGGCGCCGGCTTTCGTCGCCGCGGTGCTGCTGCACGCCGCGGTGCTGGCGCTGGTGCTGTTCGTCCCCGGCAAGCCGTCGCAGCCGATCGGCTCGTCGGTGCCGATCAACATCGTCTCGTCGGCGCCGTTCACCGATACGCGCCAGGCCGTTCAGGCGCCGCAGACCCAGGCCGCGCAGGCGCCGCAGCCGGTTCCCGAGGCCAGGCCGCAACCGCCCGCGCCCGCGCCGGCGTTCACGGAAACCAGGCCGCAGCGCCCTGTGAAAGCCGAGCGCCCGACGCCGGTCCCGCAGCCGTCGCCGAAGGTGATGCGGCCGACGCCGACGCCCACGCCGCAGCCGGCGATGAAGGCGGCGGCACAGCCGGCCGCCAAGCCGTTCGACTTCGACCGGATGCAGCAGATCATCGCCAACGCCAAACGAAACGCGGGTCCGCAGGCCTCCAGCGCCAAGCGAGGTCCCGCCCGGCCCGAGAC
>DATNEH010000110.1:0-19465 GCA_035553015.1 Caulobacteraceae bacterium | reverse complement strand
CTCCGTCGTGTGGATCTTGGCGATCAGTGCGGTGACGACGAGGCGCGCCTTCTGGAACAGCCACTCCCCGTCCGCCTCCGGGTATTCGACCTTCAGGCGATCGACGACCGCGTTGTGCTCGCGGGCGAACAGGGTGTGCATGACCGAAAGGCCAAGCCACCAGTTGCCGTTGACCCCGGCGAGCTCGAGGTTCGCGAACGTCGCCCCCTCCGCGTCCGCCTCCTCGTCGCCGCGCGGCTCGATCGGCAGGTGGCCGTGCGCGTCGAGGAACAGCTTGCCATCCGGCAGCAGCCCGGCGCCGGTCGTGCGGTCCCAGCGAACCTCGCGCTGGCGCTTCAGGCTCGAGCCGTAGATCTGCGAGCCGTCCCACCAGTGGGTCTCGGTATTGAGGTAGGCCGCGGGCCGGCCTTCGTCCGCCCCTGTGGTCGGCGCTGGGGTCGAGCGCAGGACCGTCATCTTGCCGGAGGGCCAGTCGTCGCCCGGCTCTAGCGGGATGTCGTAAGGCGGCCGCGCCACATCGTTGACGCCGTGGCTCAGCCAGTCGTGCACCATGAACTGCAGCCACGCCGAGACCAGCACGTTCAGGTAGGGCACCGGCACGAAGTCGCCGCGCGCCAGCAGCTTGTTGCTGATCACGCGCGGGTTCGGCTGCATCAGCCGGGGCATCTCCTCCCCGAACGTCGCGTTGATCGGCATATTGCGGCCGAAGCGGGCGCCGGCCATGCCCATCCACGGCAGGTCGAGCCCGTTGAAGGAGCCGTCGGCCGTGCGCTGGCTGGTGACGTCCTGCGGCGGCGCCGGCAGCTTCGGCGGCGCCGTCTCGGTGTCGTAGAGGTTCTCCCAGCGCATGTTCACGCGAATGCCGGCCAGGGTGAGCACGGCGATCGGGAACGGCCACTTGAACCACACCGCCACCGCGCTGGCGCCACGCGCGAAGAGGCCCAGTACCCTGTCTGGAAGCGAGGCTGGCACGCCTGTCCCCTTCCGCGAAGAGCTTGGCTATTCGCGATTGTCTAGCGACGACAGAAGAGTTCGCGCTGGGGTTCTTCCCCGGTACCGGCCGCAAACAACCACCGGAAGGGTTAGCTGCTGACCCTCGGCAAGGCGGAGACTACCCCGCCCGTCCCGCCAGCCACTCCCCGGTCGCGCGCTCCAGGACTTCGAGGGGGACACGGCCGTTCGCCAGCACCGTGTCGTGGAAATCCTTGATGTCGAACTTCGCACCCAGCTGCGCCTTGGCCTTCTCGCGCAGGCCCACGATCATCGTGTGGCCGAGCTTGTAGCTGCAGGCCTGGCCGGGGTTGGTGCAATAGCGCTCCACCTCGCGGGCGGCGAAGCCGGGCGCCTCGCCTTCCTGGTCGACGAAGTACTGGATCGCCTGCTCGCGGCTCCAGCGCATGGCGTGCAGCCCGGTGTCGACCACGCAGCGGTTGGCGCGGAACAGCTGGAACTTGAGGTAGCCGATGCGGCTGAGCGGATCGGCGTCGTAGGCGCCCAGCTCGTCGGCCAGCTGCTCGGCGTAGAGCGCCCAGCCTTCCGCGTAGGCCGAGAAGCCCATGCTCTTGCGGAGCAAGCTGAGGTGCGGGTTCGAGAGCGCGAGCCCGCCCTCCAGTTGGTGGCCCGGCAGGCCCTCATGGTAGATGGTCGTGGCCAGGCAGAACCGCGGCCACTCGGCGCTGTCATGCAGGTTGATGTAGACGAGCCCGGGCCGCGAGCCGTCGATGGCCGGGCCCTGGCTGAACGCCGACGCCGCGCCCGCCTCGGTCTGCGGCGGCACCCGGCGCACCTCGAACCGGTAAGGCGGCAGGCGGTGGAAGGCGCCGGGCAGCAGCGGCCGGATCTGCGCGAGGCGCGCATTGCAGTAGGCGATCGCCTCGGCCTTGCCGGCGTCGGTGTTCGCAAAGAGCTGCGACGGCTCGGCGTAGAGCGCCCGCAGCCGCTCGCCCACCGTGCCGGTGGTCAGGCCCTGCGCCTTCAAGAGGGCGTCGACGCGGGCGGAGATGTCGCGCGCCTGGTCCAGGCCGAGCTGGTGGACCTCGGCGGGCGAGTAGCGCGTGGTGGTCGTGTCGTGCAGCGCCGCGGCGTAGAAGGCCGCTCCCTCCGGCAGGCGCCAGACGCCCGCGTCGTGCACGGCCTTGGCCCGCAGACGCTTCGCTTCGGCGATCTGCCGGTCGAGCGCCGGGCCGATCCGCTCGCTGTACAGCTTGGCGGCGTTGGCGGCGTATCGGTCGCCGAGCCCCTTGGCGGCGGCGCGGCGGGCGAGCGACGCGACCAGCAGGCTGCCGTCCGGCGTCGGGCTGCGGGTCTTGCCGAGCTGGACGAGCGCCAGGTCGTAGATGAAGTCGGGCGGCGTGACGCCTTCGCCCGCGTCGTGACGCATGCGCGCCGTCTGGTCGTCGAGCTGGACGGCGAAGGCGGCGAGGCGCGCCAGGTAGGCGTCGGCGTCCGCGGCGGTCTCGATCGAATGCTTGGTGTCGAGGAAGTCGGGGACCGCCTGGTAGGCGCCGGTCAGCTGGCTGACGACGTAGGGCGACGAGCCCGCGGTTCCGCCGCCGCCGAAGTCGAACCGGTGCAGCGCCGCGGCGCTCTCCAGCGAATAGACCACGGCGTCGTAGCTGGCCTGGTCGGGCGGCGTGAGGCGGCGGCGGTCGACGGCGCGCAGCCGCGTCAGCTGGCTGTCGGTCAGCCGCCGCTCGGCCGCGCGCCCGGCGTCCGACTCGTCGCTGAGCTTCGACTTCAGGTCGGCGTTCGCGCCCTTGTCGAGGCCGAGCTGGGTTGCGCTCTCGGGCCGCTGGCGCAGCCGCTCCTGGAAGAACTGGTCGAACAGCGGCGCGAGCGGGCTGTCGTCGGCGAGCGCAACGCGCGGCAGCGCGAGGAGCGCGCCCGCGGCGGACGCCGAGGCGAGCAATTGACGACGATCGAGCATGCAAAAGGCCCCCGGATACGCGTGGTCCGGAGGTCTTACAGCCTAGGCGCGTCCAGGCCTACGGTCAGAGCACGCGTCCCTTCAGCGTCTTCAGCCAGGGAACCAGCGCCGCGTTGACCTCGGCCGGGCGTTCCTGCTGGGTCCAGTGCCCGCAGCCTTCGAGCACGTGGGCGCCTTCCAGGTTGGGGACGAAGCCGCGCATCACCGCGATCGGGTCCTGCATGGCGCCGAAGCCGTTGAAGGCGCCGTCCCGGTCGCCGGCCATGAAGAAGGCGGGCTGGGCGATGCTGCGGTCCTTGAACGCCTGCAGGTATTGGAAGTCGCGGGTGTGGTTGCGGTAGCGGCTGAGCGGCCCGAAGAAACCCGATTTCTCGAACTCGGCCACGTAGTAGTCGATGTCGGCGTCGCTCAGCCACGCCGGGAACGGGTTCGGGTCCGGCATGCCGTCCAGCAGGGCGGCGCCGGCGTCCTTGGCGAACGCGCCGGAGATCGCGGCGAGGTCGGCGTCGCCGGACGCGATGTAGAAGAACTTCCTCAGGAAATCGCGCGGGTTGGGGTCGAACACCGCCTCGGCGCGACCAGGGTCGCGGAAGTACGACTGGTAGAAGAACAGGTTCTTGTCGTCGAACTGCTCCTTGATGATGTCGTCGAACGAGCGCGCCGGCACGCCGGTGTAGACGACCGAGAGGGCGCCGACCGCGGTGAACTTGTCCGGGTGGATCAGCGCGGAGTTGTAGACGATCGGCGCGCCCCAGTCGTGGCCGATCAGTACTACCGGCCGGTCGGGCGAGAGCGCTTCGGCGACGCCGCGCACGTCGGCGACGATGGCCTCCATCGCGTAGTCGGCCACTTGCGGGAACTTCTGCGAGCCGCCGTAGCCGCGCACATCGATGGCGGCGGCGGTGAAGCCGGCCTCGGCGATCGGGGCCATCTGGCGCCGCCAGGAATACCAACTTTCGGGAAAGCCATGCACCATCAGCGCCAGCGGGCCTTCGCCCTCCAGCGCGACGCGGATGCGGGCCTTGCCCGTATCGACGATCTTGAACTCGGGCATCGTTCGCTCTCCGAAAGTCTTTGTAGCGCCGCCTCAGGCGGCCAGCCTGGTCGCGGCGGCCGTCCGCTGCTCGGCCAGGATGGCGATGTCGGCCTCGTGGGGAAGGTCGAGGGCGCGCAGCATCGTCTCGCGGTTCGGGCCGGCCTTCGGCGGGTAGGCGGCGGCGTTGCGCTTCTTGCCGCGCACCCAGTAGCCGAGGATCCGCAGGAAATTCTTCGGCCGGCGGAACCAGGCGTTGGGATGCTCGAGCATGTGGAACCCGCGCATGCTCTCGCGCAGCAGGTCGATGTCGAAGCGGATGGCGGGCTGGATCCCGTCCTCGGCGAAGCTGCGCAGCACCTTCTCCCGCAAGGTCCGCTTGTAGCCGGGGGTCAGCGCCTGCTCGGACCGCTTGATCGCGTCGCGGTCCTGGGCGCGCATGGCCAGGTAGTAGGGCCGCAGCTCGGCCTGGACGCGGCCGTGATACGCCAGCAACCGCTCGGCCGGATCGGCGGAGGCCGCCAGCGCGTCGCGCACCATGTAGGCCTGCACCGCCGCCATCGAGCAGCCGCGCCCGTAGAGCGGATTGGTGCGCACCAGGCAGTCGCCGACCGCGAAGAAGCCGAGCACGGTCGGCTTGCCGTCGATGACGAGGTCTCGCCAGCGGCTGTGCAGGTCGCCCATGCCGAATACCCGGCTGGTCGGCTCGGCCTGCTCGGCGTTGCACCACACCTTCAGCCCCGGCAGGTTGTCGATCATCGCATCCCACGTCTCGGGGCGGACGATCGCCTTGCGCAGCTCGTACTCGATCTCGGGCGCGCACATGGTGATCGAGAAACAGCCGTTGTCGCCGGGGAACACGCCGAACTTCAGGTAGCCGAGGTCGCCGCCGGCCGGCGGATTGCCTTCGCGCGGCGGCTCGCTCTTGCCCGGCTTCAGCCGGTAGTGCCGGGTAAAGTAGAGGATGCCGGCGGTTTCGCTCTCCTCCCGGATCGGCGCGCCTTCCGAGACCAGCTGTTCGATCGACGAGCTGTTCTTGCCGCCGGCGTCGATCACGACGGCGGCTCGCAGCTCGGTCGGGCCGTTGCCCTCGTCGACCATCACGCCAACCACGCGCCGCGCGCCGGACGGGTCTGCTTCGGTGATCAAGCAGCGCACCATCGCGCCGGAGCGGATCGTCACGTTGGGCAGCGTCTCGACGTAGCGCCGCATGACGAGCTCGAGCGTCGTGCGGCGGCTGGTCAGGATGGTGAAGTCGGCGTCGACGGGCTTGGCCACATACGTCGCCTTCTGGGTCGGCCAGAGCATGCTGTCGAAGCCGAGCTCGCGCACGCCCATCTCCAGCAGCGCCTCGCGCAGCGCCGGATGGTCCTTCTTGATCACCTGGCCGAGCCTGGCCAGGAACGCGTGGCTCTGGCGCAGGTGGCCGACGCCGCGCCGGTTCCAGTCGCGGAAGGCGTCGTCCGCATCGCCGGACGGCGGCTCGGGGTCGCGCTCCAGCAGCACCACCTGGCGCCCCGTCGGCCCCAGCGCCAGCGCCGTGCAGAGGCCCGCGATCCCGGCGCCGATGACGAGGACGGGCTCGTCCGTTGCTTGCTTTGCCGACACCGCGCCTTGCTCCAGAAACCTATCGATCGATAGGCATTGAATTCATATCGATCGATAGACATTATGGCAATGGCGCTGACGTGCTAGTCCTCTCGCCAGTTGCGTACCCAGCGGAACCGAGGAAGTTGGCTTCATCGACAGCGAAGCGCGAGGCTGAAGCGCCGCAGGCGCCGGCGGGCGGCTACAGGAAGGGCGCGGAGACCCGGCTGCGCATCCTGACGGCCGCGCTGCACGAGTTCGGCATGGCGGGCGCCGCCGGCGCCACCACGCGCAAGATCGCGCAGGAAGCCGGCGTCAGCCTGCCGGCGCTCACCTACTATTTCGGCGGCAAGGAGGGACTCTACCTGGCCTGCGCGCGCGAGATCGTGCGTGAGTACCAGGCCCACATGCTGGCCATGCTGGCCGACGTCCAGATCTCGATCGCCGAAGGCGCGTCGCCGGACGCCGCCCGCACCAGCCTGAAGGCTGTCATCGGCGCCCTGGTCGACCTGCAGATCGCCCGCCAGCAGTCGGACGTCTGGATGTCGTTCGTGCTGCGCGAGATCTCCGAGCAGGGGCCGGCGTTCGGCCTGCTGTTCGAGCAACTGTGGTCGCCCGGCGCCGACCTGATCGTCGACCTGATCAGCCGCATCACCGGGGCGCCGCCCCGCTCGACGCAGCCCCGGCTGCAGGCCCTCCTCCTGGTCTCGAGCCTCACCGCGTTCAGCCTGGCGCGGCCGATATCGCTCAAGTACCTCGGCTGGCCCAGGCTCGGCCGCGCCGGCGTCGCCGAGATCAAGGCGGCGCTCGATCAGCAGATCGATCAGATCGCGGCCGGATCGGGAGCGGGCTCAGCCCTGCCTGAGTGACACGCCGCCGGCGATGACGCCGTCGCCGCCGCTGGCTTCAGCCCGCATGGCGGCGAGCGGATGCATGACGCCGGCGCCGGCGGGCCATTGGCCGGGCGCCGTCTTGATCCGCGCGCAGATGCGCTGGGCGTGCGGGCTCAGCGTCTCCCAGACCGCGTGCGGCATCGTCGGCTTGAACGCCGCGTCGCCCGCCGCCACCCACGGGGCGGCGTATTCGACATTGGGCATCGCGCGAATCTCGCGGCTGACGTTGGGCGTCGCGCCATGCCAGGCGCGGATGTCGCGGAAGACGCCGGCGCCGGCCGGCGCGCCGACCAGCGTCGAGAGCCGCATCCAGTCGGGCTCGTCGGCCTGGCTCGGCGGGCTCTCGGGCCGGGTCTGGGCGCCGGGGATCTGCCGGATCGGGCCGTTCTCGGCGGTGAGGTCGCTCATCAGGAAGTTGATGGTCACCCGGGGCGGCGTGCGCTGGAAGATCAGCGCCCGCGTGCGGTCGTCGATCGCCCCGCCATCTGCGTTCCTGGTCAGCTCGATGCCCATGCGCTGCGCCTGCGCCAGCCGCTCGGGCGGCAGCTCGAAGGTCTCGCGGCGGTCGGCGTGCAGGGTCTGGTACTCGATCGCGCCCGGCAGGCAGAGATCGCCGCCGGCGCCCTGCACCCAGTAGTCGTCGCCGCCGAAGAGGGCGGTGACCAGCGGCGTGGTGGTCGGCAGGTCCACCATCGCCGCCCACTCAGGCTCGTGCAACAGCTGGCGCGAGGCCGACGACGAGCCATAGCTGTAGCGGTGCGGCAGCCGCCCGGACTCGGTGACGTACTTGCGCCCGCCGTAGCCCGGCACATCCAGGATCTGCTGCAGCACCCGCGCGCTCGCCTCCCGGAACGCGGCGAGCGCTTCGGCGTCCAGCAGATCACGCACCACCACGAAACCGTCGCGGAAGAAGATGCGCTTTGCCCGCTCGACCTCGTGGGGGCCGACGATCTCCAGTCCCCTCAGCCCGTTGTCGCGGCGCAGTCGTTCGCGCAGCGCCACGACCTCGGGATCGTCGTAGACGCGCCGCGACGGCGCATGCGGGTCGGCGGCGGAAAAGCCGGTTGTGCGGATGAGCGGGCGTCCGTCCTCGTCGGTCGTCTCGTTGGGTGGCGTGGCTTCACACCACCCGACGTCCGTCTCGCCGAAGACCCTTAGCGGTTTCGCTTGCGGCCCGCTCATGCGCGCAGACTACCTCGCGATGTTGATCACCTGCAGCTGGGTGAACTCGTTAAGGCCCTCCTCGCCCAGCTCGACCCCGATGCCGGAGCCTTTGGCGCCGCCGAACGGGATGTTCGGGGCGAGGTCGGCGTGCTTGTTCACCCAGACGCTGCCCGACTCCATTCGGGTGGCAAGGTCGTAGGCCTTCTCAAGGTCGGGCGACCAGATCGAGCCGCCGAGCCCGTACTCGGAGTTGTTGGCCCGCTTCAGCGCGTCCTCGGCGTCGGTGTAGCGGATCACCGGCAGCACCGGGCCGAACTGCTCCTCATCGACCAGCCGCGCGCCGTCGGTGATGTCGCGCACGATGGTCGGCTTGATGAAGTAGCCCTTGTCGCCGTGCCGCGCGCCGCCGGCGATGATCTTGCCGTCAGCCTTGGCGCTCTCGATCAGGCCCATGACGCGCTCGTACTGGGTCTTGTTCTGGATCGGGCCCATCGTCACGCCCTGCTGCAGGCCGTCGCCCACCACGGCGTTCTCGGCCAGCTGCGCCAGCTCATCGCACATCGCGTCGTAGATGCTGTCGTGCACGTAGGCGCGCTTGATGGCGATGCAGACCTGGCCGGAGTTCTGGAACGCGCCGGCGAAGATCTTCGGCGCGGCCTCCTTCGGGTTGGAGCCTTCCAGCACGATCGCCGCGTCGCTGCCGCCCAGCTCCAGCGTGATGCGCTTCAGCGCATCGGCGGCGCCCGCCATCACCTTCTTGCCGGTCGCGGTCGAGCCCGTGTAGCTGATCTTGCGGATGCCCGGATGCGCGGTCATCTCGGCGCCCAGCTCGCCCGCGTCAGCGATCACGTTGAGCACGCCCGGCGGCAGCACGTCCTTGATCAGCTCGGCGAGCTTCAGGGTGGAGAGCGGGGTCGTCGGCGCGGGCTTGAGCACCATGGTGTTGCCGGCCAGCAGCGCGGCCGGGACCTTGAACGCCATCAGGATCATCGGGAAGTTCCAGGGCACGATCGCGCCCACCACGCCCAGCGGGCGGCGGTGCACTTCCACCTTCCGCGCGTCGCTGTCGTCCAGCACCTTCACCGGCAGGTCGAGCATGGTGAAGTAGCGGAAGAAGGCCGAGGCCCCGAACACCTCGCCCATCGCATCGCCGATCGGCTTGCCCTGCTCCTGGGTGAGGATGCGCGCCAGGTCGGCCACGTTGGCCTGGATGATGTCGGCGATCTGGGCGAGCTTGGCCTTGCGCTCGGCGATCGGCGTCGCCTTCCAGGCCGGGAACGCGCGTTGCGCGGCGGCCACCGCCGCATCCAGCTGCGCCTTCGAGGCGCGCGGGCATTTGCTCAGCACCTCCTCGGTGGCGGGATTGATCACGTCCATCTCGGCGTCGCCGTCCACCAGCGCGCCGTCGATCAGAAGCTTGTAGTCGCTCACGGAAGGGCTCCTATCCGGAAAGGGCAGTCCCACGGGGGTCGGCGGCACCCTGACAGGATGACGCAACGGGGCGCAAGCGCCGCCGTCAGCCCGCCTTCACCGCGTGCAGCGTGAACGACAGCGGCACGGCCGGCGCGTCGGGCGGCAGCGCCCAGTAGTCGCGACCCGACTTCACCAGCTGGTCGAGCGCCTTCCACGGCACGCGGTCGCCCTCGCTGTAGCCGCGGATTGTGAGGCCCGCGTCCATCGCCGTGTTGAGGATGCGTGAGAGGCCATGCAGATAGCCCTCGGTGCGGTTCGCGGCGACCTTGGCGCCGGTGTAGTCGAGGTCGCCCACGTCGACGATCGGCGTCTCGGAATCCCAAGGCCAGCGCACGGTCAACGGCGCGCCCGGCGGCGCACGCTCGTCCAGCATCAGCATCGCCGGGTGGCCCTCGGTGAGGCAGAGGCGCCCGCCGGGCTTCAGCGCGCCCGCTGCGACACGCATCCAGGCGGCGAGGTCGGCGATCCAGAAGATCGCACCCCACGAGGCGAACACGATGTCGAAGCCGGTCAGCCCCGGCGGCGGCGCCAGCACGTCGGCGCAGATGAAGGTCGCATCGATGCCGGCCTCGGCCGCCAGCGCGCGGGCCTGCGCGATCGCCACCTCCGAGAAGTCCAGCCCGGTGACGGACGCGCCCATCCGCGCCAGCGACAGCGTGTCGAGCCCGAAGTGGCACTGCAGATGCAAGAGGCGCTGGCCGGCCACGTCGCCGATCGCGTCGCGCACCACGGGATCGAGCACGATCTCGCCGCGCCGGAAGTCCTCGGTGCGGTAGAACGGCGAGGCCACGTGATGCGGCGTCACCTCGTTCCAGTGCGCCAGGTTGTCGGCGTTGATGGGCATGGCGGCGGCTTTACCCGGGAAACCGCTCAAGCTGAAGCGTGAGGCGATCGAACGCGCAGGGCGCCAGCCACCGGGCCAAGCTCGGAGTCCGTCAGGCGAACGATGGCGTATTGCGCGCTCACCCCAATACCCGTGAGGGAAGTAGCGGGTTCGCGAGCCCGGCTCTACCGCTTGAGTTTGGCGATCAGCGCGGTCGTCGACGGGTCGTGCTTGCCGGCGGCGCCGCCCTGCAGCTCGGGCAGCACCTGCTTGGCCAGCGTCTTGCCGAGCTCGACGCCCCACTGGTCGAAGCTGTCGATCCCCCAGAGCACGCCTTCGACGAACACCTTGTGCTCGTAGAGCGCGATCAACGCGCCGAGCGGCGCAGGGGTGACTCGGTCCAGCAGGATGAAGCTGGTCGGGCGGTCGCCGGGGAAGTTGCGCCAGGGCTCCTGCGGGTTGGCGTGGCCGATCATCAGCGCCTCGGCCTGGGCGATGGCGTTGGCCAGGAGGCGCGCCTGGTGGTCCGGCGGGCCCTCATCGCCGTTGGCGACAGCGACGATGTCGACCGGGATCACGTCGGTGCCCTGGTGCAGCATCTGGAAGAAGGCGTGCTGGCCGGTGGTGCCGGCATCGCCGAACACAGCGGCGGCCGAGCCGCGGATCAGCGGCTCGCCGGCCTCGCCGACCTGCTTGCCGTTCGATTCCATCTCCAGCTGTTGCAGGAAGGCCGGCAGCAGCGCCAGGCGCCGCGCATAGGGGACGACGGCCCGGATCGGGCGGGCAAGGCCGTTGCGCCCGAAAAGATGCGCCAGCCCCAGCAGCGCCGGCGCGTTGCGCGCCAGCGGGGCGGTGCGGAAGTGGTCGTCCATCGCCGCGCCGCCGGCCAGTAGCTGAGCGAATACCTCCCAGCCCAGCCCGATCGCGGTGGAGAGCCCCACCGCCGACCACAGCGAATAGCGCCCGCCGACCCAGTCCCAGAAGGCGAACAGGCGATCGGGCGCGACGCCGAACCTGGCCGCGCCCTCGACGTTCGCGCTGACCGCCGCGAGGTGCTGGTTCGCCCCGTCCTCACCGAGTTTCGCCGCCAGCCAGGCGCGGGCGGCGTTTCCGTTCACCAGCGTCTCCTCGGTGGTGAAGCTCTTGGAGACGACGATGACCAGCGTCTCGGCCGGATCCAGCCCCGCCAGCGCCGCGGCGATCTCCGCGCCGTCGACGTTGGCGACGAAGCGCAGCTGGATCGCCGGCTCCAGCGGCTTCAGCGCCTCCCAGACCAGCTTCGGCCCGAGGTCCGAGCCGCCGATGCCGATGTGGACGACGGTGCGGAAGCGCAGGCCGGTCGCGCCGGCGATCCGCCCGGCGCGCACGCCCTCGGCGAAATCGCGCATCTGCGCCCGCGTCGCCTCGACCTCGGGCGAGACCGGCTCGCCCTCGGCCTTGAAGTCCGCGCCGTCAGGCGCGCGCAGCGCCATGTGCAGGGCGGGGCGCCGCTCGGTGCGGTTGACGATCTCGCCGGCGAACAGGCGGGCGCGGTGGCCCTCGACGTCGCCCGCCCGCGCCAGCGCCAGCGCCGCCTCGAACCCTTCGCGGCTCCACGCATGCTTGGAGAGGTCGAGGAAGAGGCCGGCGGCCTCCAGCGTCAGCCGCTGCAGCCGGTCCGGCTCGGTGTCGTAGTGCGCGGCGATGTGGCTGGCGGCGTCGGCCTTGGCCTGCGCCTGCAGCGCGCTCCAGGCGGCCTCGACGGCCGGCGTATTCGCATCCATCGGACACCTCTCGCATGTCGGGCCAGCCCCGGTGGCCAGTATAGGGCCCGCGGGCAGGCGCGTCGCTTGGGGGTTTGTTGGATAACTCGACCAGCGACGCGTCGGCTCCCGCCGCTCAAATGAAAAGCCCCGGCGGTCGCCCGCCGGGGCTCATCGTCGGTTGGATCAGCGCTGCTTAGCGCCGCGAGCCGCCCATGAAGTAGAGCAGGAAGCGGAACAGGTTGATGAAGTTGAGGTAGAGGCTGAGCGCGCCGTAGCTGGTCGCCACGCTCATCGCCGCGGTGTCGCCGCCCAGCTGGTAGTAGGTCATCTTCAGGCGCTGGGTGTCGTAGGCGATCAGGCCGGCGAAGATCAGCACGCCGATCAGGTTGATCGCGAAATAGAGCGCGCCGGAGTGGAAGAAGAACGCCGCGATCATCGCGAAGATCAGGCCCCAGAGGCCCATGATCAGGAAGCTGCCCATGCCGGTGAGGTCGCGCTTGGTGGTGTAGCCCACCAGGCTGAGGCCGCCGAACGCCGCCGCCGTCACCAGGAAGGTCTGGAAGATCGAGACCTGGCTGTAGACGATGAACAGCAGGCCGAACGAGGCGCCGATCAGCGAGACGATCGCCCAGTAGGTGAAGGCGGCCGCCTGCGGCGAGGTGCGCCGCATGAACGCCTGGAAGAGGATGATCGCCAGCGGCGCGAACGCCACCACGAGGCCGAGGATGGTGTAGCCGATGCGGCCCGAGGCCGGGTCGACGGTGAACAGGAACTGTTGAACCTGGGGTACGGTGCCGGTCACGTAGGCGAGGGCGGCGGAGAGCACGAGGCCCAGGCCGACCTTGGTATAGACGCCCAGCATGAAGGCGCGCAGGCCTGCGTCGACCGACATGTCGGTGACGACCGACGTCGGGCGCGAGAACCCACGATTGAAGTCGCTCATAGAGGCTAGCCCTTATGTGTGCGTCCGCCGGCACGATCACCGGCAGACGCGTTGACCGAAATATCGTCCTCGGCCGTTCGCCATGCAAGGCCGATCGGGGTTACGTCTCGGTTAGCTACCGACACTTGGTTACTCCGCGCGCAGTTACTCCGCGCGCAGTACGGGCGCGGGGCGTCGGGCCAGTGCGGCCAGTGCGGCGATCAGTCCGCCGGCGCCGGTGAGCGCGGCCGCGCCGGCGATCAGCGCCAGCGCGCCGGCCCAGTCGACGCTCCAGGTCGCCTCGAACACCTTCACCACCACCGGCCAGGCGGCCGCGAAGCCCAGCGCCACGCCCGCCAGCCCGGCGATCGCGCCCACCGCGCCGTACTCGACCGCGTAGGCGGCCAGCACCTGCCAGCGCGCCGCGCCCAGCACCTTCAGCGTCGCCGCCTCCTTGGCGCGCGCCCGGGCGCCCGCCGCGATGGCGCCCGCCAGCACCAGCAAGCCCGCGAGGCCGGCGACCGCCGCCGCGCCGCGCACCGCCAGCGTCAGCCGGTCGAACAGCTGCTGGGCCGCCTGCAGCTGCTCGCGCACGCTGATCACGTTGACGGTCGGGAACGATCCGCCGAGGTCGCGGGTGACGCGCGCCTCCTCGGCGGGGCTCCCCTTGGCGATGGCCACCTGGCGCAGGTTGGCGCCGGCCAGCGCCGCCGGATCGAGGATCAGCGTGAAATCCGGCCCGAAGCTCCCGAAGTTGACCTTGCGGATCACGGCGACCCGCGCGTCGAGATGGCGGCCGAGCAGATCGAGGGTGATCGCATCGCCGACCTTGAGGCGGGCGGCCCTCGCGGCGCTCTCCTCCATCGCGACCAGCGGCGGGCCGGCGTAGGCGGCGTTCCACCAGCGGCCGGCGACCACCCCGGCGTCGGCCGGCTGCGGCCCGATCGCCGAGAGCGAGATGTCCTGGTCGTAGGCCCAGCGGCCCGAGGCGGCGATCTTCGCCTTGTCGATCGGCGCCCCGCGCACCGCGACGATGCGGCCGGTGGCTATCGGGAAGCGCTGGTAGTCCTTCGGCGTCAGCGGCCGGCCGAAGGCGCGCGCCACGGCGGCGTCAAAGGCGGCGGCCGCATCGCCCGGGATCTCGGTAAACACCAGCGCCGGCGCGGCCTTCGGCGCGGCGACCGTCACCTCGGCGATCAGGCTCGACTGGATCAGCACCACGGCCGCCAGCAGCGCGACGCCGAGGCCGATCGCGGGCGCGGCGGTATGGGCGGCCGAGTGCGGGCCAGCGAGGTTGGCGAGCCCGATCCGCGCCGGACCGGCGGTCAGCCGCCTCGCCCAGCCGGCGGCCCTGGCGGCGGCGAGGCCGATCAGGAACAGCACCAGGAAGGCGCCGGCGACGCCGCCGATCATGATCGCCGCAGCGAGCTTGGTCGGCGCGGTGGCGATCGCCAGCCACGCGAGCGCAGCGGCGGCGAGCAACGCGCCGATCAGCTCCGGCCCGATGCGGATACGGCCGGCCAGCTCCTGGCGGAACAGCGCCGCCGGCGGCGTGGTCCGCGCCCGCCCCAGCGGCGCCAGCGAGAAGGCGGCGGCGGCCAGCAGGCCGAAGAGGGCGGCGCGCGCCAGCGGCTCGGGATAGATCGCGAAGAGGGCCGGGACCGGCAGCTCGTTCTTCACCAGCGCGCCCAGGATCAACGGCGCCGCGGCGCCGACAGCGAGGCCGATCCCAACGCCGAGCGCGGCCAGGAGGGCGATCTGGATCAGGTAGGTGTTGCGGGCGAGCGCGCCGTCGGCGCCCAGCGCCTTCAGCGTGGCGATCGAGGTCTTGCGCGCCTCGAGATAGGCGCCGACGGCGCCGGAGACGCCGAGCCCGCCGGCGATCAGCGACGCAAGCCCGATGAAGCCGAGGAAATATTCCAGCTGGTCGATCAGCCGCGCGTAGCCGGGGGCGGCGGTGTCGCGATCGCGGATGCGCCAGCCGCCGGACGGCAGCGTGTTCTTGATCGCCGCCCGCGCCGCCGCGACGCTGACGCCGGGCTTCAGCGCAATGCGCGCGGTCTCGCCGAACGGGATGCCGGACGAGAGGAACCCGCCGCCGCGCACCATGGCCAGGCTCGCCAGCACCCGCGGCCCGAGGTTGAAGCCGCGCGACAGCCGGTCCGGCTCGCCGAGCAGCACGGCGCGCGCCACGACGGGCACGTTGCCGATCAGGAACCGGTCGCCGAGCCTCAGGCCTAGCCGGTCGAGCAGCGGTTGTTCGACGGCGACGCCGGCCGCATCGCCCGCTGGCGCGAGCGCCGCCTGCACGGACGACGCGCCGCTGAGCGTCACCTGGCCGACCAGCGGATAGGTCTCGCTGACCCCGCGCAGCTCCACCAGCCGGCGCGCGCCGGACGGGGCCTCGGCCATCGCCCGGCTGGCGGCTGCGTAGGAGACGCGGCCGAGTGCGGCGAACGCCGTCTGCTCCTTCGGGGTGAATTCCCTGAGCGGCATGTCGACCGCGACGTCGCCGCCGAGGATCTCGGCGGCCTGCGAGGCCAGCCCGGCCCGGAACGCCTCGGCCGTCGACCCAGCCGCCGCGATCGCGCCCACCCCCAGCGCCAGGCAGGCCAGGAAGATGCGGAACCCGCGCACCCCGGCCCGCAGCTCGCGAACGGCGAAACGGAGCGAGAGCGGGATCATGCCGCGATCTTGCCGCCGGCCATGCGCACGACGCGGTCGGCGCGGGCGGCCAGGCGCTCGTCGTGGGTGACCAACACCAGCGCCGCCTCGGTCGCGGCGGCCAGCTCGAAGATCAGGTCGGCGACGTGGGCTGCGTTGGCCTGGTCGAGGTTGCCGGTCGGCTCGTCGGCGAACAGCAGGGCCGGGCGGCAGGCGAGCGCGCGGGCCAGCGCGACGCGCTGCTGCTCGCCGCCGGAGAGCTGGTGCGGATAGTGCGTCAGCCGGTCCTGCAACCCGACGCGGTCCAGCCACGCGCGTGCGGTCGCGCCGGCCTTCGGCGCGCCGGCGATCTCCAGCGGCGCGGCGACGTTTTCTTCGGCGGTCATGTTGGGCAGCAGGTGGAAGGCCTGGAACACCAGCGAGACGCGCCCGCGCCGCAGCCGCGCGCGGCCGTCCTCGCCGAGCCGCGACAGCTCCTTGCCGAGCAGCCGCACCTTGCCCTTGCTGGGCCGCTCCAGGCCGGCGGCGATAGCCAGCAGCGTCGACTTGCCGGAGCCCGACGGGCCGACCACCGCGACCCGCTCGCCCGGTTCGACGCCGAAGTCGACGCCGCGCAGGATCTCCACCGGCCCGGCCGCCGATGGAAGCGTCAGCCAGACGTCGTCGAGGGTCAGCGGGGCGCCCGGCTTGGAGGCGTCGTACATCGTTTCTCGCCAGGCTCCTGAGGCGGCTGCTCGCCGGAAGGGGCGGTCTTCGCCTACATAGGGCGCTCAGATGCGCCGATCACCTGACCGATTCTTCATCCGCCGCGCCTTCATCGCCGGCTTCGCCGCGCTGGCCGCCGCCCCGGCGTGGGCCGCGCCGAGGCGCAAGGTCGTGACGATCCTGGGCGACTCGATCACCGCCGGGCTCGGCCTGCCGGCCGCCGCGGCGCTGCCCGCGCAGCTCGAGGCCGCGCTGAAGCGCCTGCGCGTCGCGGCGGTGGTGCGCGGGGCCGGCGTCTCCGGCGACACCACAGCCGACGGCCTGGCGCGACTCGACTTCTCGGTGCAGCCCGACACCGCGGTCTGCCTCGTCGCACTGGGCGGCAACGACCTCTTGCAAGGGCTCGATCCGAAGACCACGCGCGCCAACCTCGAAGCGATCGTCAAGCGCCTCAAGGCGCGGCGGATCATCGTGGTGCTGGCCGGCCAGAGCGCGCCGAAAGCAGTGGGCGCCCACTACGCGCACGACTTCAACGCCGTCTTCCCGGCGGTGGCCGCCGCCGAGCACGCGCCGCTCTATCCGGACCTGATGGCCGGCGTCGGCCCGGGCCTGCGCCAACGCGACGGCGTCCACCCGAGCGCCGCCGGCGTGAAGGTGATCGCCGGCCGGCTCGCCCCGCTGGTGGCCAAGTCGCTGGGCGCCCACGCACCGGGCGGCCATCCGGCCAAACCGCGGCGATGATCCGCCTCTTCGCCGCGATCGCCGTCCCCGACGAGATCGGCGCGGCGCTGACGCGGCGCCAGCAGGGCCTGCCTGGCGCCCGGTGGCGGCCCGCCGGGCCCCTCCACATCACACTGCGCTTCTTCGGCGAGATCGCTGAAAGCTCGGCCGACGACCTCGATGCCGAGCTGGGCGCCGTCACCGGCGGGGCGCTGACGCTGACGCTGGAGGGCGTCGGCGCGTTCCAGGACGGCGGCGATCCGCATGCCGTCTGGGCCGGCGTCGCAAACAACGCGCCGCTGCAGCACCTCGCCGCGCGTTGCGAGACCGCCGCGCGCCGCGCCGGGCTGCCGGCCGACCGCCGCGTCTGGAAACCGCACGTCACGCTGGCCTACCTGCGCCGCGCCGACCCCGGCCGCGTCGCCGCCTGGATCCAGGGCCACAACCTCCTGAAGTCGCCGCCGTTCAGGGTGACCAGCTTCGGCCTCTACTCCAGCCACCTCGGCGACGAGGGCGCGTCCTACCGGCTGGAGCGGAGCTATCCGCTGGGCTGACCGCCGCCGCTAAGCGTCCACCGCATAGTCCTTCAGGACCCCCAGCGGGGTGATCGCCAGCGTTTCCTCATGGGTGGCTTCCAGCACCACGGGCGGGGCGACGCCGGCGTCGAGCGCCTCCTTCCAGCGCGGCGCGCAGAGGCACCAGCGGTCGCCGGGCTTCAGGCCGGGGAAATGGAAATCCGGGTGCGGCGTCGTCAGGTCGTTGCCGACGCTGGCGGAGAATTCCAGGAACTCGGCCGTCATCACCGCGCAGACCGTGTGCATGCCGACGTCCTCGGCCGAGGTCTCGCAGCAGCCGTTGCGGAAGAAGCCGGTCAGCGGCCGGTTGGAGCAGGGCATGAGCTCGCCGCCCAGCACGTTGCGGGAATCGGGGTCGACGCGATCGTTCATGACATCATCTTGCCGGGCATTTTAGGGCTTGTCGCCGCTGCGCCGCCAGCGGAGCTTGCGCGCCGCATGCAACCCTCCGCCCGTCCCCGCCGCAGCGCCCTCTACATGCCCGCCTCCAACGCCCGCGCGGTGGAGAAGGCGCGCCAGCTCCCCTGCGACGTGGTGATCCTCGATCTGGAGGACGCCGTCGCCCCGGAAATGAAGCCCGACGCGCGGGCCGCCGCCGTGGCCGCGGTGAAGGCCGGCGGCTTCGGCCGCCGCGAGGTGGCGATCCGCGTCAATGGGCTCTCCACGCCCTGGGGCGCGGACGACCTGGCCGCCGCTGCCGAAGCCGGGCCGCACGCTGTGGTGGTTCCGAAGGTGAACTCGGCGGCCGATGTCGCCGCCTATGACACGGCGCTGAAGGCCGCGCCGGCCGCCACGCGGCTATGGGCGATGATCGAGACCTGCCCGGCGATGTTCGCGCTCAACGAGATCGGCGCGGCGGCCGCCACGACGCGGCTGGCGGCCTTCGTGATGGGCGTCAACGACCTCGCCAAGGAGATGAAGGCGCGCCAGACGCCGGGCCGCGAGGCGTTCCTGCCGTTCCTCAGCCAGTCGGTCGCCGCCGCGCGCGCCCACGACCTCGTCATCCTCGACGGCGTCCACAACGAGATCGACGACCTCGCGGCGCTGGAGGCGGTGTGCCGGCAGGGGGCCGACTTCGGCTTCGACGGCAAGAGCCTGATCCACCCGAGCCACCTGGCGATCTGCAACCGCGCCTTCGCGCCGCCGCCCGAGGAGGTCGAGTGGGCCGCCGCGGTGGTGGCGGCGTTCGCCGACCCGGCCAACGAGGGCAAGGGCGCGCTCAGGGTGAACGGGCGGCTCGCCGAGCACCTGCACCTGGCCGAAGCGCGCCGCCTGCTCGAGCTGGCGGCCGCCGTCGCCGCGGCCGACGCGCCCGCCTGAGCGATCTGAATGCGGGGGGGCGTCATCTTTGCAGTTGCAGCGGCGGTCTCGGCCCTCGCGCCGATGGCCGCGGCCGCGCAGCCCGACATCGACAACGCGGTCGACGCGCGCATCCGCAGCTCGGCCGCCGCCGCCCAGGCGTTGCAGGGCCCGCTCGACGGCGCGTGGACGCTGGTCTCCGCGGCGGGGACGCCGATCCTCGCGTTCGAGCTGGTCGACAAGCCGGGCGGGCAGGGCGCGGTCGAGGGCGTCTGGCGCGACCTGCGCAAGGCCTCTACGCCCGGCGACATCGGCCTGATCGACCAGATCGCCCGCACCCCCACCGCGCTGACCATCACGCTGAACGCGGCGCCCGGGCAGTCGGCCATGGTCATCAGCCTGCGACCGGACCCGACGGGCGCGTGGTCCGGCGAGCTGAAGGATGGCGGCGCGACCACGCAGGTGAAGCTGCGCCGGAACTGATGCTCGGCGGCGCGGGCCCCGCGCGGCTCAAAGCGGATCGCCGAGCGTCGCCTTGAGCCTGTAAGTCGCCACCACGACGCTGGCATCGGCCCGCAACGCGCCCAGGTGGTCGGCGAGCGCCTCGCGCTCGGCGTCGAGCAGGTCGAGCACCGGCTTCTCGCCCACCCGCACCTCCTCGCGCACGCTGGCCAGCGCTGCGTCGGCCGCGGCGGCCTGCGCCTGCGCCGCGGTCGCGACCGAGCGGGACGTCGCCAGGCCGTGCCAGGCCTCTATCGCGGATTCGCGCACTGCCTCGCGCGTCTGCTCGAGCGTGGCGTCCGCGGCGCTGCGCCCGGCCGCCGCCTCGCTGATCTTGCCGGCCACGAGGCCGCCCGAGAACAGCGTCCAGCGCCCTTCGACGCCGATGCTGGCCGAGTCGGCGTGGTAGCCCGGAAAGAATTCGTCGCGGATGGT
>DATNEH010000109.1:0-7634 GCA_035553015.1 Caulobacteraceae bacterium | reverse complement strand
ATTCGTACGAATTCCCGCTCGCCCCACGCTCGCGAAGAGGCGATCGCCTTCGCAATACCGCCGATGACCGGCAGATCACCATGCGTCGCGGGACATTGCCCGTTGATGCGCGGTTGATCAAGTCTGCCGCTGGGCAACTAGCGATTGTGGTGTCGAGCGCAAACTCGGCGATGACCGCCGCCAATCCGGCTCACCTGAGGAAATAGCCGCCAAACGGAGCGACAGTGCTACGTGGGCCTGAACTTTGCTGACTGCGCGCAAGCGCCAGCCGACGGCTGGCGCGTATCACGCTGCGGCGAGCAAAGCCTAGCCAAGCGCCGCCGGCAGTAGCCGGCGAGGCTGCGCTACCCGAGCCGACGTCAGGAGATGGAGCCGCCCCCGGCGCCGTCAAGCGTGGTGTTGCCGAGGCCATTCCGCGTCTCCTCGGTGACGCTGAATGTCTCGAGGCGCGGCTTCATCCACGCTTTGCGTGCGGCCTGTTCCAGGCCCGCTCCGGTCTCGACAGTCCGCTCGTTGGTATCTTTGGGATCGACCATTGCGCCCTCTTATTTTCGCAACCAGAGAGGTTCAGACTTTAAGCTTCTACTCGCGCACTCGGTTCGTCAGCAAGCATTTCTCGTCCAGCGCTTGCAGGAAGGCGAGCACCTCCTCCACGCACGTTTGGCGATCAATGTTATACATTCCCATTAACGCGCCCACAACATCATCGATGCGCGTCCCGTCGGCCAGCAGCTGAACTATGTGGCTGCCTGTGGCGCCGCAGCCATGATATTGGCCACTGACCGCGTCCACGATAAGCACCTCACCGTCGATCTCCGTGCAGACCAGATCCTCGCGCAGGGTCACGACCGAGTCGAGCGCCACCGGTTCCACCAGCCTCTCGCGCCGCGCTGGCGGCGGCGATTCGGACGCGGCGTCGCGGTTCGACGCGTAGGCGCTCTCGGCGGCGTGCAGGCGCGCGCGGGCCCTGTCGATCCCGGCCTCCACCCTGAACACGAGCGGCACGGTCAGCGTCGCCGGATGGCTGACGCCATGCTCCCAGATGCCGTCCTCGCCCCAGCAGTCGCCGTGGTCGGCGGTTACGACCGTCGAGGCGCCGGCGAATCGGGCCAGGAGCGGCGCCAGCGCAACATCGACGTGCTCCAGGCAGGCGCGCTGGCGCGCCGCACAGTCGGCGCGGCGGTCGACGGTCTGGAACGGCTGGCACGGATTGTCATCGCGGGACCAGGATGCGCCTTCGTGCCAATAAGGCGCGTGGGTCTCGCCGACGTTCAGGAACGCGAACACCGGCTCGCCCGCGGCGGCGTCCAGCTCGGCCAGCAGCCAGGCGACCTGCGCTTCGACCGACCAGGGCCAGCCGAAGTGGGCGATGCGCTCGAAATCCGCCGTGACCACCGCGCCGGCCGGCGTCGCCGGATTGAACCATCCGAGCGCGCCGCAACCGATCGTGCGGTAGCCGGCCTGCCGGAACCCGTCGACGATGTTGCGACCCTCCAGCTCGAACGCGGACGGGCCGTAGGCGCGGCGCGCGCCGTTCGAGATGCGGAAGAATTTCGCGAACTTCGGGTTGAGGTAGGGCTCGGCCCGCTCGGCCACGCCGGGCGTCACGCCAACCCACATGGCCATGTGCGAGGCATAGGTGAAGTGGCTGGGCGCCTGCACGCGATGCACCTGCGCGCCGACCGCCTTCAGGTTCGGCGCATCGGCGGCCACGAATGTGTCATGCCGGCAGGAGTCGAGCGTGATCAGCAGCATGGAGCGCGGATCGACGTCCGCCCCGCGCCCGGTCGAGGGAGTTGCCTGATGCGCGGTCACGACTGAGCTGATTTCACGGCTGGGTGCGCTCTCGTCGCCTGGACTTGAATCACGCCGTGAGGCGAGCCGACGCCGGCCGAGCGCCCGCATCTTGGCCCGATCCAGCCGGGCCTCTATAGCTTCCGGTGGTAACAGCGACAAGGCGTCGACGAGTGGTCAGGCAAGCGCCGGCGGCGGTGGCGATCAGCGTGGAGCGGGCGCAGCGATGACGGCGATCGCCGGCCTGTGGCGCTTCGACGGGCGCCCCGATGCGGCCGAGGGCTGCGAGCGGATGCTGGGCGCGCTACGGATCTACGGGCCCGACGCCTCGGACAGCTGGAGCGACGGCGATATCGCGCTTGGCCGCAGCCTGAAGCGGCTGCTGCCCGAGGACGCCTACGACCGGCAGCCGCTGGTCGGCGAGAGCGGCGCCGTGCTCGTCGCCGACGCCCGGGTCGACAACCGCGACGAGCTCGCCCGCGCGCTCGGCATCGACGCCCGGCGACTGCAGGCCCTGAGCGATGCGGACGTGATGCTGCACGCCTACGAGCGCTGGGGCGTGGACGCGTTCGATCGCATCTATGGCGTCTTCGGCTGCGCCGTCTGGGAGCCGCGGCGCCGCCGGCTGGTGCTGGCCAAGGACTCGGTGGGCATGCGCCCGCTCTACTATCACCGCGGCGCCGGCTTCTTCGCCTTCGCCACCATGCCCAAGGGTCTCCACGCGCTGCCGGAGATCCCCTACGCGGCCGACGAGGAGAAGGTCTCCGAGCTGCTGCTGCTCACCCCGGACTGGGGCACGCAGACCTTCTTCCAGGCCATCGAGAAGGTCGAGGCGGGGACCTACGTGGTCATCGAACCGGACAAGCTCGAGGTCACCAGGCACTGGCGGCCCGGCCGCGCGACACTGAAGCTGAAGTCTCCGGACGAGTACGCCGAGGGCCTGCGCGCCCACCTCGACCAGGCGGTGGCCGCCTGCGTGCGCGGCGAGCGCGACGTCGCTGCGCATCTGAGCTCAGGGTACGACAGCTCCAGCGTGGCCGCGACCGCGGCGCGGCTGCTGGCCGAGCGTGGGGGCCGCGTCCACGCCTTCACCTCGGTCCCGCGCGAAGGCTACGTCGACACCTCCCGCAAGCCGCGGCTGGTCGACGAGGGGCCGCTCGCGGCGGCGACGGCGGCCATGTACCCCAACATGGAGCACGTGCTGATCCGCACGAACGGCCGTTCGCCGTTGCGCAACCTCGACCGCAACTTCTTCCTCTACGAGCGCCCGGGGCTCAATCTCTGCAACATGGTCTGGGGCGACGCGATCAACGACGCGGCGCGCGATCGCGGCCTCTCGGTGCTGCTGACCGGCGGCATGGGCAACATCACGCTCAGCTACACCGGCGCCGAGCTGCTGCCGGAGCTGATCCGCGCCGGGCGTCTCATCCGCTGGCTGCGCGAGGCCAGCGGACTGCACAGGACGCAAGCCGTGCGCTGGGTGAGCGTGCTGGCCCGCTCGCTCGGTCCCTGGTCTCCCGCCTGGTTCTGGAAGCTGGCGCGCCGCATCAACGACGCGTCGGAGCACGACCTGTACGCCTACTCGATGATCCGCCCTTCCCGGGTCCAGGAACTCGACCTCGAGGCGCGGGCCAAGGCGCGCCATCAGGATCTGGCCTATCGCCCCTGGAAGGATGGCTATCATGTGCGCATGCACGCGCTGCGCCGGGGCGACCGCGGCTGTGTCCAAAAGGGCATTCTCGCGGGCTGGGGGATCGACACACGCGACCCGACAGCCGACCGGCGCCTGGTGGAATTCTGTCTGGCTACGCCAACCGACCAGTTCATGCGGGACGGGACGCCGCGCGCGCTGAGCCGGCGAGCGCTCGCCGACCGGCTGCCAGCCGCAGTGCTCGACGCGCCGCTGAAGGGCTACCAGGCGGCTGACTGGCACGAAGGGATGACGGCCGCCCGCGACGAGATCGCGGCCGAAGTGGAGCGATTGGCGGCCTGCGCGCCGGCTTCGGCGGCGCTGGCCACCGAGCGCATGCAGCAACTGATGCGCGACTGGCCGCAATCCGGGTGGAACAACCACGAGGTGGCCGAGCCTTACCGCCTCGCGTTGCTGCGCGGCCTCTCGGCCGGCCATTTCCTACGCCGCACCACGGGATCGAACGCGTGATCCGTCTCTTCGCGCCGCCACGCTCGTGATCGGCTGGCTGAGCGCCCGACTACCGCTCGACGGGCGTGGCTGGGCCTCGCCGAAGGATGAGCGGCGGTTGCTGTTCAGGAGTATCGGCGATCATGTGAAGCGGCGGCTGCCCGCGCCGATTGCTCGGCTGGTCCTGGCCGGCGCGCGCGCAGCCTGGCTGCCGTTCGCGTTCTTCAGAGCTTACCGGTTCTCGCGCGCTCCTCCGCATGCGGCTTTTGGCACGGTCTTCCTTGACTGCTTGATGGCAGGAACGGGGCCGCGCGAGGCCTGGCTTTGGCGTGAACTGTTCGGCGAACGGGTCGAGCTGGGCAATCGCGCGATGTCGCTGCTGCTGTCGGGTCTGGGAGACCCCGCCGGCCACGCCACTCTCGCGGACAAGCTCGCCACCGCCGAAACCCTGCGCGCCGCCGGGGTGGCTGTGCCGGAGACGCTCGCGATCATCGAGCCGGGCTGCGCCGAGCGGGACCTGGCGCCTGTGCGCGACGCCAAGGCCGGGCTGGTGATCAAGCTCCCGCGCGGTTTCGGATCGAGCGGGCTCATCATGGCGGAGCCGCTGGCCGCCGGTCGCTGGCGTCTCAATGGCAAGGAGGTGAGCTGGGAACAGTTCAGTGGGAGGTTGCAAGGCGCCCGTCAGCAAAGGCTGGTGCAGCCGTGGCTGCGCGGCGCCAGGAGTCTCGACGGCTTTCTGGAGGCCGAGCGGCCGCCCGTGCTGCGCATCACCACGGCCCGGCGACCGGGCGCCGCGCCCTTCCTGCACGATGCGTTCCTGGCGATACCGGTTCCCGGCAATCCGGCGAGCAGCTACCTGACCAGGGACCTTCGCGCCCCCATCGACGCCGCGACTGGACGACTGCACGCCGCCGTCTTGTTTGCCGAACCCAGGCGCCGGCTTGCGAGCGTGCCCTGGAACGGAGCGAAGATCGAGGGACGTCTGCTGGAAGGCTTCGAGGCCGCCGTGCGGGCGACGCTCGTTGCGGCGAGCGCAATTCCGCCGGCGCCCGTCATCAGCTGGGACGTGGTGCTCACCGATACAGGTCCCGTGATCCTGGAAGGCAATTCGATGGGCAGCTGGTTGCTGGTCAACCTCGGGCGCTTCCGCGGACAAGGCGCAGCCTCGCTCGTGCCTTTGCTCGCCGAATGGGTTGCGGCTGGGCAGCGTCGCCAGCGGCCGTCATGACGGCGTCATCCGACAGGCGCCCTCCGCATCCCGGCCCCGTACTTTAGCGGGCTTGCGACCGCCGCAGCTCAAACGTGGCGAAAATGTGGCCAGCTTCACTTCGCCACAGAGCGAGTCGTGCCGTGCGCAGCTACGGTTCGCGCGCCTCGCACCGACGCCCAGCGCCGCCGGGCGGGGAACGAACCAAGAAACGAGGCGACCCACTCCCGTGCGTGACTTCATCAACGGCGACATCGTCGAGTGCGTCGACGACCGTCCGCGCCGACCCGAGAGCCAGGTGATGCCGGACCTCGGCGGCCTCTACACCATCGACAGCATCCGCCCGGTCGGCGACGGCCTCAGCGTGCGGCTGCGCGAGCTGACGCCCACCTGCCATGCCGGCGGCCCGTGCGCCTGCGGCGGCTGCGGTTGGGACGCCGGGCGCTTCCGCAAGGTCTACCGCCCCAAGGCCGAGCTGATCGCCTCGATCGTGGTCAACATCCGCAACCACGAGCCGGCCTAGGAGCAGGATGCTTCAGGCGGAATCGCCAAGGCGGGACCGCCCGCCTCAGCCCGTCGGCGTCAGTGCACCGGGCTCGCTTCCGGGAAAGTCCAGCGGCCGTCGAGGATTTCGGGGCGCGGTCGATAGAGGCGCACCAGGTAATTCCAGCCGGGCATGATCGGCAGGCAGTTGGGCGCGGCGCCCGCCTCACAGCCGCCGAACTGCACGCTCACCGACCCATCCGCGTCCTTCACCGCGGTGAGGTTGTTCAGCGAATAGGCGTCGAGGTCATTCTTCCGGAAATGCCCGTGCGCGTCATAGACGCTGATCGACCAGAAGGCGTCGACCGGCACGTCCTTCGCGGTCAGCCGGTAGACGGTGCGCCCGTCGTTCGCGGCCGGCGTGACGTTCAGGTAGAGCGCGTCCTTCTCCGGATTGCCGCCGAAGCCCATCGCCGTGCCGATCAGGTGATGGATCGGATCGACCTCGCCGCGCGGTCCGAACGCGCGCCGGGTCTCGGTCATCGTCTCGGCCAGGGCCAGCAGCGCCTCGCGCACCTTCGACTGGCTGACCTGGTCGAAACGCGGCGGCTCGAAGCGGCCCGGGCCGCCCGGTTGCGCCACGCGGATGGCGTCCTGCAGCGCGTGCGCCTGGCGCACGTCGCCGGGATCGCGCAGATCGACCAGGGTGCGGATCCCGACCGTCACGTAGCGGGTGCCGATCGCCGCGCGGGTCAGCGTGTGGACGCCGGCGCCGTAGTAGACGGCCGGGGCGTACTGTTCCTCGTCGACCACCTGCATCGACATGAAGCGACCGGCGGCGTCCGGCATCGTCACCGTGACCGGGCCGGCGGCCAGGTCGAAGATGGCGACCGAATAGAGGGTGTCGCGGTTCGGCCGGATCACCGGGAAATCCAGCGGTGGCGGCTCGCGGTGATGGACGAACTTCCCGAAGGCCCCGTCCTTGACCATGTCGGTGAACATCAGGTCGGATTCGGCCTGATTGAAATTGTCGGGCGTGACGGGGATCGCGGCCGCCGACCCTCGCTGCCGCTCGATGTAGGCCATGGCGCATCTCCGATAGGCCGCGCCCAAATCTAGGCGGCTACAACCCGCCGTCGATGGAGGGAAGACCTGAGTCGCACCGCGCGGCGCGACCGGAGGTCGTCGCCAAGTGGGGCAGGCGCGAACCGGTCAGGCAGCGCCTGGGGCGACGTCTACAGCCACTGTCTGACCACTGCGCCAGGCCTCGGTCGCCGCGTCGGCGAGCAGTTGGGCGCGCAGGCCGTCGTCGCCATCCGGCGAGGGCCGGGCGCCGTCCCGGACCACTGCCGCGAAGTGCGCCAGCTCGGCTCGATAGGCCTCGGCGTAGCGCTCCAGGAAGAACGGCAGCGCCGGCTCGGCCGCGTAGCCGGCGGCGCTCGCCAGCGTGACGGTCGTGGCGCGCCGGTTGCCGGCCTCCAGCAGGCCCAGCGCCCCGTGCGCCTCGATCCGCTGGTCGTAGCCATACGAAGCGCGGCGCGAGTTGGTGATCGCGGCGATGCGCCCGGACGCGGTCTGCAGGATCACCGCGGCGGTGTCGACGTCGCCGGCCGCGCCGATCTCCGGGTCCACCAGCGCCGCGCCGACCGCGCGCACGCTCACCGGCTCCTCGCCCAGCAGGAACCGCGCCATGTCCAGGTCGTGGATCATCATGTCCCTGAAGAGCCCGCCAGAGCGCGCCACGTAGGCCGGCGGCGGTGGGGCGGGGTCCTTGGAGACGATCGTCACCAGCTCGACCGCGCCGATGTCGCCGGCGTCGATGCGGCGGCGCACCTCGGCGAAGCTCGGGTCGAAGCGGCGATTGAAGCCGATCATCAGCGGGATTCCCGCGGCCTGCACCGCCTGCAGGCAGCGGCGGATGCGGCTGGCGTCGAGGTCGACCGGCTTCTCGCAGAACACCGGCTTGCCGGCGTGGGCGCAGGCCTCGATCAGCTCGGCGTGGATATCGGT
>DATNEH010000108.1:0-15874 GCA_035553015.1 Caulobacteraceae bacterium | reverse complement strand
GCTCGGCTTTCCCGAAGGCGACGATCTGGCTCAACGCGCGGGAGTGGGCGGCGATGCTGGCGGCGGCCGGACCGCACCGGATCACGCCCGCGATCGCCGCGCAGGTCCGCACCTTCGAGCCGGGCCGGGAGATCCTGCCCGGGATCACGCCGATCGCCCTCTACGGCCACTCGGTCGGTCACGTCGGCTACGAGATCGTCTCGCAGGGTCAGCGCCTGGAGGACATCGGCGATACGGCGCACAGCTCGATCGTCGACCTGGCCGAGCCTGGCTGGCGCGGCGGCATCGACGAGGATCCGGCCGCCGCCGCCGCCACCCGCGTCGCCGAGCTGAAACGGCTCGCCGCCGCCCACACGCTGATCTTCGCCCCGCACTTCCCGTTCCCCGGCGTCGGCTGGCTCGTCCCGCACGGCGACGGCTACGCCTGGAAGCCTGATCCGGCGGCGCGGTGAACGCTCTTCCCCTCGCCAGCGCGGGGAAGAGCGGCTACGCCGCCTTTGCCGCAGCCATCAGGGGACCCGCGCCATGCCGGAAGTCATCGTCCACGCCGTCGAGGGCCGCTCGGCGGAGCAGAAGAAAGCGCTCTGCGCCGACATCACCGCCGCCGTCGTCAAGCATTTCAACGCCCCCATCGACGCGGTGACCGTCACCATCATCGAGGCCCCGCGCGAGACGAAGATGAAGGGCGGGGTGATGTTCTCAGAGCGCTAGGGTCCGGCCCGCGACGCCCGTTCCGCCGCCCAGCGCACCACGTTCACCGTCAGCGCGCCGGCCACGATGAGCGCGAACGCCGCGCCCGCGATCGGCGCGGCCCAGCGCAGGAACAGCATCGCCAGGAAGCCGAGGTCGAGCGCGCCGTTCTCGTCGACGACGCGCATCGAGAGGTTCTCGCTGAAGGCGATCACCACCATCAGCGAGCCGGCCAGCGCGCCGATCAGCGCCGACCAGATCACTGCCGCGAGCAGTTGGCGCGCCATTGATCCCAAGGCCTCCTCATCCGCGAGGAAGCCGACAGTCTATCCCGCGACGGCGTCTTCGGCGCGCTCGATGAAGGCGCGGATGCGCGGGTAGATCTCGCCCTCGAACCGGCGGCCGTTGAAGACGCCGTAGTGGCCGACCCTCGGCTGCACCCACAGTTCGTGCAGAGCGTCCGGCACGTTCGGCGTCAGCCCGTGCACGGCCTGGGTCTGGCCGACGCCGGAGATGTCGTCGTTCTCGCCCTCGACGCTCATCAGCGCCACGTCGGTGATCGCGTCGAGGCGCACCGGCCGGCCGCGATGGGTCAGCTCGCCCTTCGGCAAGAGGTAGCGCTGGAACACCACGTCGACCGTCTGCAGGTAGAACTCCTCGGTGAGGTCCAGCACCGACAGGTACTCGTCGTAGAACTCGCGGTGCCGCTCGGCGCTGTCGCCGTCGCCGCCGACCAGGTGGTCGAAGTAACGCTGATGGGCGGCCTGGTGGCGCTCCACGTTCATCGAGATGAAGCTGTAGAGCTGCACGAAGCCGGGATAGACGCGCCGCAGCATGCCGGGGTAGGGCGGCGGCACGGTGTAGATCATCGCCTGCTGGAACCAGGAGAACGGCTTGTCTTCGGCCAGCCGGTTGGTCTTGGTCGGGGCGAGCCGCGCGTCGATCGGCGAGCCCAGGAAGCTGACGCTGGCCGGCCGGTGCGGGTCTTCGTCCTCGGCCATCAGTGCGGCGGCGGCCAGCACCGGCGGCCCGGGCTGGCAGACCGCGATCACGTGCGCGCGCTCGCCGATGTGGCGCAACATCTCTCGCACCTGGTCGATGTAGTCGTCGAAGTCGAAGCGGCCCTCGATCAGCGGCACGTCGCGGGCGTTCGACCAGTCGGTGACGTAGACGTCGAAGTCCTGCAGGAAGGTCTGCACGGTGCCGCGCAGCAGCGTCGCGTAGTGGCCGGAGAGCGGGGCGACGATCAGCAGCGGCGGCGCGGCCAGCGGCGCGCGGGCGCGGCGCAGGCCGACCGTCTCGCGCGAGAAGCGCCGCAGCTTCACCCAGGGGCTCGACCACACCACCTCATTTCGCACCGCGATCGGACGATCGTTCACGGTGACGCCGTCGATGCCCCAGGCGGGGCGGCCATAGCGGCGGGTCAGGTTGGCGACCAGGTCGGCCGAGGCGTAGAGCGTTCGGCCCCACTTCGAGGCGCTGGCCGGGTTCAGCGGCGAGCCCCAGAAGTCCCGCGCCGCGCGCGCCGCCATGCGGATCGGCGTCGCGGAATTGTAGGCCGCCTCGTGCAGGGTGTAGAGCATGAGTCCTCGGTATTGTGCGCCGCAACAATATCGTGACCCAGATGAACAGAGTCCAGCATTCTGCAGCGCCGCTTGTCGCACCCGCGAAAGGCGGTGGCGCGCCCGGCGCCTATCCTCGAAACGATGCCGGGCGCGATCGTTGTGGAGCGAATGCAGGCGCGCGCGACGAAGGGGCTGCTGGCGCTCGACTACAAGATTGGAGGCAAGACGTTCGCCATCCTCGCCGTGCGCGGGGCAGGGCACATGATCCTGAAGTGCGACTCCCCCGCGCTCTGTCGGTGCGGTGGAGGAGCGAAGCGCCTCGACCTCGCTCCTCCACCGTCGCGCAGACGACGGGGGGTGGCAGACCGCGGAGCGGGCTGACGGAGGGGGCGCAAGGCCGCGACCACAGCACTTGAGCAATTGGCGACTTAAGCTGCCCCGCTCATCGCCTGCGAGATCGCTTGCGCATCCTGGTCGGGGGTCAGGCCGTCGGCGATGACGCTGTGGAAATTGCCCTGCGGGTCCATGACGTAGAGCGCGGTGGAGTGGTCCATCGTGTAGTTCGGACCGGTCCCCTCCTTCTGGTAGAAGACCTTGTAGCGCTTGGCGACCTGGGCGATCTGCGCGTCCGTGCCGGTCAGCCCGATGATGTTCTTCGGGAACACGCGGCTGGAAAGGTAGGTCTTCAGCGCCGCCGGCGTGTCGCGCGCCGGATCGACCGTGATGAACACCACCTGCGCGTCCTTCGCCTTCGGGCCCAGCGCGTCCATCGCCTTGCCGAGCGTGGTCAGCGTGGTCGGGCAGAAGTCCGGGCAATAGGTGTAGCCGAAGAAGACGATGCTCCACTTGCCGTCCAGCACGCGCTGGTCGACCGGCTTGCCGTCCTGATCGACCAGCGTGAACGGCCCGCCGATCGCGGCCGCGCCGGCCGTACCGCCTTGGGTCGCCGCCGGGCCGTGCGGGGCGCATGCGGCCAGCGTCATCGGGAACCACCCGAGCGCCAGCGCGCTCGCCAGGTGCGCAAGCTTCAGCGCACGTCGCCTTTGACCAGGCTCCCCTGCGGGCCCAAGCTGCAACCTATTGATGGCCATGGCATCTGCGCCTTCGTCCGTAACGCCGGCCCGCGTGAAGCCGGGTCCGGATACGCTGGGACAGGCGGCCGCGCAAGCCGCCGCCGCAATCACCGCGCCCCGCGCCGGACGGCTGCGCGTGCGCACGCTGATCACCCTGCGGTGGTTGGCGCTGGCCGGCCAGGCGATCACCCTGGCGGTGACCGCGCAGGCGCTGCGCTTCCCTGCGCCCTACGCGGCGGCCGCGGTCGTGGTCGGGGTCGGCGCCTGGCTCAATCTGCTGCTCACGCTGAACCCGATCAGCCGCCGCACCGCGCGCGACTGGGAGGCCGCCGCCCAGCTCGGCTTTGACGTCGTCCAGCTGGCCGCGCTGCTCTACCTCACCGGCGGCATCGCCAACCCGTTCGCGCTGCTGCTGATCGCGCCGGTGACGCTGGCCGGCGCCAGCCTGCCGGTGCGCTACGCCGGCGCGGTGGCTGGGCTGGCGATCGCCGCGACCATCCTCCTGGCGCTCACCGCGCTGCCGCTGCCTTGGGTGGCTGGCGAGCCGTTCGAGCTGCCGTTCGTCTACCGCTTCGGCCTCGCCATCGCGCTGATCCTCGGCATCGCGTTCGCCGCCGGCTACGCCCACCAAGCGGCGTCCGAGGCGGCGCGGATGGAGCTGGCGCTCAACGTCACCGAGACCGTGCTGGCGCGCGAGCAGCGGATGTCGGCGCTGGGGGCGCTGGCCGCCGCCGCCGCGCACGAGCTCGGCACCCCGCTCGCCACCATCGCCGTGGTCGCCAAGGAAATGGCGCGCGAGGTCCGCGACGGGCCCATGCGCGAGGACGCCGAGCTCCTGATCGCCCAGGCGCAGCGCTGCCGCGACATCCTCCGTCGCCTGGCCGAGGAGCCCGACGCCACGGACGAGGTGCACGAGCGGATGAGCCTGCTGCAGTTCGTCCGCGAGGTCGTCGAGCCCTATGCGGGCGCCGAAGCGGTGCGGGTCGAGGCGGTGGTCACCGGCGCGGCTGGCGTCGAGGCGCCCGACGTCTGGCGCTGGCCCGAGGTGCTGCACGCGATGACGTCGCTGGTGGAGAACGCCTTCGACTTCGCCCGCAACGAGATCCTGGTCACCGCGCGCTTCGACGCGACGACGGTCGCGGTGGAGGTGCGCGACGACGGCCCCGGCTTCTCGCCGCAGGTGCTCGCCAAGCTCGGCGAGCCCTACGTGACCAGCCGGCCGGGGGCTGAGGGTTCTCGCACCGGCCATATCGGCATGGGCCTCGGTTTCTTCATCGCCAAGACTCTGCTGGAGCGTACAGGCGCGGTTGTGGAGTTTCGAAATGGTCGGCGCGGCGGCGCGATCGTCGCGGCGAGGTGGCCGAGGTCGCGGATCGAGGCAACCCCAATCGCCTGAGGTAGTTCTAGGTCTTGCAATGCGCAGCTTGTGAGCGAATTGACGTTACGCTACGCCTAAGTTGAACTTGGCTGGCGGTGCTAAACTGGAGCGAGCGCCCATGACGAGTATCGAGACCGCCATCGCCACCTTGCAGGAGAAGTCGCTGCTTCTCCTCGACGACGACGCGCCTTTGCGCAACCGCCTGGGCCGCGCGTTGGAGAGCCGCGGCTTCGAGACGACGCTGGTCGAGTCGGTGTCCGACGCGCTGAGCGCGGTGCGCTCTCGCCCGCCGGCGTTCGCCGTGCTCGACATGCGGCTGGAGGACGGCAGCGGCCTGAAGGTGGTCGAGGCGCTGCGCGAGGCGCGGCCCGATGCGCGCATCGTCATGCTGACCGGCTACGGCAACATCGCCACCGCGGTCGCGGCGGTGAAGGCCGGCGCGGTCGACTACCTCTCCAAGCCGGCCGATGCCGACGATGTCGCCAAGGCGCTGCTCGCGCAGGGCGGCGCGCCCGCCCCGCCGGAAAACCCGATGAGCGCCGATCGGGTGCGCTGGGAGCACATCCAGCGCGTCTACGAGCTCTGCGGCCACAACGTCTCGGAAACCGCGCGGCGCCTCAACATGCACCGCCGCACGCTGCAGCGGATATTGGCCAAGCGTGCGCCGCGCTAGCGGGGGCCGCGCCCCTCCGTCACGTCGCGCTTTCAGCGCGGCCGCGCCACCTCCCCCGTTCCGCTTCGCTGCACGGGGCAGGAAAGAAAGTAGCGGCGCCGCCTCGGACTTTTCCTGCCCCGCGCAGCGGGGGAGGGGGACCGCCCGGCGCAGCCGGGTGGTGGAGGGGGCGCTTCGCTACGCCGCTTTCACTCGCAGCCGCGCGCCGCCGAGGATTTCGGTCACCTCGACCTTGGACTTGGCGGCCAGGTCGCCGCCGCCTTCCAGCTCGGCGGCCCATTCCTTGCCGTCGACGAAGACGCGGCCGATGCCAGCCTTGAACGCCGCCGCCGCCTCGCCGTGGCGGCCGACGATGCGCGGCGCAGGATCGTTGATGTCGCCGTTCTTGCCGCGGCCAGCCGGCGGCAGGAAGCGCCGGCCCAGGTAGGTCGCGACGATCGCGATCAACACGAACAGCACCACCTCGCCGGGCCAGCCCACGTGCACGAACATGGTGACGACGCCGGTCGCCGCGGCCGCGCCGGCCGGCCAGAGCGCCCAGCCCGAGCCGGTCATCAGTTCGACGATCAGGAAGACGCCGCCGAGCGCGAGCCAGACCCAGAACGGGTGTGCGAAGAACAGGGCCTCGGCCTCGGCCATCGTCTCAAGTCCCCGAAGAGGGCGGCGCCGCCGTCGGCGGCTGGCGCGGCGGCTGCGGCCGGGGCGGCGGCGCGGGCGATGGGCCGCCCTGCGCGCCGCGCACCAGCTCCAGCACGCCAGCGATCGAGCCCGCGATCCCGGAGAAGTCGGCCGGGATGATCACCGTGCGCTGCTGGTTGGCTTCGGCGAGCTTGCCGAACGCCTCGACGTACTTCTGCGCGACGAAGTAGTTCAGCGCGTTCACCGAGCCGCCTTCGATGGCGTCGGAGACCACCTTGGTCGCCTGCGCCTCGGCGGCGGCGGAGCGCTCGCGGGCCTCGGCGTCGCGGAAGGCGGCCTCGCGCCGGCCCTCGGCCTGCAGGATCGCCGACTGCTTGGAGCCCTCGGCCCGCGTGATGGCGGCCTGCTTCTCGCCCTCGGCCTCGGTGATCACCGCGCGCCGCTCGCGCTCGGCCTTCATCTGCCGGGTCATCGCGTTGGTGATGTCGGGCGGCGGCTGCAGGTCCTTGATCTCGATGCGCGCCACCTTGACCCCCCAGGGGCCGGTGGCCTCGTCGATCACGCTGAGCAGGCGCGTGTTGATGTGGTCGCGGTTGGAGAGCACCTCGTCCAGGTCCATCGAGCCGACCACGGTCCTGAGGTTGGTCATGGTCAGCTGGGTGATGGCGTTGTTGAGGTTGGCGACGCGGTAGGCCGCGGCGGCCGCGTCCATCACCTGAATGAACACGATGGCGTCGACCTGGACCCCGACGTTGTCCTTGGTGATCACCTCCTGCTGCGGCACCGGCAGCACCTGCTCCATCATCGAGACGCGCCGGCGCACCGCCTCGACGAACGGGGTCAGCACGGTGATGCCCGGCTTCAGCGTGCGCGTGTACCGCCCGAACCGCTCGACGGTGAACTCGAAGCCCTGCGGCACGATCTTGATGGCGCTGAAGGTGATCACCAGAGCGACGACCACCAGGATGAGAACGATGACGCCTGCGGCCACGAAACCCTCCCCCACGACCTTGGGGCGAAGCTTATCCAATCCGCACGCGTCGCGCCATCGGCGCAACGCTGCTCCTCCCCCTGCCGAGCGGAGGAGGAGCTGAGCCTCAGTGCCGGAAGACGCGGATCCCGGTGAAGGCCATGGTGATCCCGGCTTCGTCGGCGGCGGCGATCACCTCGTCGTCGCGGATCGAGCCGCCGGGCTGGATCACCGCCGTCGCGCCGGCTTCGACCGCCTGCAACAGACCGTCGGGGAACGGGAAGAAGGCGTCCGAGGCGCAGGCCGAGCCCTTGGCGAGCGACTCCGGGAGGCCCGCCTGCTCGGCGGCTTCCGCGGCGCGGATCGCGGCGATGCGGGCTGAATCGCGACGGTTCATCTGGCCGGCGCCGATGCCGGCGGTCTGGCCGTCCTTGGCGAACACGATGGCGTTCGACTTGACGTGCTTGGCCACGGTGAAGGCGAACAGCATGTCGGCAAGCTCGGTCGGGGTCGGCTGGCGCTTGGTGACGATCTTCAGGTCGGCCGCGGTCAGCCGCGCGTCGTCGCGCGCCTGCACCAGGAAGCCGCCGGCCACCGACTTGAAGGTCTCGCCCTTCGCCAGCGGATCGGGCAGCTGGCCGGTGAGCAGCAGACGCAGGTCGCTGCGGCGGCGGAAGCGCTTGATGGCGTCCTCGTCGGCCTCCGGCGCGATCACCACCTCGGTGAAGATCTTGCAGATCTCCGAGGCGGCCGCGAGGTCGAGCCGCCGATTCACCGCCACGATGCCGCCGAACGCCGAGACCGGATCGCACTGCAGCGCCCGCTCGTAGGCGGTCTTCAGGTCGGGGCCGAGCGCCACGCCGCACGGGTTGGCGTGCTTGATGATGGCGACCGCCGCGCCCGCCGCCGGATCGAACTCGGCGACCAGCTCCACCGCCGCGTCGGTGTCGTTGATGTTGTTGTAGCTGAGTTCCTTGCCCTGCAACTGGCGCGCGGTGGCGACGCCTGGCCGCGGGTTCGGAAAGGTGTAGAGCGCGGCGGCCTGGTGCGGGTTCTCGCCGTAGCGCATGGTCTGCTTCAGCTGGCCGGCGATCGACTTGCGGGTCGGCCACGTCTCGCCGAGTTGCCCAGCGAACCAGGCCGAGATCGCCGCGTCGTAGGCGGCGGTGCGTGCGTAGGCGCGGGCGGCGAGGCGCTTGCGCAGCGCCAGCGTGGCGCCGCCGGCGCTCCTTATGGCCTCCAGGACCTCGGCCATGTCCTCCGGCGCGGTGCAGACCGCGACATAGCCATGGTTCTTCGCCGCCGAGCGGATCATCGCCGGACCGCCGATGTCGATGTTCTCGATGGACTCGGCGAAGTCGGCGCCGCGCGCGACGGTCGCCTCGAACGGGTAGAGGTTCACGTAGAGCAGGTCGATCGGCCCGATGCCGTGCTCGGCCATCGCCGCGGCGTGCTCGGGCGCATCGCGCACGCCCAGCAGGCCGCCGTGCACGATCGGGTGCAGTGTCTTCACCCGCCCGTCCATCATCTCCGGAAACCCGGTGAGCTCGGCGACGTCCTTGACCGGCAGGCCGGCGGCGGCGATCGCCGCCTTGGTGCCGCCAGTCGACACCAGCTCGACCCCGGCCGCGGCCAGCGCCCGCGCGGTCTCGACGAGGCCGGTCTTGTCGGAAACCGAGATCAGCGCGCGGCGGATCGGAACCAGGTCGGGGGCAGGCGGGAATGCGGACGCAGTCATGGCGTTCTCCTTATTCGAGAGGGCGCCCAGGCGTGCGGCTTCTAGCGATGGCCCGCGCTCCCCGGTGGTGATCCACCCTTCGCCAGTCACGCGAGCGGACTCGAACATAGAGAAAAGCGCCCCCGCTGGCTAGGCGGGGCGCTCGGAACGCGGCGTCCGCGTGTCTCAGGCGTTCGTGGCCGCGCGGGCGGACTTCTGCGCACGGAACATCCGCCAACCCTCGATCGCCATGCTGAGCGCCATCCCGAAAATGATCCCGATCAGTGTCACCCTGGCCCCGATGTTGACGCCGAGCTGGGTCTTGGCGAGCTCGATCGGGGCGATGCCGACGCCGGTCACCGCCACCCAATGCCCGACGTGCAGCGCGAACGCCGCCATGACGATCACAGCCGTCCGCACCAGGAAGTCGAGCCCGGCGCCGATCGGGCGGGACTCGCGGCTCGCGAGCTTCATGAAGTTCACGCCGATCACGCTCGCCGACACCGCCAATACCGGCCAGTAGAGCACCGAGAGTTCAGGCGCGAAGGCGAAGTGCAGCCGGGCGCCTTTCTCGGTCGCAATGTCAGACGGCCAGAAGTGGATCAAGCCCAGCCACCACAGGATGAACAGCAGATGGAAGACGATGCCGGACACCCAGTCGATCCAGTTCGGCTGGTGCACGCGCGGCGCCCGCGGCCGGCGCGGCAGGTCGCGGACGCCCCATCGGTCCGTCATCTGCTTGAACGCGCCGCTACGCTCGAGCACGGCGAAGACCACAGTGACGACGCCGATGCTGGCGAAGGCGCCGTTCCAGGCGACGTCCAGCCCCTTGACGATGCCTTGGCCGGCGTCGCCCTGGGTGGACGCCGTGACCGAGAGGAGGGTGATGGCGGCCGAGACCGCGATCACCGCCAGCACGATCTTCAGCACGAGCTCGTAGACCGGGTAGACGTCGGGGCCGATCATGTAGCGCTGGCGCCCGTAGCGGCTCGCGACGGCGAGCGGGCTACCGAAGTCGAGCAGCAGCGCCTCGTCCTCGGCGCGGGTCAGCGAGCGGCCGAGCGCGGCCTGCTTCTCCTCGCGGCGTGTCATCAGCACGTCGCGCAGCTCGGCCAGGATGTCGTCACGCTCCGCGCTCGGCAGCAGCCAGCGGATGCCTTCCAGGTAGCGGTCAATGAGGTCCATGTCGGCCTCCCGTTCAGATCAGGCGGTTGATGGATTGGTTGATGGCCCGCCATTCGTCGGCGAGCTCGGCGAGCAGCCGCGCGCCGTCGCCGGAGAGGCGGTAGAAGCGCTTGTTGCGCTTGTCCTCTTCGCGCCACTCGCTGGTCAGCAGGCCCTGCGACTCCAGCCGCCGCAGCATCGGGTAGAGCGCGCCTTCGTCGATCGCCAGGCCCGCGTCGGCCAGCTCCTTGCGCAGCGTGTAGCCGTAGCGCTCCTCCTTGAGCGCCCCGAGCACCGCCAGCACCAGGCTGCCGCGCCGCAGCTCCAGCCGCAGCTTCTCGAAGGAGTCTTCGTCAAGTGGCATGACGTGTGCGCCGCATAGTGTGTTTCACATGGTGTATGCAAAACAGTGTGTGCCACACAGTATATAGGCGAGTCAAGTAGCCCGCTCCCCACCGTTTCGCGGGGCGAGGGCTACACCGGCGTGGACGTCAGCCGGTAGCGGAACTGGTCGGGATCGAGCTGGTCGACTTCGCCGGCGGACGTGATCGCCAGCGGGTACATCAGGAAGTGCTCGCGGGGTGTCTTCGTCGCACCAGGCGGCTGGATGTCGGTGGCGCTGTTGTAGCCGGCCCAGTTCATCTCCCAGCTGCCGAACAGCCGCTCGCGCTCGGCCTCCACCTGCGGGCTACCCACCGGCAGCTGCGCCTCCAGCACCACCTTGCGCACGTCGGCCGGGTCGATCGGCAGCCAGCCTTCGCCGTCGAGGAACACCTCGGCGCGGCAGTGCTGGGCGTGGGTGACGTCGGCGGTCTTGGCGCCCAGCACCGGCTGGAACTTCGACGGGCCGAGCCTGACGCCATAGACGTCGCGGGCCGGCAGGTCGGCGGCCCGCAGCAGCGCCACCGCCAGGCTGTTGATATCCGCGCACTTGCCGCCCAGGTAGCCGCTCTTCAGCATGCCCTCGACGCCGCCGATGCCGCAGCCGCGCACGGCCGCGTCGCGGAAGCAGTTGTCGACCGTCCAGTCGTAGATCGCCCGCGCCTTGGCGCGTGGCTGCGTCTCGGTCGCGACAATGCGCTCGGCGGTGGCCTGCACGATGCCGTCGGTCGGCATGCTGGGCAGCGGCGCGGTCCACAAGCGGCGCTCATGGGCGGAGAGCCGGGCGGGCAGCAGGCCGCGATCGCGGGTCGCGACGATCTGTTCGACCTTGACCGTGCGCGCGGCCGCGTCCGCCGGCCAGTCGACCCGCAGCATCGCCGCCCCATAGCGGGCGTCCTTCACCACGCGCGCGTCGCCGCTGGCGTGGTAGCGGGCGGCCGAGGCGGTCTGGTAGCCCGGTGCGGTCTGCGCGAGCGGGACCCAAAGCTGCGCCGGCCCCGGTTGGGCGAGGTCGATCTCCGCCGTCAGCTTGTAGCGCCGCCAGCCGGACGCCGCGCCCGCCGCCTCGGCGGTCGACCCCAAGGCGGCGGCCGCGCCGAGCGCGCCAGCCCCTGCCAGAACCCTGCGCCGGTCCATGTCCGATAATCCCCCGCTCACAACCGCGGCCGGCTGATAGCTCACCCGTCGTCGCGTGTCAGCTTCCAGCGCACGCGCGCTTCCACGCCCGGCTGGGCGACGCCGTGCAGGGCGAGCACCTGGGTCGCACGGCCCTCGCCGCCCTCGAACAGCGCGCCCTGCGCCAGCTTGGTCGCGGCCGCGTCGCTCCTGAGCCGCCAGCCGCGCGCGCCGGCCGGGCGCAGCACGGCGCTCTTGCCGTCCACGGCGACCTGCGCGGCCACGTCCGGCGCCAGCACGAAGCGGATGGTGAACGGCGCCGGCGTCGTCCGCTTATGGCCCGTCGGCGTCAGCGCGTCCTCGCCGCGCAGCTCGCCGGTCGCCGCGTCGAGGTAGATCCGCCGCGCGCAGTTGAAGCCCGGCCAGCCGTCGTGGCTGATGTCGATCCAGGTCTCGCCGCCTTCCTGGCGCCGATCGGCGGCGACGGCGGTCAGGCTGCTCTCCAGCCGCTCGGCCACGCCCGCCGCCAGAAAGCCATGGCGCAGCACGGTGGAGGGCCAGGCGCCGTCGAGGCCCAGGCACGAAGCGCCCTCCGGCCCGCGCAGCGCGCCGCCGACCTCCGCCTTCGCCGACCAGGCCGAGCCGGCGATCAGCCGCCGGCCCTCGCAGGCCACGGCGATCGCGCCCGGCTGCGCGCAGGCCGAGCCGGCGAACGCGACCGGGGCCGGCGCGCCGGCGTCGACGATCAGCTGCAGCGGCCCGCCCTCCAGCCGGTGGTAGCCGCCGTAGGGCGCCGCGCGCGGGACCTCGCGGCTGGCGTCGAACGCCAGCGCCGCGGCCACGTCGGCCTTGCGCCCCGGCTCGCCGCCCTGGAACGCCGCGAGCCGCCCGTCCGCCAGCGCGAAGAACCGCGTCGCCGCCGCCAGCCGGTCGATGGCGCGCGAAACCTCGGGCGGCGCCGGCGCGCCGAGCTGCGAGAGCGCATCGTCCATCGCCAAGAGGTCGAACAGCAGGCCGAGCCCGCGCTCCGGCGAGCGGCTGGCGTGGACGCCGTCGGGCAGCACCGCCTCGCCGAGCCTGGCCGCCAGCCGCGGCAGCGCCTTGCCGCGCATCTCCTCGCCCGGCGCGCCGGCCAGCGCCGCGCCGACCAGCGCGACCACCGTGGCGCGCTCCGCCGCCCGCCCGGGATCGTCCGGGGCGCCCAGCAGGTGGCGCGCCTGCTGCGCCAGGCCGTCGACATAGGCCGCGCCCTCCGCCTCGGAGACCAGCGGCGACAGCTCGGCCGCCGCGCAGGCCAGGTTGAAGACGCGCCGCTCGAGCGCGAGACCCGACCAGGCGAAATCGTCGAAGCGGCCGAACACGCGCCGCCACTCCAGCCAGAGGCGCAGGCCCTCGCGCGCGCCGGGCTCGCCCTGGGTCAAGAGGTCCGGCATCCAGGAAAAGCTCTGCAGCGCCGCCGCGAAACGCCGGCTGGGCGGCGCCCGCCGCCAGGGGTCGCCGCCCGTGCCGACATCCAGCGTCTCGCCGCCGAGCTCGAAGACGCCGGCCAGCAGCTTCGCGCCGGCGGCTGAATCGGCGGGCCGGGCGTCGCGCGGGCGCACCCCCAGCCCGTCCGGCCGCGGCAGCGCCAGCGACAGCTGATGCGGCGGCAGCGCCCGCCACTCGCGCCGCACCCGCCGCTCGAGCGCGGCCAGCACCGTTGCCGGCAGGCGGAGCGGGGCGGGAATCGGCGCCTTCATGGGCGCATGATGACCTTTCAGGCCGCCTTCAGGGCGCGGATGTTGGCGGCGTAGGCGTCCGGCCCGCCTTTGAACACGGCCGTGCCCGCCACAAGCGCCCGGGCGCCTGCCGCCACGCAGTCCGGCGCGGTCTCGCGCGTGATCCCGCCGTCGACCTCGATGATGATGTCGCAGCCGGCCGCATCGAACATCTGCTTCAGCGTGGCGATCTTGTTCACCTGCGAACGGATGAACGACTGGCCGCCGAAGCCCGGGTTCACCGACATCACCAGGACGAGGTCGATGTCGTCGAGCATCCACTGGATGGTGTCGGGCGGCGTCGAGGGGTTGAACGCGACGCCCGCCTTCGCCCCCAGCTCGCGGATCCGCTTGACCGTGCGGTCGAGGTGCGGGCCGGCCTCCGGATGCACGGTGACGAGGTCGGCGCCCGCGTTCACGAACGCCTCCAGGTACGGATCCACCGGCGCGATCATCAGGTGCACGTCGATCGGGATGGAGACGTGCGGCCGGATTGCCTTCACCACGTCCGGCCCGATCGTGATGTTGGGCACGAAGTGGCCATCCATCACGTCGACATGCAGCCAGTCGGCCCCCGCCGCCTCCACCGCCCGCGCCTCTTCTCCCAACTTCGCGAAGTCCGCCGCCAGGATCGAAGGCGAAATGATGGGAGCGTCGGCCATGGCGAGGGACTTAAGACCGGGCGCGGCAGGCGGCAAGCACGCCCCCTCCACCGCCGCGCGGCGCGCTCGTCGTGGACTCAGCGCGCACGCGCCAGCTTCGCCACGAAGAACCCGTCCATGCCGCCCTCCAGCTGGTGCGGCAGCAGGCGAAGCCAGCCTTCCGGTGTCAGACTGGCGGCGGGCGCGCCGATCGCGGCGGGGTCGGCGGGCGCGGTGGCGAAGTCCGGGCGCCGTTTCAGGAAGGCGCGCGCCTGGCTCTCACCCTCCTCGGGCTCCAGCGAACAGACGCAATAGACCAGGCGCCCGCCCGGCTTCACCCGCAGTGCGGCGGCGTCCAGCAAGCGGACCTGCACCTCGGCCAGCTTCGCGATGTCGCGCGGCCCAAGCGTCCAGAGAACGTCCGGATTGCGCCGGAAGGTGCCCGACGAGGTGCAGGGCGCATCGAGCAGCACGGCGTCGAACGTGCGCGCGTCGTCCCAGGTCTCGGCGTCGGCGGCGACGATCTCGGCGGCCAGCCCGGTGCGCGCCAGCGCATCCTCCAGCCGCTTCAGCCGCGCCGCCGAGCGATCGACCGCCGTCACCGTCGCGCCGGCTGCCGTCATCTGCAGCGCCTTGCCGCCAGGCGCGGCGCAGAGGTCGAGCACCTGCTCGCCCGGCCGCGCGTCCAGCAACCGCGCCGGGATGGCCGCGGCGGCGTCCTGCACCCACCAGCGGCCCTCGGCGAAACCCGGCCAGTCCTCGATCCGCCCGCGCGCCGCGCGCCGCAGCGACCCGCCAGGCAGCGGCTCGGCCATCAGCTCGCGGGCGAGGGCAGGGGCGTCGGCCGGATCGCGCGGGGTGACGTCGGTGGCCGGCTCGGCGGCGATCATCGCGGCGACGGCGGCCGCGTCCGCCTCGCCGAACGCCGCGCGCCAGCGGGCGTAGAGCCAGGGCGGCGCCAGCGCGGCCGGATCGTCGGGCGGCGCGCCCTCGCGGCCCAGCCGTCGCAGCACCGCGTTGACCAGCGCGTTGAAACCGCGCGTCGCGTTGCTCGCTTCGGCGAGCGCCACGCTGGAGTCGACCGCCGCATAGGTCGGCGTGTCGAGGTAGTAGAGCTGCGCGGCGCCCAGCCGCAGGATCATCCGCACCGGCTCGGGCGGCGCCCGCTCCATCGCGGTGGCCAGCGCCCGGTCGATGGGACCCAGATGGCGCAGCGCCGCCATCGCCAGCGCGCGGGCGAACCCGCGGTCCTGCGGGTCGAGGCTGGTGAAGCGGGCGGTCTCCAGCGCCACCTCCAGCCCGGCCTTGCGGGCGAGCGCGGCGGTAAGGAGATCGAAAGCGGCCTGGCGGGCGGGATCGGCGGACACCCGCGCCGGATCACCCCATTCCGGCGGCGGGCGCAAGCCCCGAGCTCGGAATGCTTCGCGTCCGGCGCGTCGCGTTTCGCGCGGCGATGCGCTAGAAGAGGCCGCCATGAGCGAGCCCGAACCACCCCCCGATGACCTCGGGGCCGCGCCCGGCAAGACCCTCACCCCCGCCGCCCACCGCGCCCTCGAAGAAGCCGCAGCGCGTAGAGCCGCCGCCCAACCCGCCGACCTGCCCCCCGAAGAAGGCGGCCCCAGCGGCCCCGAGCCCACCCGCTACGGCGACTGGGAAAAGAACGGGATCGCCTCAGACTTCTGAGGCGCGCCGTTGCGCCCCGTCCCGCATACGCTTCGCAACGGGTGAGCAGCGGGGTTTGCCGCACCCAAGCTCGCGTGCCAGGCGTGTGGCTTCGCCAGGCGGGCGAGCGGGGGTTAGGGTCTGGTTAACCATAACTTTCCGGGGCTGGTGGGATGCAGACCAAGATCATGGCGGCGCTGGCCGCGGGCGCGGCCGCGCTGACGCTGACCGCCGCATCGCCGGCGCTGGCGGGCGGCTACTGGGACGGGGGCAATTGGGACGGGGGCGATGCGGCCGCCGGCGGCTGGTGCCCGCCACCGCCTCCGCCGCCGTGCGATTGTCCGCCGCGCTACTCGGCGCAGCCCTGGGGACCGCCCGGCTACCGCCAGGCGCCGCCGCCGGCCTACGGCTACGACCAGGGCCCGCCGCCCGGGTACGGCTACGACCA